>CAJOHV010000031.1 GCA_905234485.1 uncultured Bacteroidales bacterium | reverse complement strand
TCTGACAAGGCTCCTCTGGATATTTGGAGGAAGGCGCTCGAGAACGTGACCCCTCAGATCGAGGTCAAGTCACGCCGTATCGGCGGTGCTAACTTCCAGGTGCCCACCGAGTTGAGACCGGAGAGAAAAGTATCGCTTTCTATGAAGAATATGATCTCTTTTGCCCGCAAGCGTTCCGGTCACTCGATGGCAGAAAAACTGTGCGCAGAGATCGTAGCGGCTTACAACAACGAAGGTGGTGCATTCAAGCGCAAAGAGGATATGCACAGAATGGCAGAGGCCAACAAGGCATTTGCCCACTTCCGTTTCTAATTTTTAGTTGACAAAGAGTAGTAATGGCTAAACGGGATCTTCAGTTCACACGCAATATCGGCATCATGGCTCACATCGATGCCGGTAAGACCACTACGTCTGAACGTATCCTGTACTACACCGGCAAGACGCATAAAATCGGCGAGGTCCACGAAGGAGCGGCCACAATGGACTGGATGGTCCAGGAGCAGGAGAGGGGTATCACTATCACCTCCGCCGCCACCACCGCCTTCTGGCACTACGCGGGCAAGGTCTACCAGATCAATCTGATCGACACTCCCGGCCACGTCGACTTCACCGTGGAGGTGGAGCGCTCGCTCCGCGTGCTGGACGGCACTATCGCGACATTCTGCGCGGTAGGACGCGTGCAGCCGCAGTCCGAGACCGTATGGCGTCAGGCGGACAAGTACGGGGTTCCGAAGATCGCGTACGTCAACAAGATGGACCGCGTCGGAGCGGACTTCCTCGCATGCGTTGAGGAGATCCACGCCAAACTCGGCGCGAACGCGGTGCCTATCTGCCTCCCCATCGGGGCGGAAGACAAATTCGAGGGCATCGTGGACCTCATCGACAAGCAGGCCATTTACTACAACTCAAGTGAAGAACTGGTCAATTACCACTATGGGACGGTTCCTGAGGACATGATTGACGAAGTCAACGCCTGGCGCGACAAACTCGTGGAGGCGGCGGCGGAGTGCGACGAAGCCCTCATGGAGAAGTACTTCGAGGATCCCGAATCCCTGACGAGGGAAGAGATAATCGCGGCGCTGCGCAAGGGCACGATCTCAATGCAGATCGTTCCTGCCTGCTGCGGTTCTTCCTTCAAGAACAAGGGAGTTCAGTTCCTTCTGGATGCAGTAATGCGTTACCTTCCGTCCCCGCTCGACAAAGGCGCCGTCAAGGGTGTGAACCCGCGTAACGGAGCCGAGATCGAGCGCCAGCCTTCGGACAGCGAGCCCTTCTGCGCGCTGGTGTTCAAGATTGCCACGGATCCGTTCGTGGGCCGTCTTGCATTCCTTCGCGCCTATTCGGGCAAACTGGAAGCCGGATCTTACGTGCTGAACGTGAGGTCCGCGAAGAAGGAGCGTGTGGCAAGGCTGTACCAGATGCACTCGAACCACCAGAACCCCATCGAGGTTGTGGAGGCGGGAGACATCGCGGCGGCAGTCGGATTCAAGGACCTCCGCACGGGCGACACCATCTGCGAAGAGGGTCACCCCATCGTCCTTGAGTCTATGGAGTTCCCGGACCCCGTTATCGGAGTGGCCGTGGAGCCGAAGACCCAGCAGGATCTTGATAAATTGGGCGTAGCGCTCGCCAAACTTTCCGAGGAGGATCCTACCTTCACGGTGAAGGCAGACACGGAAACGGGTCAGACCATCATCAGCGGAATGGGCGAGCTTCACCTTGATATCATCATCGACCGTCTCCGCAGGGAGTTCGGAGTGGAGATCAATCAGGGTGCGCCCCAGGTCAACTACAAAGAGGCAATCACCGCCAGTGTCCAGCACCGTGAGGTTTATAAAAAGCAGACGGGCGGACGCGGCAAGTTTGCCGACATTATCGTGGAAATCGGGCCGGCAGATCCCGGAGTTTCCGGGCTCCAGTTCGAGAGCGTCGTCAAGGGCGGCAATATCCCCAAGGAGTTCATTCCTTGCATCGAGAAAGGCTTCAAGTCGGCTATGGCCAACGGCGTACTGGCCGGCTGCGAAGTTCAGTCGATGAAAGTTACCGTGCTTGACGGCTCTTATCACCCGGTCGACTCGGATCAGCTTTCGTTCGAAATTGCCGGACGTATGGCGTTCCGCCACGCATGCCCCAAGTGCAAACCTGTCATTCTGGAACCCATTATGAACCTCGAGGTGGTCACACCGGAAGAGTATATGGGCGACATCGTGGGCGACCTCAACCGCCGCCGCGGACAGATCAGCGCGATGGACAGCACGGCAAACGGAGCGCGCATCATCAAGGCGTTCGTACCGCTTTCCGAGCAGTTCGGTTATGTGACGGTGCTCCGTACTCTCTCTTCAGGACGCGCCACCAGCACAATGTCATTCGACCATTATGCTGAGGTGACTCCTTCCATGCAGAAGGAAATCGTCGAGAAGAGCGGGTACAGACTGCTGGCAGATGACAATGATGAGTAAAGTTTAAAAACGTTAATATGAGCCAGAAAATCAGAATTAAACTCAAATCCTTCGATCACATGCTCGTTGACAAGTCAGCGGCTAAGATCGTCGAGACTGTGAAGACCACCGGAGCGACGGTCAACGGACCTATTCCGCTTCCGACCAACAAGAAGATCTTCACCGTCAACCGCTCAACCTTCGTCAACAAGAAGTCGCGTGAGCAGTTTGAGCTCGATTCATACTGCAGGCTCCTGGACATCGAGGACAGCAACGCAAAGACCGTTGACGCCCTGATGCGCCTCGAACTCCCTGCAGGAGTTGATGTAGAGATCAAAGTATGATGACGCGCGGTCTTTAGGGCCGCAAGTCTGACTGGTCCCTTAGCTCAGTTGGTTAGAGCACCTGACTCATAATCAGGGAGTCGCAGGATCATGCCCTGCAGGGACCACAAAAAAGGGTTCGCCGTTTGGCGAACCCTTTTTTATGTGACTCCCGTTCCTTTAATCCAAAAGGCGGGAAGAGATGGCGCGGGAGAGGGTGTGGGAGGCGTCGTCGCCTTCGGCGGCCCAGTACATCGCGCCAAGGAGGCCTTTTTCTTTGACGTAGTCGGCTTTCAGGCCGATGGAGCGCTCGTTGTCGTAACTGAGGACCATTTTGCCGGATGAGTCCGTCAGGTATGGCACCATCGCTTTATCGTCCCAGCATTCGGTGTATCCATCGGTCGTGATGTCGCGGTAGTACACGAAGTTGTCGCCGCTTCCGGCAGCGAAGGCATTGCGGTCATCCCTGCCGTAGAAGGCCATACCCAGGGTCATCTTCTTATACGGCACGCCGGCCGCAAGGTGCAGGGCGACCGATTCGTCGCAACTGCGGTAGGTCTTCGAAGACTTGTAGAGCGCCGAATTGTGGTTGGACGGCGGCTCTCCCATATCGTAGGTCATCAGGTTGACCCAGTCCATATAGTCCAGGAATTCCTTGAAGTGTACGTATTTCGCGTTGGACGCCGAAGCCATAGTGAGCAGTTTGTCCTTCCCAAGAACGGCACGAAGGTCCTTCACCAGAAGAGTGAAGTTGTCGTCATCGTCGTCTCGGTGCGAAATGCCCGCATCGCCATTGGTCGGATACTCCCAGTCCAAGTCTATGCCGTCCAGGCCGTAAGTGTTCACTGCGTCCAGGCAACTCTTGCAGAACGCCTTACGGTGCCTCTCGGATGCGGCCATCTCGCTGAAGTTGCCGGCGCCCCAGCCGCCTATGGACAAGAGAACCTTCAGGTTCGGATTTGACTTCTTAAGGGCCACGACCTTGCTCAAACGCGAAGTATTGCTGATCGCCAGGGCCTCGAAGTCACTTTTCACCGTGCCGAACGCATAGTTGATATGCGTGAGGAGGCTTGGATCCGGCAGCGAACTGCCCCATGAAGTCACATAGCCGACCACTACTCTGCCGACCGCCGTGGTCTCCGGCTTATCCACCGGCTCGGGACGAGGGTCCACGCCCGGCCCGCCGCATCCCAGACAAAGCAGGATCAGAGGTAGTGCCAGAAACAATGCCGCTTGTTTGCCGTTCATACGGAATGATGTTTACAGGTTCTTTTGAGGATACATGTCGTTCCACCAGGTGTCGTCTTCGTGGAGATACTTGCTGAACCAGGCGAAGATGGTGCGCAGCCAGTCGCGACGCTTGCCGAACTCGCGTATGCCGTGGTTCTCGCCGTCCACCACCACGAACGCCGTGTCCGCGCCAAGCAGTTTGAGGGCGGTGAACATCTGGATGCTCTCCCCTATCGGCACGTTGGTATCCGCGGAGCCGTGGAGGAACAGGAGCGGCGTGTGGATCTTGTCCGCGTTGTAGAGCGGGCTGCGGTCCACATAGAGGTCCTTGCGCGTCCATGGATAACTGTTCGCCATGCTGACCTCCGAATATGAGTAGCCCCAATAGCCCTCGCCCCAGTAACTGGTGTGGTCGCTGATGCCGGCGTGCGAGATGCCGGCCGCGTAGATGTCCGTCTTGGTGAGCAGCAGTTGGGTCATGAATCCGCCGTAGGATGCGCTGAAGCAGCCGATCTTGGTCGAGTCCACGAACGGGTGGTCTTTGCAGAAGTTCAGCGTCGCCTCGATTATGTCGTCCGCCACCACATCGCCGGCCGTGTTCACATGGCGCGCGGCGAATTCCTGGCCGAAGCCCGCCGCGCCGCTGGGGTTGACGACATAGAAGACGTAGTCCTGAGCGGCGTAGACCTGAGGCGAGTAAGAGCCCACGCAGTAGCGAGCCGAGGGGGAACAGCCGCCGTAGTAGTGCACGAGCAGCGGGTACTTCTTCTCCGGATCGAAGTGAGGCGGAAGTACGTAGAAGCCGTTGATGAGGTCTCCACGGCTGGAGGTGAACTCATACGCGCCGCCGGCGCCGAGTTCGACGGATGCGAGGCGGACAGCGCCGAAGTCCATAACGACGCGCTGTCTGCCGCTCTCCACGTTGTATGCGTAGGCGCGGTCGCCGTTGCACAGGCTCTGCCCGGCGTAGACGAGAACGGGCGCGCCGGCGGCGAGGTCGAATCCGGTGTAATACTCTTCCCTGTTGTCCAGGCTTTCAATCGCGCCAGTCTTGGGGTCGCAGCGATAGAGATTATGAACGTCCTTGTCCTCCGTGTCGAAATAGATGCGGCCGTCGAATATCGCCCAAATCGGGTTGCCTTCCACGCTCGGATTGAAATCCTTGGTCAGCGGCGTCACCTCTTTCGTGGCGATGTCGAAGACATACATCTGGATGTCGTACATATTCGGAATCTGACCGGGCTTGAGCGCGGCCTGGCCTATTCCGCCGAACGCCTCCGGGCTGCCGGTGAGCACGAGCTGCTGCCCGTCCGGCGAATAGGAGGCGCCGCGCACGAAGCCGTCGTCCTCGATGAGGAGTTCCGCCTCGAGGGTCTTCGCGTCCAACTGCCAGAGGGAGAAGAGCGTCGTCGGGCGCTCGGTGAGGCGCTCACGCTGGGTCATAAGTAGTATCTTGCTGCCGTCCGGGCTGATGTCCGCCGGCCAGACTTCGTGCCATCCGAAAGTCAGCGGCTGCATCTGGCCCGTGGCGAGGTCGTATTTCGCCGGATACGAGCGGTCGCGCCAGCCGGGCTGACGGTCGTCCGGAGTGAGGATCTGATGCACCGGGCCCTCTTGCGGACCGTCCTGGCTCAGGAGGTAGAGGAGGTAGTCCTCACTCGGCGCGACCGTGAACCAGCCGTCGGGGATGCCCTTGGCCAGAAGCGTTTCATTGCCGGAAAGCGGGTTCGAACAATAGAGATCACGTCCGTGCGCATCTTTTCTGGTATAGTAATAATCGTCGCGTCGGGGCATCCACTGCACAGGATTGTCCATGCGAGCGAGCACCTTGCCGTCCGAAGCCTGCTGGATTTCAGTGTACGAACTCGACGATCCCTTTTCATCGATCATGCGATAGGTCAGCGCGATGAACTTGCCGCCCGCGGACACGGAGATGCCGCCGCAAGAGAGGCCGATCGTGTTCGCATCCAGCGAGTAGATGTGTCCGCCGTCTTCGCGCAGGGCAAGCCTGCCGTCCTTGGGGGTCTCCACGCTCACCTTCAGGCTATCCTTTTCGTCCTTCAGCGTCAGCGCTTTGATCACGAAGTCGTGCGTGCCGGGCTCGAGTTTCAACTGCGGTCCGGCGGGCTTACCGTCCATGAATATGCGGCTATGGCTGAGGCCATCAACCTTCAGCGTCGCGTGCGTGTAGAGCGTGTTTTCTAGCGAGAAGCCGAACAGGTGCAGCGCGTTGACTTCGGCTTTTGGGAGTTCCGTCACCATTTTGGCGCCTTTCAGCAGCGCTGGCGAGAGTTCGCGGTCGAGCGCCGATTCGGGATCGAACGCTTTTCCGGCTATGTCCAGCGTGTCCACCTTATGAGGCGTTTTGACCTCGAACGGGCCGGCATAGCGGAAGGATTTAACTTCAATGGTTTCGGCTGCGGCGAGCGTGCAGATGGCGCTCAGAGCCACAATTAAAAATAATTTTCGCTTCATATCCTAAAAAATAGGGCGTTCGTGTTCAGTTGAAGGCGTGCCGTTCTCGAAGTACGGCCATCCGTCATCGCTCCAGAGGATGCGGTCGAGATTCAGAAGTCGGCCGTGGTAGGAGGTGCCGGTCCAGTAGGTGTGGTAGAACATCCAGTCCTGACCCGCATTGTCAGTGACTATCTGAGAGTCGTGGCCCGTACCCACAAAGGTCTTGTCGTCCGGGGCCCGCATTATGACATTATCATAGGATAGGCTCGTCATCTTCTTTCCTTTCGGGTCGCGGTAGGGTCCCATTATGTTTTTGGAGCGACCGACCACGATACGGTAAGTGCTCTTTTCCTCCTCGCAGCAAGTGCCCTTGGAGGCGAAAAGATAGTACCAGTCGCCGCGTTTGTGGATATAGGCGCCCTCGAGATTGTCCGCTCCGACTTGCTTTTTCTTCGCGCCTTCCTTCACCTTGAGTCCATCGCTGTCCAGTTCCACTATCCAGATTCCGCCCATAGGGCCGAAACTTCCCCAGAAGAGGTAGTTGCGTCCGTCTTCGGCGTGATAGAAGTTCGGGTCGATGGAGTTCGCCGTGCCTATATTCTTCCACCCGACGACCATTCCCTTATCCTCGAACGGGCCCGTCGGCGAATCACTCACTGCCACTCCGCTGCCAGTGTCGAACAGGTTCGCCCAGATGCCGAGGGCATAATAGAGGATGTATTTGCCGTCCACGTAGTTGATGTCCGGAGCCCAGATGCTCGATCCCTGCAGCCAGGTCGGCCTGCCTGCCGAAAAGCCGTCCGCAACGAACTCCCAGTCGATCAGGTTCTTCGAACGGTAGATGGGAAGGTTGATTATCTCCGCGGCCTCCTTGGAGGTGTTGTCGCGGTTCATCAGACCCGCTCTCGCGCTCTGGGTGCTGTAGGCGTAGAAGTATCCCGTGTTCGCCCTGTCATCCAGGACCGTCGGGTCCGGACAGTCGCGGCGAAGCACCGGATTGTTGTAAGTCCCCTGCCCCTTCGCCGTCAGGCTCGCCAGAATTGCAATTGCCAAGATGATTCGTTTCATAGTGCCTAATGTGTCTTCTTCCAAAGATACAAAATATTGTAATTCCGAAAAACTTCGTATATTTGCAGTCCCGTTCGCCGCAAGGCTGCGGGGCGGTTCACACAGAACCTTCCGGAGAGGTCTGAAACCAGCAGTTTGCTAAACTGCCGTACGGGTAACCGTACCACGAGTTCGAATCTCGTCCTCTCCGCTCAAAGGCAACCGACATCGGTTGCCTTTTTCGCTTCGAGGCCGAGATCGGCTATCTCCCCCGCTGCTTCGCAGCTGCCCCCTCGGGGCATGCCGTCTTCGCTTCGCTTCGCCGGGTGCCTTCCGGTCGTCGCATCGCTCCTCCCTCACGGCACGCGCCTGATGGCGCTATCGGTCCTTCGGACCTCCAAGTCCGCACTGCGCGGAGTGACGAGACGAGCCCCGGAGCCGCCAGGCGCAGGGGCTAATCTCGTCCGGCCGAGATCGCCCTTCCATCGGCGCTCCGCGCCTCTAAATCGCCAAGATGAAACCGGGCCACCCACATCAAAACCACTTCTAGGGCATGTCGCTTGGTTTCATAGCCCGATTTGGGCCCATGAAACCAGACTCCCATCGCCACAATACCTCCTAGGCGGGGTAATCTGGCTTCATCTTGGCGGAATTCCATCAATCCATTGTTTTTCGCCAATCATTCCCTTTTTAGACGCCGAAAGGCATTTCGGATGAACCCGAAATGCCTTAAGTAAAGTAATCACCCCGCCAAAGCGGGATTGTATTTATGTTATTGCAAAGGTATGTCTTTTCCCTAAGAAAACAAGAGGTTATAATTCCAGAACCACGATTGAGGCAGGAGGGAGGGAGAGCATGAGGCGGCCGTTGCGGAGGCGGATGCCGTCGAATTTCAACGGAGCGACAGCCGGAGCCACGCCGAATTCGTTGAAGGAGTTGATGGCGGGGGCAGAAAGGATCTCTGCACGAACGGCCTTGGGGCGGAGGCTGTCGAAACTCAACTCGACCTCCCGTGCTTCGTCGAGACGGGGATTGACCAGCGAGATGTGGAGCCGGCCATCTGCATCCCTGGATGCGGAAACGCTGAAATCTTTCATCACACGGCCCCTTTCGGAGAAAAGGTCTCCGCATTCGCATTCTGTCGGAATGAATTCGGCATTTTGATGGACCGAGTACATCCGGAAGACATGGTAGGACGGAGTGAGGACCATCTCGCGGCCTTTTGTCAGGATCATCGACTGCAGGACATTCACTATCTGGGCAATATTCGCCATCTTCATGCGGTCAGTGTATTTATGGAAAATATTGAGATTGAGCCCGGCGACGATGGCGTCACGCATGGTGTTCTGCTGGAAGAGATGGCCGGGGTTGGTCTCCGGCTCCACATTGTACCATGTTCCCCATTCGTCAAGAATAAGAGCGACCTTTTTCTCGGGGTCGAAAGCGTCCATAATCGCGATGTGGTTACGGAGGATTTCGTCAATCTCAACCGTTTTGGTAATTGTCTCGTAGTATTCGGCCGGAGTGAAGTCGGTGGCTGAGCCTTTGTCATCCCAGTTGTCCACGGTGTAGTAGTGAACGGACAGACCGTCCATATGCCGGCGGGCGTTGGCCATCATGGTTTGGGTCCATTCATAGTCGTCGCCCGATGCGCCGCAGGCCACCTTGAACAGACGGTTCCCGCCGTAATTGCGCGTATAGAGGCCGTAGCGCTTGAAAACGTCGGAGTAGTATTGCGCGGTCATGTTACCGCCGCAGCCCCAGGTCTCGTTCCCGATTCCGAGGTACTTCACGCGCCATGGCTTCTCTCGTCCGTTGGCGGTGCGCAACTCGGCCATAGTCCCGCTTTCAGCGGTCATGTATTCGACCCACTTCGCGAGTTCTTCAACCGTCCCGGAGCCTACGTTGCCGCTGATATACGGCTCGGTCCCGAGCAGTTCGCAAAGATTCAGGAATTCGTGGGTGCCAAAGGAGTTGTCTTCGACCGTCCCTCCCCAGTTGCTGTTGACCATCTTCGGGCGATTCTTGCGCGGGCCGATGCCGTCACGCCAATGATATTCGTCGGCAAAGCAGCCTCCGGGCCAACGCAGCACGGGCACCTTCAGCGCCTTCAGCGCTTCCAGCACATCGGTACGATAGCCATCCTGATTCGGGATGTCCGACTCCAGCCCGACCCATATACCGTCGTAGATACATCTGCCGAGGTGCTCTGAGAACTGACCATAAATCTCCGCGGGAATGACTGCTCCCGGGCGAGTTTCGTGTACAGCTATTTTTACCTGCGCCCCTGCGGTCAGCGAGGCCATAATCAGAATTGCTATTGAAAGTGCTTTTTTCATTTTAGTGCTATTGGTTTCTCAAAGATAACAAAATCTTCCGCCCAACGGGCGGAGCACAGGTTTCACGGAATATTGCTATCTTTAATGGGAATTGACAAACTAGTAACTAATATGAATACTTTCAAACGCGTTATGAGCCTCGGGCTGCTGGCAGCGCTGGTGGTCGGGTGCAAGTTCAGCCAGACGGTTGAAGAACCGGAAGCAGCCGAATTTGCAGAGTATGTGAGGGCCTATACCGGTGGTGTGATCAGCCAGGATGCGACCATCATCATCGAACTGTCCCAGGACGCCGACTACATGCCCGCCGACGGACTGTTCAGCTTCAGTCCGAAACTGAGCGGCACCACCACATGGGAGAGTCCGACGAAGGTGACGTTCAAGCCGAAAGCTCTGGTGCCGGGGCAAACCTACCGTGCAGAATTCCAGCTTGCGAAGGTGATCAAGCCCAAGGAGGAAAAGGAGCCGGAAACCAGCATAACTGGAAAAGTGTGGTCCTCCATATTGAAGGGCAAAAAGACCGAGGACGCGCCAAGCATCCCTCAAACATTCTCATTCGGTTTTTCAGTGAGGAAGAGTGCTGCGGGAAAGGTGGAAGATGCCAAGGAAGTTCAGGGATCCGGTTTCCGCGTGAAGAGAGCCGCGCTGGGCGACAGCCGCATTTATATAGTATTCAGCGATAAACCCGTGAATGCCTCAAAGACGGGAATGGTGGAGCTTGAGGGCGTGGTCAGGAGTTATATCCAGGTGCAGGACTCGCTGGTGACGGTGTATTTCGAGGGCAGAAAGGACGACATGACCCTTACCGTCGACAAGAACGTCAAAAACGCCAAGGGAGAAACCCTCAAGACGGATTTCACGCGCGTCTATAAACAGTCTCAGGAGAAACCGGCGGTCGAAATTCCCATCAGCGGGACGATCCTGCCGGACAAGAAGAACCCGACCCTTCCCTTCAGGGCTGTGAACCTTAGCGCAGTGGAGGTGAGGATAATAAAGATCTACCAGAACAATGTACTGATGTTCCTTCAGGACAACGAACTGGACGGACATTCAGATCTGCGCCGTTCCGGCCGTCTGGTCTACAAAGCCGACATTCCCCTCGATGCGGACGACCTCCACGAATGGAACGACCATTGCCTGGACCTGACCGGTCTTATTAAAAAGGAGCCCGGCGCCATCTACAGCATCAGAATCAGCTTCCGTATGGATCAGAGCCTCTACGGCGGAAAGGAGCCACTGCGCAGCACGACCATCGGCAATGGCGCCCCGACAAAGGAGGAAGAAGCCGAATGGGATAAGCAGAGTCCATGGTACTGGGATAACTTCTATGATTGGGATGACTACTACTGGAGCGATGCCGACAATCCGGAGAAACCCTCCTACTATATGGACTCCGACCGCTTCCCCGGCATCATGCTGCTGGCATCCGACATAGGCCTTATCGCTGAGTATGCCGAGGGCGAAGACCTATGGCTCGCCGCAACCGATCTGGTAACGGCCCGTCCGCTCAGCGGAGTGTCGCTGGAGGTTGTGGACTATCAACTGCAGACCCTTGCGACAGCCAAGACCGGAAGCGACGGATTAGCACAGGTTAAGGTTGCCCACAGACCGTTTGCCGTGATCGGAAAGGCCGGCGGAAGCGTGGCTTACCTTAAACTTTCTTCCGAGCGTTCGGTCAGCCGTTTCGACGTGGGCGGACAGGTGGTCGAAGAAGGACTCAAGGCGTTCCTCTACGGAGAAAGGGGCGTCTGGAGACCGGGCGACACCCTGCATGTGGCTGCGATAGTTCAGGATAAGGGCCATTCACTGCCAGACGGACATCCCGCAACCATGGAGGTCTACACCCCGGAAGGACAATTCTACACCAAGCTCGTCAAAAAGAGCGTGGACGGATTCTTCTCCTTCGACATCCCCACAAAGGACACGGACCCTACAGGCTACTGGAACTCATATTTCAAGGTGGGAGGAGTCAGTTTCCACAAAACCCTTCATATCGAAACTATCAAGCCTAACAGGCTTAAGATAACCACCTCCCTGGATGATGAAAAGATGCTCCAGGCCGGCAAGACTCTCACTATAAGCACCCAGGCAAGGTGGCTTTCCGGAGGTATCGCCGCAAACTGCCCCGCCAACGCACGAATGACGCTGAAAAGGCTGTCCGGCGTCCCGTTCAAGGGCTTCGAGAAATACACTTTCACCAACCAGGCCAGTCAGTTCTCCACGGCGGAGTATGTCCTTTACGAAAAGGAACTCTCCTCCTTCGGCGAACTCACCACAGCCGTCCGTCTGCCTGAAGCCAGCGACGCTCCTGGAATGCTGCAGGCGCTTGTCGTCACCTCCGTGCAGGAAAGCGGCGGTGATGAAAGTTTCACCTCGGTAAGTCTTCCCTTCTCCCCCTACAGCGCATACGTCGGCATCCGCACTCCGGAAGAGAGCTATCTCGAAACCGACAAGGACCATAACATCAGAGTGGCCGTTCTCGACGGCAATGGCAAGAGAGTGCAAGGCCACAGAGTGGATTATGCCGTGTACAAGATAGGTTGGAACTGGTGGTGGGACAGCCCCGGAACTGATCTGGACACATGGGTGAGCGGTTCCACCGTCAAGAAGATTTCCAGCGGCAGCTTTGTCTCCGGAAGCGGAGACGGCAGCGTGACGTTCAGGGTGGACTATCCCGAATGGGGCCGTTATATGATTCTCGCGCGTGATCGTTCTTCGGGCCATGTGAGCACATCCACTTTCTTCGCAGACTGGCCGGAGTACCGCGGCAGAGCCGACAGACGGGATCCCGAAGCCATCACCATGCTGACCTTCGGAACGGACAAGGAGTCCTACACTGTGGGCGAAACTGCTACAATCTACATCCCTGCGGCGAAGGACGCTCAGGCTATGGTATCGCTTGAGGGAGCCTCCGGCGTGATAGACAGAAAATGGGTCGCCACCAGTGACAAGGAGACGCCATACACCTTCACCGTCACCCCCGAAATGGCACCCAACTTCTACATCAACCTCACCCTGGTTCAGCCCTACGGAGCGACAGCCAACGATCTGCCGCTGAGGATGTACGGCATCAAGAGAATCTTGGTGGAGAATCCGGGTTCTCATCTGGAGCCGGTCGTGAAACTCCCCGAGGTGATAAGGCCTGAAGAGACCTTCACCGTCAGGATATCCGAAAAGAGCGGAAAGCCCATGACCTACACCCTCGCCATCGTAGACGAAGGTCTGCTCGACCTCACCGCCTTCAAGACCCCCAATCCATGGTCGTATATGTACAAGCCCGAGGCATTGGGCGTGAAGACCTGGGATCTGTTCGACAATGTGGTGGGCGCCTGGAGCGGCAGGTTCGCATCGCTGGCAGCCATAGGCGGTGACGAAGAAGCCATGGTCAGCGCCCGCAAGGACAACCGCTTCAATCCGGTAGTCCTCTACAAAGCCCCCAGGACGCTGGAGAAAGGTACGGACAAAATCGATCTCAAGCTCCCCATGTATGTGGGAAGCGTCCGCGTGATGGTGATTGCCGGCCACGACGGAGCCTACGGCGCCACGGATGTAACCGTACCCGTCCAGTCCCCGCTGATGGTGGTCACCACCCTGCCGCGCGCCCTTGGATCGGGCGAGGCGGTCGCAGTGCCGGTGAACGTCTTCGCAATGGATGAAGAACTGAGCGAGGCGACGGTGAGCATCAAGGCCAGCGGTCCGGTGAAGATAGTCGGCGCAGCCAGCCAGAAGGTTGCCTTCGGTTCCACGGGCGACAAGCTCATACACTTCAACATAAAGGCTCAGGATGCCGAAGGTCCCGCGACCATCACCGTCAATGCCAAAGGCGGCGGTCACAAAACACACGAGACCATCAACCTGCAGATCGCCGATCCCAACCCGGAGATCACCGACGTCCGTAAGTTCACCCTGCGAAAAGGCCAATCCGCTTATGCGGAGGCCGGTTCCGCCGTCCAGATGACAGCATTCCCGGCTCTCGATGTGCACGCCATGTTCTCAGACATGAAGAATTACCCTTACGAGTGTGGCGAACAGCTGTCATCCAAGGGCCTTACCTACCTTCACCTGCTGCGGCTGCTTAACGACGAAGATGCAGCGATTGCAAGGGAACGTATTAAGTACACTATCAACACCCTCTATTCCAGGCAGAATGCCGACGGAGGCTTCGGATACTGGAGCGGAGAGTCGTCATACACATGGATTTCCTCAATGGCGGGTCTGTTCCTGACAGAAGCTTCCAAGGCTGGATTCAGCGTCAATTCCAACGTTCTCAAATCATGGAAGAGTTATCAGGACAGGATGACAAGAGAGTTCCGCATATCCAGTAATGACGACTTCCACAATCTCGACCAGGCCTTCAGGCTATATTCCCAGGCTGTTGCCGGTATGGAAGTTACATCCGGCATGAACAGGCTGCGTGAAGCTTCCAGAATAGGCACAAGGGCTTCGTGGATGCTTGCGGCAGCATATGCAGTGTCCGGAAAGCAGAAGGTCGCCGGAACCGTGATAGACGCCATAGGCAGCGACTTCCCCGAATATGAAGCCGACGAACTGACCTATGGAGGATCCTTCCGCGACAGGATGATAGCCCTCAACGCGCTTGTGCTTGCCGGCCGCGTCCCTGACGCGATTACCATCGCAGGCGAGTTCCTGCCGGACCGCGGCCTTTGCACTCAGGAAAGCGCCTTCGCCTCCATAGCCTTCGGCAACCTGTTCGAAAAGGGTCCTTCCGAGGCCATCGACGTCAAACTGGCAGGAAAGGCCATAGTCAGCGCCGGATCGTTCGTGAATGTGCCTGTGACCGAAGGCGGAAATCTGGAGAGCAACACGGACGGACAGCTATTTGTCACCGTCTCAAAGACCTCGCGACGGAGTGTGACTAAAGCCGTTTCCAACGGCCTCGAAGTGGAGGTCAGTTACATCGATGACGACGGGGATCCCATCGATCCGTCCTCTTTGCGCCAGGGCACCCGCTTCCGCGCACGCATCAAGGTGACCAATCGCGCTGGTGGCCGTTCGCTTTCGAACATCTCTCTTAGCTATGGAATCCCTTCCGGCTGGGAGATTATAAACGACCGCATTGTCGGCGGCGCCGAAGACGGCTATGACCATAAAGATATCCGCGATCTCCGCGTAGACTGGTTCTTCGGTCTGCCCGTAGGCCGCTATAAGACCTTCACGGTCCAGCTCCGCGCCGCTTACGAAGGCGCCTACATGCTGCCCGCTACCGTGGCGGAGGCCATGTACGACACCACAGTCAACGGCTGCACCGCTTCGGGCACGGCCGTGGTGACCCGATGAAGCGACGGCACATTATAGCCATATCGGCAGCGGCGGCGCTGCTGGTATGGCTGTTCTGTCTTCCGAGAGACCTTTTCCGCGGAACGCCCTACAGCACCGTGGTGGAAAGCTCTGAAGGTGAACTGCTGGGCGCAAGAATCGCCTCGGACGGACAGTGGCGTTTCCCACCCAGGGACACCGTCCCCGAGCGTTTCGCCACCGCCCTCATTCAATTTGAAGACAGGCAGTTCCGATGGCACCCCGGCGTTAATCCCTTTGCCATTGCCCGCGCTCTGAGGGACAATGCCCGCTCCGGGCATGTGGTTAGCGGCGGCAGCACTATCACCATGCAGGTGATAAGGCTATCCAGAGGAAAGGAGAGGACAGTCTGGCAAAAAATCGTGGAAGCTTTTCTGGCGACACGCCTGGAATTGCGCCATTCAAAGAGGAAAATCCTTGCTCTTTATGCATCCAATGCGCCCTTCGGCGGCAATGTGGTAGGACTTGACGCGGCGGCGTGGAGGTACTTCGGCCGGCCGCCGGAAGATCTTTCATGGGCGGAGGCCGCCACCCTCGCGGTGCTTCCCAACTCGCCTGCGTCAATCCACCCTGGCCGCGACAGGGACGGTCTGCTACAAAAGCGCAACCGCCTGCTTGGCCGGCTGCTGGAGCATGGAGATATAGACGCCGACACCTATTCCGAGGCCCTTGACGAGCCGCTACCCGGCGAGCCCCTGCCGCTTCCCGCCTATGCTTCGCATTATGTGGAAGCGGCCCCGAAGGGCGTGCGCACGCGCTCTTCCATCAGGTTCGAGCTTCAGCGGGCGGTGGAAGAGGCTGTCAGACGGCGTTCGGATGATCTGGCAGGCAGTGGCGTCGCGGATATGGCGGCCGTGGTCATAGACAACAAGACGGGCAAGGTTGTGGCGTTTGTGGGCAATTCATCGCCACTTCGCCAGCGGGCAGGCATTCAGGTGAACATAGCCTCCGCTCCCCGCTCCACCGGCAGCATCCTCAAGCCTTTCCTCTATGCAGCGGCCGTTGGAAACGGAACCATCCTTCCGCAGACGCTGCTTCCCGACGTCCCTGTGAATCTGGGCGGCTTTGCTCCGCAAAACTTCGACCGGCAGTTCTACGGCGCCGTCCCGGCCAGCCAGGCGCTGGCCCGCTCCCTCAATGTCCCGGCGGTGTTCCTTCTGCGCAAATACGGCATGGAGCGCTTCTACGACGATCTGCAGCGCATGGGGCTCACCACCCTCACCCGCCCGGCGCAGCACTACGGCCTGTCGTTGATACTTGGCGGCGCTGAGGGGCGGCTCGACGAGATAACGGCCGCCTATAGCGCAATGGTCCGGGAGTACTCCGCAAAGGGATCGGTAGCATTGTGGCAAACGTTCGAGGCGCTGAAAGAGGTGAACAGGCCGGATCAGCTAGATTGGAGGCTTATCAGTTCCGTCCGCAAGGCTGCATGGAAAACAGGCACGAGCTACGGATTCAGGGACGCCTGGGCGATAGGGATGACTCCGGAATACACTATCGGCGTGTGGGCGGGAAATGCCGACGGCGCCGGGGTGCCAGGCCTTACCGGCGCCCGTGCGGCCGGTCCCGCCATGTTCGATATCCTGAACCTCCTGCCGGAGAGTGCAGGCTGGTTCCCGGAGCCCACTGATGGAATAGTCGCCGAGGTCTGCCAGCGCTCCGGCTACCTTGCCGGTCCGGATTGCGAGACCGCCGTAGAAGTACTTCTCCCGGAGGCTTCGATGGAAAGCGAGCCGTGCCCGTACCACACCGGCGGTGTCTTTACTCTTCCGCCCACAATGGAATGGTTCTATAAGCCGCACCACCCGGAATACACTTCACCCAAGGCGTCATCGGCCGTGATGGAATTCATTTACCCTTCATCCGGAGCGGCGCTGTCGCTGCCGCGCCAACTTTCTGGCGAGATCGAAGGCGCCGTGTTCCGCGTCGCGCACCGCGACTCCAAGACCACTTTGTGGTGGCATCTGGACGGCAGTTATGTGGGCGAGACTCAGCATATCCATCAACTCACCCTTTCCCCCTCTCCGGGAGCCCATGTTCTCACTGTCGTGGACGACTCCGGAGAGACGATATCCGTCCGTTTTACGGTAAAAGATTAAGATAGTCTACTACTCCCCGATTGGCAATTGCCCGCTGAACTGAATGCCGAAGCGGCTGTTCAGAATGACGTGGAAAGGCTTGGAATAGGACTGACAGAGCCTTCGTACACATGCTCATTATTGATCAGCACCTTGTTTTTGTGGGCAAAATCCAACGTGTCCGCCAGAACAGGCTGAGCCATCTTTCGGATCAAAGCCTGACGCTCTGCCGAGAGAGGGTGCTGCGCAAATGCGCACACTCCCGACAGCAGAAGGAGCAGAGTCATTAATTTTTTCATACTATTCTTCTTTTGCGAGTGTATCCGCAGGGGCTACGAGGGAGTCGGCGGGAGCGACTAACGAGTCCGCCGGAGCTGGGATTTCGACGGGGGTGAAGCTCAGGAGTTTCGCGTTGGTATCGTAGAGATAATCTCCGTCGGACTTGGTGGCCGCGATGGCTTTTTTGTTCTTGGTCTCGGTGGAGGCCACTATCTCCATTGTGTCGTACTCGATCTCGAGTTTGAGTTTGCCCCATTTCTGGAAACCGAACTTGTCGCCTATGCGCACTATCATACCCTGGGGATACCAGTCCACCGCGTCGAAGACGAGGTCGGTGCGGGCGCCGTATTTGTCGTAGACTATCGCGAACTTGCCGTCTTTCTCGAGGAGGCAGGGCCAACGGTTGATATGGACAGCGTCATACTCACAGGGCGCTATTTCGGCGATGGTGCCGTCCCATTTGATGCGCGCGAGGCCATAGAGGCCCTCTTCGTTCTGCACGTCGATCAGCGTGACTCCGTCATAGATGATATAATTGCCGATATGGGCGTACTGATAGGGGACGACGACCTCGTTCTTGTCGTTGATGAGCGCTTCCTTTCCGTCGTGAAATATCTTTATGCAGTTGCGAGCGATGAAATTGAAACTGTCGGCCAGCTCGGTCATCACCGGCTCCATGGTCCTTTTGCCGTCGGTGTCCAGCAGGCGAACGAGTTCCCAGCCTTCGTAGTCCTTAGTCTTCGAATAGAGAGCCACCGGCGCGGTTTCCGGGCCACCCCACGCGAAGCGCACGTCCAGGTACTCGAACTTGGTGGTGTACTTCTTGGTGTCAAGGTTGAACAGCGCATATTTGCCGTTCTTCTTGATGATTGCGTCGTGCGGGCTGAGCAGCCAGATGCGGTCGAACTTGCCTTCGAGCGTGTATTCGGAGAAATAGCCGTATTCCTTGGGCCTCGTCCTCTTGATATCCCACTGGCCGAGTTTGGGATACATATTCACATAGTAGTAGAAGTGAGCGGAATCCTGCACCGTCGTGAGCGCGAGGTGGATGTCGTTCAGATCCTGGGCCTGGGCGAAGAAGCCTGCTGCCAGTGCGGCAAGGCATACGAATAGTTTTTTCATTTCTTATTCAGGTACTTATAAAGTTCTTCGGTTGCGAGGGCGACCTTCGTCACTGCGAAGTCTTCGCCGTAGGGGAAGCAGTAGAGCGTATCCGTGAGGGTGTTGAGGTCCACGCAGTCGCGGTGCTCGCCTATGTAGTTGTATTCAATGTGCACGGAGTACAACCCCTTGGCCGGCTGCTCGAGGCTCCAGTCGTGGCCTTCGTAATTACCGGAGAGGTGGAAACCGTCCATATCGTGGACCAGATGGGCGTCGCCTATGCAGATGAAGCCCTTCGAATTGGGCAGAGAGTTGACCTTGCACTGCACGTCGAGTTTGTAGGTGCCGTCCTCCACTTCCTTGCGGACGCAGGCGCGCTCCCACTCGTACCAGTCGGGGATGTGTGAATAGTAGGTCTCACCCTCGAGCGCCTGCAGTTCGCCGTATTCAGTCATTTCCCACTTATGACCGCAGGCTTTGCACTCGAGGATAGTGCCGTGCGAGTCCATCTTGTACTCCTTGCCGCAGTGCGGGCACTTGTACAATACTTTATGGAGCGCACGCGCGCGATCCTTCGCACGCACGCGCACGTGGTTGTCTTTCTGCCACTTGAAGTCGTCGTAGACATACGCTTCGTTGATGCGGGCGTTGATTTCGTCTACGCTGAGGGTCTTTATCTCTTCTGCGCTGACGATCTGCTTGATTTCCGCCTCGGTCTTGAGCATTTTGCTCTTTGGGTTCGAACCCTGCCAGAATGGCGCGTCGATATGATGGCCCTTGGTCATCAGGGTGACGACCGGCACCTTGCACATCTTTACGAGTTTCCCAAGCGATTCGGGCAACACAGCGTTGGTGCCGCAAAGGGAGTAGCGCGCTTCCGCGTAGATGGTAACTATTTTTCCGCGATCCAGCACGGCGCGTATGTTCCTGATGAGCGAGAGGTCGCTGGTGAACTTGCGTTTGCCGAAGCAGCCCACGCCCCACATCAATTTCTCGCGGCCGATGAACCCGTCCACTGCGACGATATAATACGGCTGGTGCGGGAAGTTGGCCACCGTCGCGACCATGAAGTCGTAGAAGGCGTTATGGTTGCAGAGGAGTATGTACGGCGGCTTTACGCCTTTCATGTTCGTGCGGCGTATTTTGCTGCGGTGCAGCCAGAACACGGGGAAACATAGAAGCCAGACTACCGGCCTCAGGTACCATTTGACGCGCGGGGGCTCTTTCTTAAGGTCGAATCTTTCGACATCTTGCAGCGGGAAATAATCGGACATATCGGCTAGGTTTGTTTCTCAAAGATATAAAAAAATAAAGGCTTCCTTTGCAGGAAGCCCCTATTTGTTCGAAGTGCGCTGAATTATTTTGCAGCAGCGACACTTGCCTTACGATACTCCTTACCGAGTTTCTCGAGCTTAAGGGTGGCCTTACGAACGCGAGCAGCAGCTGCTTTGTTGCCTTCCTTAACGATGTCAGCCTTGATTGCTTCAACCTCGGCGAGGATTTCTTTAACGAGTTTCTCCATGATAAATGATAATTTGGTTTTAGTTGAACATTAATGTCGTAGTCAAATGTAGACAAAAAAAACTAATAAAGTACACTTTTGATGAAAAAAAGTTAATTAGAATGCACTAAAAGGCATATTTTTTACTAAAAACCGGCATTTTGGGCTGTTATTCGTCTTCGCGGGTGAACGTTATTGTGCCCTGGACGCCCATCATTTCATCGACCGCCTGTTCCGCGGACATGCCCATCCCAACCTTGAGCATTGCCACTTCATTGGTGAGCATCAAGTTGCCCATATTCAGGAACAGCAGTTTGTAGAAATTGGGGATTACCACCACATTGCCTTCTTTGAAGTACTTCTCCATGCCTTCCCTCATATTCTGCTCATACTCTTCCTGCGACATTTGAGGCATGGGAGGTTCTTGCGGGGCTGCGCCTTCCTGCATGGCTTTCATATCCGGGACCGGCATTCCAGACATCTTCAACAATGTCTCATTGTTCCAATTATAGGACTTCGAACCTTCGTTGAGGGGAGTCATTATGCAATAGACCGGATCGTTTGAACCGATGAAATCGAAAGATTGATGTCTGCCTGTCAGCATGAGTAAAACCATCTTCCGCATATCTTTCTTCAGACGCTTCTCGGTGGCTTTCATCTGTTTTTCGGCCGCTTTCGCATCTTGCATCACTTTCTGCATATTGAAGGCAAGGACTATTCCTTGAGTTCTGTCAGACGGATTCATAAAAGATGCTTCGACAGGATAAGGGCCATTGCCGGTGCCGATACCTTCGTTTTTATTGTTCTCATTTTCCGCAGCAGTACGGTTGCCTCTTTCCTGAGAAGTGTAGAAAGTAATCGTTCCGCTTTCCATATGTTCGGCCAATCGTGTCTTGGAGGCATCGGAACACTCTTTAATCGTCCAGACAGGCTGGTAGTAATCATCAAGATCCTGGCAGACGGTAAATTTGCCTGTGAGAAGATAATAATCGAAGGGCTGCAGCATCTGGTCAAGCACCTCAATGTTGTAACTCCAGTGCTCTGCGGGCTTGACCTCGACTTCAAATTCTTTTTCATAGTCAAGGGATCCGCCTCCTTCGCCGGCGTCCGATTGGTGTATCGAGACCTTGACTTTATATTTTCCTTCTTTTTTGCCCTTCAAGACAAGGGTGGCCGTTCCGTTTGATCCGGTGGTGACTTCCGCCGGCACCTCTACTCCGCCTGAATCGGACACGACCACCTTGAAGGTATAACCGTCAAGGCAATATCTTTCCAGGTAGTCGGTTACCTTGAACCTTATGGCGCCCCTGCTGCCTTCGTAAACTTCGGCAATCTTCTCAGGCTCCTTCACCTTGATTGGAAGCGGATCGTATTTGATTTCAATGCCTCCGGAACCGATTCCTTTATTGGGGTCCGATTGATTGGGATCAGAGGACTGATTGCTCTTGAAAAGGTGAATAATCCAATTCACGCGGCCCTCTTTTTTCTTGGTCTCTTCTTTGAAAACGGTTTTCTCTCCTCCTTTTGTCTCCTCATTAAACTCTTCGTGACCATCGGATCCCCTATGCCATGCATCTGACGGTTCCGAATCATCAAAACGCTTCGCCATCAGTTCAGAAAAGAACTCCTTCGGCTCCATGTAGATTTCCTGACCGCCGACGTTGACCTTGATAAGGCCTTCGGAGAGATTGTATTCTTTGTCCAGTTCATCGAAGAACTCCTTCGCGGAGCCAAATCCATCGCCAGTACTATTAAGTAATTTGTCAATGAATTTCTCTATCGCCCACTGAGGCACGGGGTCTCTCTTCGGCGGCGGAGTACAGTCTGAATTTTGTGCGTAAAGGGAAAACGACAATGCGGCGAAAACCGCCAGAGCAAGTATTCGTTTCATAGGCAGAAGTGTTGTTCTACCCAAAGATAAGAATAAAAAACAAAAAGAGACGGCCTCGTTCGAAGTCGTCTCTTGTGCGGTAGGTGAGAGTCGAACTCACACACCCCAACGGGCACTACCCCCTCAAAGTAGCGTGTCTACCATTTCACCACTACCGCGATTTGGGACTG
>CAJOHV010000030.1 GCA_905234485.1 uncultured Bacteroidales bacterium | reverse complement strand
AAAATTGTCGTCGGCAAATGCAACGTTGACGAGGCTCAGGACATCTCTATGGAGTACGGAATCCGAAGTATCCCGACTATCATCTTCTTC
This sequence comes from uncultured Bacteroidales bacterium, assembly GCA_905234485.1. Taxonomy (GTDB): domain Bacteria; phylum Bacteroidota; class Bacteroidia; order Bacteroidales; family UBA932; genus Cryptobacteroides. Next base: position 14,762 of record CAJOHV010000030.1, on the reverse strand, counting down.
AAGAACGGTGAACCGGTAGACAAAACGATCGGACTGGTACCCAAAGAAGAAATTGTAAAACGTATAAATTCTCTGTTATGAAGAAAGTAATCGCAGCCGTTGCGGCTCTTTTCCTGGTGGCCGTCAGCGCCAATGCGCAACTCGGCGTCATCGCCGGCCTGACCAGCAACTCGTCTGACCTCAAGTCAGCCTACAGCGACATAGTCGAGAGCCAGTCCGTGACTCAGTATCACGCCGGTCTCGTTCTCAGACTTAACCTCCCCCTGAGTTTCTATGTTCAGCCCGGTCTCGTTTATGAAATGAAGGGCGCGAAACTCCAGGATCAGATTCTCGGCATTTCCGGAGATAATTTCGAAGTGGATATCGACACCAAAACAGGCTTCCTCGAGATCCCCGTGCAGGCTGGTTGGAAACTTGATCTCCCCGGCATCGCCCCGTTCGCCTTCGTCGAGCCTTATGTGGGTTATGCTATCACCACGGAAACCAAGACCCAGGCCAAGAACGCCGCTCTGCAGGCTGCTCTGGATGCAGTCGTGGGCGACAATCTGAACACCACCAACGACGATGAAAACAAGTGGGACGGCCGTAACCGTGTGCAGTACGGTGTGGGCGTCGGCGCGGGTATCCTCCTTCTGGACAAACTCGCAGTCTCGCTGAAGTGGTATTGGGATCTCGGAAATCTCTACAACGAAGACGGCCAGGCCAGTGTTTCCGCTCAAGCAATGTACGAGCAGGCCAAGAACAACAAGGCAAACGGCATCGCTGTTAGCGCAACGCTCTTCTTCTAGTAGATGACAGGCAAAAAGGCGCTATTTTTCTGCGCTGCCGCTTCTAGCATAGATCCTAAATACAACCAAGCCGCCCGGGAAGCAGTCCGCGCGGCTTGTTTGTGTGGTTATGAGATCGTTTCAGGCGGCACGACCAAGGGCACGATGAAGGTCGTCAGCGACACCGCCCGTGAATGCGGGGCGCGTGTGAAGGGCGTCCTTCCGCGCTTTATGGAAGGTCTCGATTATCCGGATTTGGATGAGAAAATCTGGACGGACACTATGGCGGAGCGCAAGGAAGAAATGAGGCGCGGCGTCAGCCTTGCGGTCGCGCTGCCGGGCGGGATCGGCACACTCGACGAGTTGGCCGAGACCTGCACCCTGGTGCGACTGCACCAGTCTGACGCCAAGATCGTGATATTCAATGTGGACGGTTTCTACGATATCCTCGAAAGTCTTTTCGACCACTATGTAGAGACGGGGATGCTGGATGTGCCCACCAGGAAGAAATACATTTTCGTAAGGACGATAGAAGAATTCAAGAAAGAGTTATGAGCAGGGAAGACGTGCTGGGTTTTCTGGGAGAAGACTGGACTGCGGTGCAGACGGTCATTGCGGACGCGCTGCGCTCGGACGTGGGGCTTCTGAACATAGTCAATTCGGAGATACTCGCCCATAGCGGGAAGATGCTCAGGCCCATGGTCACGCTCCTGATGGCCGGCGCCTGCGGGCAGATCGGACCTGACTCGCATCTCTACGCCGCAGCTTGCGAGTTGCTGCACAACGCAACTCTGCTGCACGACGACGTGGCGGACGAGAGCGACACCCGCCGCGGGATGCCCACCATGCGCTCGAGGCTCGGCCCCAGCCGCGCCGTGCTGCTGGGAGACTTCTGGCTGGCGAAGGCTGTGTATGTGGTCCTTGCAGCAAAGTCGGCCGAATCCGTGCGAAGCATCTTCTCCAAGACCCTGTCTGACCTCGCTGAAGGCGAGATGCTGCAGTTGGAGAAATCCGGCACGGCGGACACCGGAGTGGAGGACTACCTTAGGATTATCCACTGCAAGACGGCCTCGCTTTTCGAGACGGCCGGCCTCAGCGGCGCAATCTCCGCGGGAGCATCGAAGGATTACATCGCCGCCGCGGGAGAATACTCGCGCGCCCTGGGAACGGCGTTCCAGATTAAGGACGACATCCTGGACTACACCGGCGACGGCTCTCTGGGAAAGCCCGTGGGGATAGATCTGCTGGAGAAGAAGATTACTCTGCCTCTGCTTTGCGCGATGAAAGATTCGCCCCGCGAGGCTGAGATCAGAAAAGCCGTGCTTATAATCGATTCCCATCCGGAAAATTACGAAGAGATTCGTAAATTTGTAGCGGAGCGCGGAGGAGTGGAGGCCGCGGCCGTAGTTCTCGACGAATATGTGGAGAAAGCGGTGAAGGCCTTGAAGACTCTGCCTTCGAGCAAATACACGGATTATCTGGAAGAAATCGCCAGGTTCAACACAGTCAGGACACAGTGAGATTCGCAGACATAGCAGGAAATGAAGAAGTCGTGAAGGCTCTTGCCGGGATGGTGGATTCCGGGAAGATTCCGCATGCGATTATGCTTCACGAAGACGACGGCGGCGGGGCTTTCCCAATCGTTCAGGCTTTCCTGCAGTATGTCTATTGCAAGAACCGCGAAGGCGGCGACTCCTGCGGAGCCTGCCCTGCCTGTGGCAAGGTCAGCAAACTCATCCATCCCGATGTGCACTACATCTACCCGGTGAACACCGGCAGCAGCGTCGATTTCGTTGCGGAATGGAGAGAGTTGGCGAAGGCGAATCCGAGTTTCACCGAGAACGAACTCAGCGACGCTCTCGGAATAGAGGGCAAGACCGCGATGATCAAGGTGGAGGAAGCGAAGAAAGTGCTGGACGTGCTTTCGCTCTACGCCCTTGAAAGAGGTTACCGGGCTCTTGTGATCTATCTCCCCGAGAAGATGAACAGGGAAGCGGCCAACCGCCTGCTGAAAGCGGTGGAGGAGCCGCCGGAGAAGACCCTCTTCCTGATGATTACTCACGCGCCGGACAATGTCCTGCCGACTATTTCGTCCAGGTGTCTGCGTCTCAGGGTGATGCCCCGCAAGGGGATGTTCCGTTCGGTGGGTCAGGCGGAAGACCCCGAACTGATGCGCCGCCTTATGCAGTCGGTGCTGGCGCGCGACCTTGTGGCCGCGCTGGAAGCAGCCGACGCGCTCGCGGCGCTCCCTTCACGAGAAAGAGCGAAGGGATTCTGCAAGTATGCGGCTGAGAGGCTGCGCTTCGTGTTCCTTCTCCAGCAGGGCTTGGAGAGTATGGTGGAGGTGCCGGAAAGCGAACTGGCTGAACTCCGCGACTGGGCAAACCGCTGCCCGAAAACATTCCCGCGTAAGGCTGCGGATGCGCTCAGCCGCGCCCAGGGTTTGATAGAGCGCAATGTCAATGTCAAGATTCTCTTTACGGAACTTGCCGACAGATTTTACACTGCAATATGAGTGAGACCATCAACTACGACTGCTTCCGGGGGTGCGTGAAATGCACCACACCCGAAGGAGAGACCGTATGCACATACAGGGAAGGCTGCTGCAAACTTGGCGAACACAATTACCTCAAGGATGTGGGGGCGAACGAGTACCCGGACATCTTCGAGGTGCGCTTCAAGAATACCCGCAAGGGCTTCTACCGCAACGACAGCGGCCAGAGCGTGCGTCAGGGCGACATGGTGGTGGTCGAGGCCGCTAACGGCCACGACCTTGGCATCGTCACCCTCGAAGGCCCGCTCGTCCTGCGTCAGATGAAACGCCGCAGGATAGACCCGGAGACCGCCGAATTCAGGAAGATCTACCGCAAAGCCCGTCAGAACGACGTGGAGAAGTGGCTGGAAGCGACAGCCCGCGAGCAGCAGACTATGATCGAAGCCCGCCGCATCGCCGCCACCATGGGCCTGGAGATGAAGATCGGAGACGTGGAGTTCCAGGGAGACGGCACGAAAGCGATTTTCTACTACATAGCCGACGGCCGAGTGGACTTCCGCCAGCTCATCAAGGTCTTCGCGGAGGAATTCCGTATCAAAATCGAAATGAAGCAGATAGGCGCCCGCCAGGAAGCCGGCCTCATCGGAGGTCTGGGCGTGTGCGGTCGCGAACTCTGCTGCGCGAACTATATAACCAACTTCAAGAGCATCAGCACTGCGGCCGCGCGCTGCCAGGACCTGTCGCTCAACCCGCAGAAACTCGCGGGCCAGTGCGGCAAACTGAAGTGCTGCATCAACTACGAAGTGGCCACGTATATGGACGCGCAGAGCCGTATCCCCAAGGTCACCGAACCGCTCGAGTTCAAAGACGGTCTGGCCTGGCTCCGCAAGACTAACATCCTAGCGGAGACCATGTACTTCTCCTACGACAAGAATTCGGACGAGAACCTCTATCCGCTCGCGGCTGAGGACGTTCGTGAGATAATAATGATGAACCGCAACGGCATCAAGCCCGATTCGCTGATGCCGGAGCCGGTCAGCGCCGCTCCCGAGTTCGTCACTGCGGCGGGCGAGGGCAGCATCACGCGTTTCGACAGCCCCAAGAAGAAAAAGCACAGGGGCAGAAAGAAGCCCAGGAATGACAAATAGCAGGCTAATAGCATTGGCTTGCGCCCTCCTGTGTGCGTGCTCCTGCGCGAGACCCACATCGGGGGAGTTGTTCCTTGCGGCGCCGCGCAACTCCTACGATTTCGCCGTGGAGGTGGTGGATTCGCTCGCGCTATTTGATTTCTCGTTCTACACGAGAGTGGACGGTGACGAGCCGGCCGGGGACCCGCTTCGCCTGGACATTTCCTGGGTGGCGCCGTCCGATACTGTCTACCGCGAGACGGTGTATATGCACGCCGGCGATGAAAGGGGGCAGTTGCAGCGTTATCGCTCGTATGTTCGTTTTCCCCTCACGGGAGAATGGACGCTTAAGGTCAGCGTTAGCCCTGAGGTGAAGGGCTTCAGAGGCCTTGGATTGGTTTGGAAAGAAAAGAATGGGACACGATAAACTCAGAAAATTCGCCGAGAACAAGACGTTCAAGTGCCTTATGCAGCCCTCTGCGGAAGAACTCCTCGCGGACGGTTTCTTCAATCTGAAGGACCACCCGATCAAGGGGAACTGGGCATCGCAGATGTTCGGGCGCAAACCTGGAGCGGAGATCATTCTGGAACTCGGCTGCGGCAAGGGCGAATACACGCTCGACCTTGCGCGTCGTTATCCTGAGAAGTGCTTCATTGGAGTAGATATCAAGGGTGCCCGTCTCTGGAAAGGGGCTAAGACCGCCACCAAGGAGCAGATTCCGAACGTGGCTTTTCTCCGCACGCGCATTGAGTTCATCTCGGCGTTCTTCGCCCCCGGAGAGATCTCCGAAATCTGGCTGACCTTCTCTGACCCGCAGATGAAAAGCGAGAACTCCCGTCTCAGTTCTCCGCTCTTCCTGGAGCGTTATCGCGGCTTTATGCGTCCCGGCGGCATCGTGCACCTGAAGACGGATTCACGCTTCCTTCACGAATACACCAAGGCGGTCGTGAAGGCCAACGGGCTGAACATGCGCTACTGCACACTTGATTTGTACTCATCTCTGATGCCACTTTGCGGCCAGGCGACAGTTTCGAACGATTTTATCGACAAACTTGACCCTGTCGTGTACGAAGTGCAGACCTTCTACGAGAAGATGTTCTTGGAGATGGGGCTGCCGATAACTTACCTGCAGTTCTGCATAGACCACGAAGGCCCGTACGTGCATCCTGCGGATTTTGATGAAAAATACTGGCGCGAAGCCGAAGGCCCTCGCAGGTCTTTCAGCCACTCGCCTCAAAAGAAATAGACGATGGGACTTTTTAACTTCTTCGGCGATCAGGAACACCGCGTGTTCCACTACACTCCCCGCTACTACGACGAAAAAGAGGAGGAGCGCAAGCGTATGTTCGGCAAGGTGGACGGCACCGCCGAAAAGGAGAAGGCGGAGGGAACCTACAACCCAGGCGACTACATCCGCGGGTCGTTCCGCGACGGCAGCCGCACACGTTCGCACACCAACCGCGCCCAGCAGATAATCGGCATTGTGGGCCTTCTGCTGGTGGCCGCGATCCTGTTCTACATCCTGAAATTCTACACTTTGCTCAAATAATGAAAGAGACTGTAATAGAAGCCGCGAAAGTCCTCAAGGCCGGGGGCGTCATTCTTTATCCCACAGATACCATCTGGGGGATAGGCTGTGACGCAACCAACGCCGAGGCGGTCGCGAAAGTGTTCGCCCTGAAGCGCCGCGACGAAGCGAAATCGCTCGTGCTGCTGGCGGCCGACCTGGATATGGTAGCCCGCTATGTGCGCGAGTTGCCGCAGATGGCAATCGAGTTGGTGGAGGTCAACGACGCGCCGATGACGATCATCTACCCGGACGCCGTGGGCATAGCCCCGAACGCAGTGGCCGAAGACGGCTCGGTGGGCATACGCATCCCGCTGAACGAAGATTGCGTGGACCTGTGCCGCAGGCTCGGCAGGCCGGTCGTGAGCACGTCGGCAAACATATCCGGCGAGCCGGCGCCCAAGAAGTTCGCGGACATCCCGGACGAGATCAAGTCGGCCGTGGACTATATCGTCTCGCCCTCGCTCGAAAAGGGCAGCACGGGCAAAGCCAGTCAGATAATCAAGGTGGCCGTGGACGGTCAGGTTCAGATAATACGCGCATAGAGTATGGGAAAACTGAAGGTTCTGCCCGCGCAGATCGCGAATATGATAGCGGCCGGAGAGGTGGTCGGACGCCCCGCTTCGGTGGTGAAGGAACTCACGGAGAACGCCGTGGACGCCGGCTCCACCAAGGTGAATGTGGTCGTGACCGACGCCGGACGCACGCTGATTCAGGTGATAGACAACGGCTGCGGCATGTCCGCAGAAGACGCCCAACTCTGCTTCGAGCGCCACGCAACCTCGAAAATCGCTTCCGCCGAGGACCTGGAGGAGATTCTGACCTTCGGTTTCCGCGGGGAGGCGCTCGCTTCGATCGCGGCGGTCTCGGAAGTCACGTTGAGGACGCGCAGGCCGGAGGATGAGACCGGCACGCAGGTGACCGTGGGCAATTTCGGACATATGGAGGTGGCGGAGTGCAGCGCGCCCACGGGAACCAATATTGCCGTGCGCAACCTGTTCTACAACACTCCCGCCCGCAGGAAGTTCCTCAAATCAGATAACGTTGAGCTCAAGCATATAGTCGAAGAGTTCACGCATGTGGCGCTGACACGCCCGGATGTGGCTTTCACGCTGACGCACAACGGCCGCGATGTGTTCGTGCTGAAGGCGGCGAAGTCGCTGAAGTACCGCATCCAGGATTTGCTTGGGGCGGGCGTGACCGGGGACCTGGTCGACATCAGCGCGCAGACCTCGCTCGTCGAGGTCAGCGGATTCGTCGGCCGGCCCGAAAGCGCCCGCAAGACGCTTGGCAACCAGTTCTTCTTCGTGAACGGCAGGTATTTCCGCAGCCCGTATTTCCATAAGGCTGTGATGAACGCCTATTCGGAGATGGTTCCGGACGGGGTGACTCCTTCGTATTTCATTTATCTGACGGTGGATCCGCACTCGATAGATGTGAACATCAGCCCCACAAAGACTGAGATCAAGTTCGAGGAGGACAGCGTCATATTCCAGACTCTTTTCGCCACTGTGCGCGAGACTCTCGGGCGCAATAGTTTCGGCGCGTCTATCGATTTTGATACAGAAGGCTCGGTGGAGATGCCTCAGATCTCGCGCAGTTTCGGCGAGTACAAGAATTCTGAGATTGCTCCTTCGCATGAGTTCGATCCTTCCTATAATCCGTTCGAGACGGCGGGGTCGGATTATGTCCCCGATTTCGGATCGGGAACGGCGCCGGCAGGTTACAATCCTTCGGCCGCGGTGCACAAGAGCGAGAACTACGGCGCTCTGTTTGAGAATGAGACGGCGGCTGTCCGCAAGGCGATGATTATAGGAGGGCGCTATATCGCGACCCCGGTCGCCTCGGGCGTGATGCTGGTGCACGTGCGCCGCGCGCTGGTGCGTGTTCTCTACGAGAAGACGCTGCGCGCGCTGGAGGCCGAGGCGCCCGTTTCGCAGACCGCGCTGTTCCCGGTGGAGGTGCCCGTGGGCGCAGCCAATGTGCCGCTGTTCGCCGAATATGGTGAGATGCTCTTAAGGCTTGGCTTCGATGTGGCGCCGTTCAGCGCTGATTCTGTGGTGGTGAACGCCGTGCCGGAAGGCTATTCTTCTGACGAAATGTCAGTACGGGATATGGTGGCAGATTTGTTGCAGGTCTTAAGCGACGGAGGACACAATGTCCTTCCGGAGATGATGCAGTCCGCTACCGCGCGTAAGTTCGCAGAACTCGGCGCTCTTCGCTATGCGGAACTGAAGACCCCTGCCGAGGCCACCGCCCTGCTCGACGACCTTTTCGCCTGCAGCAACGCAGACCTCACGCCTTCAGGAAAGCGCATTACCTGCATCGTTCCGATAGATGAAATTGATAAAAGGTTTTAAAACGCGACCCTATTCCTGGCAAATGGAGCCTCTGGGTTTAGATTATTAAATGGAGTATTATCAGCAGAGAGGCGGATTTTTCGCCAATATACCCACAGTCACGCGGAATCTGTTCTACGTGAATGTGGTGGTTTTTATCGCGACTCTGATCAACGAGCCGTTTATGATGAGCACTTTCGCTCTTTATTACCCGACTTCGCACTATTTCCACTGGTGGCAACTCGTCACGCATATGTTTATGCACGGCGGTTTCTGGCACATATTCTTCAATATGTGGGCGCTGATTATGTTCGGCTCGGCAGTAGAGCAGACGATAGGTTCACGGAAGATGTTGTGGCTATATTTCGTGGCCGGTCTCGGCGCGGTGGCCCTGCATTTCGGAACTATGTATCTGGAGGGTACTTATCTTGAGAATCAGATGCTTGCGGGCGCCTCTGGTGCCGCACAGGCTTATGCGACTTTGAAAGCGACCCCGACAGTGGGCGCATCCGGCGCCATCTACGGCATCCTGATGAGTTACGCGCTGCTGTATCCGCAGAGGCGTCTCACCCTTATCTTCCCTCCGATCTCGATGCGGGCTATGACCTGGGTTATCGTCTTCGCCGTTATCGAGTTGGTCCTCGGTGTCCGCGGCATCACGGATGGCGTCGCTCACTTCGCCCACCTCGGCGGCATGCTCTTCGGCTGGCTGATGATCCGCTACTGGCGAAAGAAAGGAACGCTGTTTAATGAATACGGGCAGTACTAGGGTGTCAACCCTGACCGTTTTTTTAAGTCATGCCCGACCCGATCGGGCATCTTGAATATGGAAATTTTTTATTCAAACGACATTGACGGCACGACCGTCTGCCTGAATTCTGAAGAGTCTGCGCATTGTGTTCGAGTCCTTCGCCATCGCGTCGGCGACGAAATCGGCGTGATGGACGGGCAGGGGACTATGCTGTGGTGCGTCCTGGAAGATGCCTCGCCTTCCGCGGCAATCGCCCGCATCGTTCGCCGCGAGCCCGGCTTCGGCTCTCATCCCTACCATCTGACCCTCGCGGTTTGCCCCACCAAGAACATGGACCGCTACGAATGGATGTCGGAAAAGGCAACCGAGGTCGGAGTCGATGTTATCGCGCCCGTAATAGGCGAGCGCTCCGAGCGCAAGGTCTGCAAGACCGAAAGGCTTGAACGGTTGGTTTTGAGCGCCGCGAAACAGTCCCTCAAGGCCGCCGTCCCGGTTGTCGCAGAGCCTGTGAGCGTTCTGGATTTCATCGCAGGCGCGCCCGAAAGCTCGCTGAAACTTATCGCCTATTGCTTTGAAGGGGAAAAAGTCTCTATCAAAGATGCGTTGGCCGCTTCGCAATTGAAAAATGTGGTTGTTCTTATTGGTCCGGAAGGAGATTTTTCTCCTAAGGAGGTCGCCGCTGCGATAAAATCCGGTTTCAAACCCGTCCACCTCGGCCCCTCCCGTCTCCGCACCGAAACCGCCGCCCTCATCTCCGCCGCCGCGGTCTACTTCGACAAATTTTAATAGCTACTTTTTTGTATCTTTGAGTCAGTATGTGGGTCGGACTCATAAGCGATACGCACGGAGTGTGGGACCAGGAGTTCAAGGAGTTCCTGGAGCCATGCGACGTGGTGTGGCATGCCGGCGACTGGGGCGGAGGAGTGGAGTTTACGAAGCAGATTTCGGATTGGAAACCTGTGGTGGGGGTCCACGGAAACTGTGACGGGCAGGACATACGCTACGAATACCCTGCATATCAGTTGTTTGAGTGCGGTGGGATGAGTGTGTTGATGACGCATATCGGTGGTTACCCGGACCACTATGATTACCGTGCACGCGCGCTGATCGAGCGCTTCAGGCCTCAGGTGTTCGTCTGCGGCCACTCTCACATCCTGAAGGTGATGTACGACGAGCATTATCAGATGATGACTTTGAATCCGGGCGCGTGCGGACTTCAGGGCTGGCAAGTCCTGCGCACAGCCTTGCGTTTCAAAATTGAAAACGGACAATTGTCCGATATGGAACTGTTTAAATTGGAGAGATAGTTATGCCGAAAGCGAAGACATTGTGGTACTGCACGAATTGCGGAAATGAAAGCCCGAAGTGGATGGGCCAGTGCCCGGCGTGCAAGGAGTGGAATACGATGGTGGAGGCACCGGTGCCGGCCGCGGGGAAGGCGGCGAAGGCGCCGTTTGCGGGCTCTTCAGAGCGCCGCAAACCCGTTAGCCTTCGCGAAGTCGACCTCTCGGCCGAGGCTAGAATCAGCCTCGGGAGCGCCGAGGTCGACCGCCTCCTGGGCGGCGGCATCGTGCCAGGTTCGTTGGTGCTGATAGGCGGAGAGCCTGGAATCGGCAAATCGACCCTGTCCTTGCAGATACCTCTTCACTGTCCGTCGCTTCGCACCTTATATGTCACTGGCGAGGAAAGCGCAAAGCAGGTGAAAATGCGCGCTGCACGTCTCGGCGGCGAGGCGGACAACTGCCTGATCTACGCCGAAACCCTCCTGGAGAACATCCTGGCAGAGGCAGAGGAAATCCAACCCGACCTGATGGTGGTGGATTCCGTGCAGACTATGTACACAGAGACAGTCGAGTCCGCCGCAGGATCTGTGTCTCAGATCAAAGAAGTTGCTGCCAGACTGCTCCGTTATGCAAAAGACTCCGGAGTCCCTGTTCTGCTGGTAGGCCATATCACTAAGGATGGTTTCATCGCCGGTCCTAAGATTTTGGAACATATAGTAGATGTCGTTCTCCAGTTCGAGGGCGAAAACCGCGGATCGTATAGAATTCTGCGCTCCATCAAGAACCGTTTCGGCTCCACATCCGAGTTGGCCGTGTTCGAAATGACCGGCACAGGTCTTCGCGAAGTGGCAAATCCTTCCGAGATGCTCATCCCCATGCACGAGCAGGGCCTGAGCGGCACCGCCATCTGCGCCATGCTGGACGGCACCCGACCCTTCCTGTTCGAGGTTCAGGCTCTGGTCAGCACCGCGGCATATGGAACGGCACAACGTTCGGCGACCGGCTTTGATGTCCGTCGCTTGAATATGCTCCTGGCCGTTCTGGAAAAGAGAGCCGGATTCCATCTGAGCGCGAAGGACGTGTTCCTGAACATGGCGGGAGGACTGAAGATTACCGATCCGGCGTGCGACCTTGCAGTTATCTGCGCAGTATTGTCTTCGAATTTCGATTTCGCCATCCCGTCCGACTTCTGCTTCGCAGGCGAAGTCGGCCTCAGCGGCGAAATCCGCCCCGTGGCCCAGGCCGACCGCCGCGTCATCGAAGCCCAGCGCCTTGGTTTCCGAAAGATTTTCGTCAGTTCGTACTCAAATCTCGAAGCGGTGAAGAACGTGTCAGGTGTTGCCGGTAATTCCCGGAAAGACTCCGCGAAGATCGAAATCGTCCGCGTCTCCGACGTCGCCGAACTGGTCAAAAAACTCTTTAAATAATCTCCTGCATTTTCGCGCACAAGGTGGAAATCCAGGGGCGGGACCTTGCGCACAAAACCCCACCACAAGCTTTCCGTCGCACAAGGTCCCCCGCACAAAGTTCCACCTTGTGCGTTTCGCGAACGTGCCACACGCTTACCCCCATCCAGAATGGGTTACAATGGATACAAACGTGTGGCTGGGGGCAATATTGCCCCCAGCCACACATCCAGACCCTCCACAGTACTTTCTGAGAGGGTTAACCGTGTGGCTGGTCTGCGAATTCCCCGCGCTATTTGGAAGCACGCAGCGAGGACAAGGTCATATATCCAATCAGAAGCAACAGCGGGACGATCGCGATGGATTCGGCGCCGGAGGCGGCATGGCCGGCGGCGACGCTGTTCCAGCCGCTGAGGAACCAGTCCACGCCCGCGAACTTCAGGATCGCGGAGACCACTCCCATCAGCGCGCCGCCGGCGATGAAACCGGAGGCGATCAGCGTGCCCTTGTCCAGACGCGCGCGGTTCACGGCCTCGTCGGAAGAGCGTGTGCTCACGAACCACGACACGGCGCCGCCCACGAGCAGCGGGAGGTTGAGGTCCAGCGGAATGAACATACCGAGGCAGAACGCGAGCGCCGGCACCTTGAAGACGGTCAGCAGCACAGCGATCAGCGCGCCGATGCCGTAGAGCAGCCATGGAGCGTTGCCGCCGTTCATCATAGGCTGGATCACGGCCGCCATGGCGTTAGCCTGGGGAGCGACGAGCGCGCCTTCGCCCGTGAAGCCGTAGGTTTTGTTGAGAATCATCATCACCCCGCCGACCGTAGCGGCCGCGACGAGCGTGCCCACGAACTTCCACGTCTCCTGCTTCGCCGGCGTGGTCCTGGTCCAGAAGCCGATCTTCAGGTCCGTGATGAAGCCGCCCGCCATAGACAGGGCTGTGCACACCACGCCGCCGATGATCATGGCCGCCGCCATTCCGGCATTGCCTTTCAGGCCCACGGCCACCAGCACCAGCGCTGTGATGATGAGCGTCATGATGGTCATGCCGCTGACCGGGTTCGTGCCCACGATGGCGATGGCGTTGGCCGCGACCGTGGTGAAAAGGAACGCTATCACGCCCACGATCAGCACGCCGATGAGCGCCTGCCAGATGTTGCTGACCACCCCGCCGAAGGCGAAAAAGGCGAACGTGGCAAGCAGCGCGAACGCGATCCCGAAAACGACCAGCTTCATGGGGAGATCGCGGTCCTCAGCGGCGGTCGCTGCGGGGGAGGCGCCCTTCTTCGAGAACTCGCCGACCGCCAGACCGACCGCGCTCTTGATAACGCCCGCGCTCTTGATGATGCCGATGATGCCCGCCGTGGCGATTCCGCCGATGCCGATATGGCGCGCGTACTCCTTGAAGATCTGGTCCGGCGACATTTCGCCGATGGTCTGGGCGATGCCAGTGCCCATGAGGTCAACTATCTGATTGCCGAAAAGCAGATTCATGCCCGGGATGATGATCAGCCAGACGAGCAGCGAGCCGCAGCAGATGATAAAGGCGTATTTCAGACCCACGATGTAACCGAGTCCGAGCACGGCCGCACCGGTGTTCAGTTTCAGAACCACCTTCGCTTTGTCGGAAACCACCTGGCCCCAGTGCATCACCGTGGTGCTGAGCGTCTCAGCCCAAGCGCCGAAGGTGCTGACGACGAAATCATAGATTCCGCCGATCAGACCGGCGGCGAGAAGGGTCTTCGCGCTGCCGCCTCCGGTGCTGGTGAGCACCTTGGTAGTGGCGGTCGCCTCAGGGAACGGATACTGTCCGTCCATCTCCTTCACGAAATACTTGCGGAAAGGAATGAGGAACAGGATGCCGAGCACGCCGCCGAGCAGCGAACTGAGGAACATCTGGGTGAAGTTTACCTCCAGGCCTAAGATATATATGGCCGGGAGAGTGAAGATGGCGCCTGCCACTATCACTCCCGAGCAGGCTCCGATGCTCTGGATAATCACGTTCTGTCCGAGCCCGTCCTTCTTTTTCAGGGCGCCTGTAAGACCCACTGCTATGATTGCGATAGGGATTGCGGCTTCGAAAACCTGGCCCACCTTAAGGCCGAGATATGCGGCTGCGGCCGAGAAGAGTATAGTCATCAGAAGGCCCACGGCCACCGAATACGGAGTTACTTCTTTCTTCATATTATATAATTAGGTGTAATACACTAAACTGAGTAACAACAAAGATAATCAAAAATTTTCCCGAAAAATTTGGGATAATAAAAAATATGTCTATATTTGCAGTCCTTTTCGCGCCTGGCGCGAGGAGAGCACAAAGTTCTTTGAATTATTGAGAGAGATAACGAGGTAAAATAATTGAAAAGATTAGTCTAATATTTAGAAATGCGAGTTTTTTCGTGTTGCGAAATATGGGACTACAATTTCAAGGCAAACGAGTTATTATATTGAGATTAAGTGTTGAAAAACAGTTAGTCTTAGTATGATTCACGAAAGAGAAAGAGAACAAGAGCGAACGGAGGATGCCTTGGCTTCCAGAGACGATGAAGGACGTGGTAAGCTGCGAAAAGTCGCGGGGATCTGCAAACAGGAATTGATCCGCGAATATCCGAATGGGGCAACCCACTGTGAACCCGGGGAACTGAAACATCTTAGTACCCGGAGGAAGAGAAAGAAATATCGATTCCCAAAGTAGTGGCGATCGAAATGGGAAGAGCCTAAACCGGCGACGTTACGGCGCCGTCGGGGTTGTAGGAGCAGACGCAAAGACCTAGCAATGAACCGGAAGCATCTGGAAAGTTGCGCCGGAGGGGGTGAAAGTCCCGTACGGGTAAAGAGGTTAGGTCGAGTTTGCCACCTGAGTAGGGCGGGACACGTGGAATCCTGTCTGAATCTGCGGCGACCATGCCGCAAGGCTAAATACTTCTGGAAGACCGATAGTGGACCAGTACCGTGAGGGAAAGGTGGGAAGCACCCCGAACAGGGGAGTGAAATAGAACCTGAAACCGTTCGTTTACAAGCGGTCG
>CAJOHV010000029.1 GCA_905234485.1 uncultured Bacteroidales bacterium | reverse complement strand
CCGACGAATTATCCGATAATCAGTATCCAAAAAGTTGATCCCCAGCAGAAGATTGACGAGTTAAAGCCTGGCGATACTATCCACGTAAAAATCGAGGACTCGACTATGGACAAATATCTCCTCGAAGTCAGGGCTGGAGATGGCTACGACACTACCGGCGAGGTGCTTCAGAGCGCGGACCTTATAAAAGAGGATAAAGCAGAGTTCGACGTAGTCTTTTCAACTGAAAACGAATATAAGGGTCCAGCGGTTATCCTTGTCAGGCAGGTCCATGAAGATAATCCGGAGAATAATTACGTCCTCGGTTTATACACCGTAACGATTATCTAATGCCCTCGTTCCGCATAGAGAACATAGTCTATGAACTTACCGGAGCCTGCAACCAATGTTGCAGGTTCTGTTATAATCACTGGCGTAAAGAAGGCGCGGCCATTCCCGCGCCCGACCCGCGCCAGGCCCGTAAGACCCTTCAAAAACTCCTGTCCCAGGCGCGGGTCGGGACCATCTCCTTTTCCGGCGGCGAGCCCCTGCTCCTTCCGAACGTCCATGACCTCGTCTTCTACGCCCGCTACCGTGGCTGCCGGGTCAACGTCCTTACCAACGGCATCTTGCTCACCCCCGACGGGCTCGAGAACTTCCTGCGGCTGGGGGTGGGGGCGATCCAGATTCCGCTGCTCAGCGCGGAGGCCGACGTCCACGACTACCTGACGAGCCGGAAGGGGTCGTGGGAGACGGCGGTGGGTGCGCTGAGGAGGGTGGGCCCAAGCGGCCGAGGGGCGGCGGTCCTCGTCGTGACCAAGCTCAATCTCAACGGTCTCACGGCGACCCTCTCCCTCATCCGCGACTCTTCAATATCGGGGGCATGGGCATCGCCAACGCCCGCGAACTGGCCCCCTCCGGCGAGGAACTGGCAGCCGCTTTCCGTGCGGTCGACGACTTCGCCGCCTCGAACCCGGACATGTCCTTCGTCAGCGGCGTCTGCACACCCCTCTGCCTGCTTGACACCTCCGCCTTTCCCCATATCCGCTTCTCTACCTGCACGACCGACCTCTCCCGCCGCCCCGTGACAGTCAATTACAGCGGGGAAGTCCGTTTCTGCAACCATTCGCCCAAGGTACTGGGCAACATCTTCGACCGGCCGATCTCGGATATTTTGAGCGACAACGACGTGCGCGACTGGTACTCGGCAGTCCCCGAGAAGTGCGCCTCCTGCGCCCTTCTCCCTCGCTGCACCGGTGGCTGTCGCGCCGCCTCCGAGCAGGTCTTCGGAACCTTCGCCCACGAAGATCCGATCCTTTCCGCGAACTAGGCCCCACAACGCGCTCCAAGGCAGGTCTTTGTCGGGCTGTTTGTCTAAACCGCCAAGATGAAGCGAGGTAACCCCCACTACAGTGCCTTCTGGGCGGGATCGTCTTGCTTCATCGCCCGAAATGAGCCCATGAAGCAACCTCACCCCTCTCACAGCACCCTACAAGCGGGGTCGCCCTGCTTCATCCTGGCGAAAAACTGACAGTATGTCGTCCCGCCTACGAAGTTGGCGCAAAAAGAAAGCGTTTCGGGTTTTTCCCAAAGATTGTGTACATTTGTTTTGTTGGTGCATTCATATAAGGTTAATGCTTCAACCATATAGGAGGAAAGATAATGGCACAGATTAAAGATGAAATACAATACAAGGCTATGATGGCCCGTATTGACGAGCTTTTTTTTGAGACGAACGAAAATACGCCCGCAGACGATCCGCGTCTTCAGGAACTCTATCTTCTTTCTGCATTGGTTGAAGAGTATGAGAAGGAGCATTTCCGCGCCTGAATGCTATTCTGATGGGTAAGTCCAACCCGACCTTCGAGCAGGCTCGCACTATCTCTTCCCGCCTCAACATTGACCCCGCCATTGTCCTCGCACTCTAAATCCGCAGGAGTGCTGGTGATATAACGCAAAAAAGAGCAACTGCATCGCAGCTGCTCTTTTTGCTCCCCCTCGGGGACTTGAACCCAGGACCCCCTGATTAACAGTCAGGTGCTCTAACCAACTGAGCTAAGGAGGAATGTCAATTGCCGTTCAAACGAACGGGACTGCAAAAGTAGTACAAAAAATGGATTCCACAAAAAATATGATCAAAAAAACGTATCTTTGTGCTTGAGGCCCCACGGAGAATGTGGGGTGACGGACAAATAATATGGATATCAAGCAATTATCCTCTCTTGTGAGAAGCCTCGTTCTGGACTCGGACGAGGTCCTCGTCCCGGGACTCGGCACCTTCCGCGCGGAGGTCGTCCCGGCTTCTTTTTCTGATAAAGGTTACACGGTGAATCCGCCCTACAGGAAACTGAACTTCGTGGCAGAAGAACTCCCCGAAGCCAAACCTATCGAGGCGGACGGGCTCAAGGAATGCGTGGAAGCCCTGAAGAAAGAGTTAAAGGAAAACCGCGCCGTGGAGTTCCCCGGACTGGGCAAACTCAGGCTGACGAAGGGAGACCAGTTGTTCTTCGTGGCGGATGAAGACGCAAACATCTTCCCGGAAGGCTTCGGCCTGGAATCCGTGTCGCTGAAGAACAAAGAAGGAGGCGAGAAGCACGAAAAGAAATCAAGCCCCAAGAAAGCGGAAAAGTCCAAGAAGGTCAAGGCGAAAAAGCCCCTCACGGATGACCAGAAGGGTATGATCGCAATCGGAATCATAGTGGGAATCATCATCCTGATAATGATTCTGCTCCGCCTCTTCGGCACCCTCACCCCGGACTTCATCGACAAACTTCTCTATAGCCCTGAAGAACTCGCCAGACTCCACGGCAATCTATGATAGAGTTGGTCTACCCTTTGGATCCGGCGCCGTTGATCGGGCCGGAAGCCGACGCGTCTGAGATCGTGCCCGTCGTGGACGAAAACGGCCTCGTCATCGGCCGCGCCTCGCGTGAATATTGTCATGCCGGCGAGAAAACACCCTTCAAACGCGCCGAGTCGCCCGAAAACACCCCGATTGGCGAGAAAACACCCTCCAAACCCGCCGAGTCGCTTCTCCACCCCGTCGTGCATCTGCAGATAATCGACCGCTACTCCCGCTTCTTTCTGCAGCACCGCAGCGCGAACAAGGAGACCTTCCCGAACAGGTGGGACACTGCCGTGGGCGGTCATGTGGCCTATGGCGAGTACTACCAGGAAGCGCTCTTCCGCGAGGCGGGGGAGGAACTTGGTCTGTTCGATTTCAACCCGCAGTACCTGGACAACTACATCGCCGAAAACGAAGGAGACCGCGAGATGGTCGGGCTCTACATCACCGTGGGCGCGTTCGACCTTCATCCGGACAATTATGAAGTCTCCGAAGGGCGCTACTGGACAATAGAAGAGATCGAAGCGAACATAGGCAAAGACGTTTTCACCCCCGAATTCGAGAACGAATTCCAGACCTATAAAGAAAGAATCCTCGCGCTCCTATGACCGACGAACTGACCAAATTCATCCAGGACCAGTTGTCGGTGTGGCCGCTGGCATCCACCAACTTCCGCGCGCTGAAGGTCGCGGAAATGAAGGATCTGACCGTGGGCGGCATTCCCGCGAAAGCGCAGCATAACCCCTGCCGAATTGCCAGCACCACAGCCGAGGTCGACTCGAAGACCCCCGTGGCCAGGCCGTGCTTCCTCTGCGTGCCCAACCGCCCGAAGGAGCAGTTCCACATAAAGTTCGACGGCCGCAAGGGGCGCCGCTACAACGTGCAGGTGAACCCCTTCCCGATCTTCCCGAACCACCTCGTCATCGCGCGCGACGTGCACGTGCCCCAGTCCGTCTGGCACAACTTCGTGGACATGATGGACTTCGCCCGCAAGTACACGGACTACCTTGTGTTCTACAACGGCCCGGACAGCGGCGCGTCAGCCCCCGACCATATGCACTATCAGGCGATCCCGATGAACCACCTGCCGCTTCAGCGGGCTATAGACGCATGGCTGGACGAAGGTCAGGAGCCGCTCGCTACGGGGCAGGACGCCAAACTCTACCACTTCCCGCGCTTCTGCCGTGGGGTCTACGCCCTCCGCTCGGATACACCCAAGTCGTTCTACCAACTCGTGGACTGCTGCCCGATCGTGGACGGCGAGCCCGAGCCGCGCCTGAACCTGTTCGCATATTGCTACAAGAAGGAGTACCGCTGCTTCGTGGTGCTCCGCGGCGCGGTGCGCTCACACCACTACTATTCCACCGGCCCGGACCACCTCACCATGAGCCCTGGCGCCGCGGACATGGCCGGCCTGTTCGTCTGTCCTCGCAAGGAGGACTACGACAAACTTTCCGGCCCGCTCCTGGAAGAGATTCTGGACGAAGTGTGCATCTCGCCTGAAGACGAAAGGATGGTCGCGTGGAGAATGACGCGGCATCAGCCGAAGGTGGACGTGCCGATTGCGGAAGGCAAGGAAATCGTGTTCGAGATGATCTCGGACGGCGCCGGCCCTCAGCGGGTGAGCGTCTCGGACGACGGCCGAATCGACTACGGCGGCGCGCTCTACGACGAACTCTACTTCGACAGCGTCACCCGCTCGACCGTGTTCGCGCCGGCGTCGTTCATAATCCACGGCGAAAAGCAGATGAAATTTGCAGGCTCCATCCGTTTCACGGTGGAGGGTGGCACGATTCGTGCAAGTAACCATATCGGTATCGAGAATTACCTGCTGAGCAAGTTGTCCGAAGAGTTAAGCCCGGACCTCCCGCTCGAAGAAACAAAACAGGCTGTGATCAAGCGGCGCACCGAGATACTCGCAGAAGCCCAGCACGCTGAGTACAAAGGTTTGACAATAGATATATTAACCAACGTCCGAAAGGCGATAGACCTCACCTGGGGACAAAAAATTTGAATATTATGAAACTGTTTAAGCTCACACTCGCAGCTCTCCTCGCAGGCGCGCTCGTTTGCTCAGTACCTGCAGCGGCGCAGACACGCAGCGGCGGAGGCTCCAAAGCGACTGCTACTAGAAGCAGCAGTTCGTCTTCGTCTTCGAAGAGTTCGAGTTCTTCTGCATCAAGGAGCTCGTCTTCTTCTTCGAAGAGTTCATCGGCCGTCAGGTCGTCTTCATCCTCTTCAAGCTCTCAGCAGAAAAAGAGCGCAACCGCAACTCGCAGTTCATCTTCCAGCAGCCAGCAGAGGAGCGGCTCATCTGCATCAAAGAGTAAATCATCTGGCAGCAGCGGTTCCGTCAGCAGGAGTTCTTCTTCCAGCAGCAAGAGTTCTTCCGCCGCGAAAACTTCCGGCAGCAGTTCTCAGCAGAAGAAGAGCGCGACCGCAGTCCGCGGATCATCCAGCAGCACGACTGTGAAGCCCAGCAAGAGCGCAACGACCACTCGTCAGGGTGCTCCCAAGGCGACCAGCCGCGCATCCGGAGCAGTGACCCGCAACGCAGGAAGCAGCAGCACTCAGAAACCTTCGGCGGCGACCCGCAACGCGGCTCCCAGCCAGAATGGTTCCGGCAGGACCGTCACTTCCAGCAGCGGAACGCACAGGACTCCTCCGGCAGATCGCGGAAGAATAGACTATAACAAGCCTTCTCGCTTCTACGATCACGGCCATCACTACTATGGCTACAGGATCCACAGTCTGCCTCCGAGGCACTCCGTCCACTATCACTTCGGACGCCGTTACTACTACTACGACGGACTGTATTACTACTACCGCGGAGGTGTTTACTACGTTTGCCGTCCTCCTTTCGGCTACTACTTCGAGCCTGATTACTATTACTATACTCCTTGGAGGTGCCGCGTAAGGTATTATGCATATGCTGATCATCAGTATCACATAATCAACGACAACTACAACACCATCGCTCAGCAGAATGCCATCATCGCCCAGAACAACGCCACTTTAGCGCGTCAGCAGGCGGAACTCCAGGCCCAGAAGGCAAAGCAGGCCCAGATGGCATCCGAATCATACCAGCTCGCTATGAGGCTCGGCCTGATGCAGAGTTACGCAGCGGTTGGACAGGAGTACTTCTACGATGACGGTGTGTTCTTCGTGATGAATCCCAACGGACGTTACGAGACCATCATCCCTCCTGCAGGAGCGCTGGTCGAAGAACTCCCTGATGACTACGAAGTGGTCGTGCTGAAAGACGGCAGAGAGTACTTCAAGGTGGACGAAACCATCTACAGAATGACCGTCAGCGACGGAAAGGCTTACTTCGAAGTTCTCGGTCAGATCCA
Organism: uncultured Bacteroidales bacterium; assembly: GCA_905234485.1. Lineage (GTDB taxonomy): Bacteria > Bacteroidota > Bacteroidia > Bacteroidales > UBA932 > Cryptobacteroides. Next base: position 18,308 of record CAJOHV010000029.1, on the reverse strand, counting down.
GGACTACACCTGGTAGTTACCAGATTAACGACAACAGGCGGCGGGCAGTTTCAGACTGTCCGCTGCTTTTTATTGTCACGTCCTGAAGGGCAGGGTCGTGCGGCTGGGAGTGGGCGATGCCGCGGGAATCGAGCATGCGCACGAGTTGACGGGCGGCGGCGGGAGCGGGATCGATGAAGCGCACGTCCGGCCCGGCTACCTTTTCGAGCACGGGCAGAAGGAAGGGGTAGTGCGTGCATCCGAGCACGATCGTGTCTGCGCCTGCGCGCAGAAGGGGCTCGAGGCTTTCCCTGACGGTCGCCTCGGCCAAATGGCCACCGAGCTGCAAGCTCTCGACGAGTTCCACGAATCCCCGGCCTACCCGCTCGACCACCTTTACGTCTCCCGCATAGTGATCTCTGGTGTCCAGGTACTTCGACGCCTTGAGGGTGCCGGCGGTGGCGAGCACGCCGATCACGCCCGTCTTGGTGCCGAGAGCGGCTGGTTTCACCGCCGGCTCCATCCCCACGAAAGGCACGTCCGGCCACTCTTTGCGTAGCTCGGCTATCGCGGCGGCCGTTGCCGTGTTGCAGGCGATTACGACCGCATCTGCGCCCTGCGCGAGGAAGTCGCTGACGATCTCGCGGCAACGTTTCTGAATGAATTCGGCCGACTTCTCCCCGTAAGGGCAGTTGGCGTTATCCGAGTAATAGAGGAATTTGTCGGCGGGAAGCAAGCGGACTATCTCCTTGAGGACTGAAAGTCCTCCGGAGCCGGAATCCATTATGCCTATCGTCGCCATATCAGGACAAATATACCGATATTTTTCTTTAAATTTGCTTGATATATGACAACTCAGGAGCAGATAAAGGAATTGCACGCCAGGGTGGAGACCCTCAGGCGCTGCCTGGACATAGACGGCAAACGCGGTGAAGTGGCCGCGAAGGAAGCTGAGAGCCAGGCCCCGAACTTCTGGGACGACCCCAAAGCGGCCGAGGCGTTCCTCAAAAAATTGAGTTCGCTCAAGGCTTGGGTTGTGCAGTTCGACAAATGCGCTTCTCTGGTGGACGATTTGGACGTGTTGGCTGAGTTCGCGGAAGGGGAGGAGAGCGCCGAGCTTGACGAAGGCTACGCCGCCGCGCTTCAGGCGGTCGAGGACCTCGAACTGAAGAACATGCTTGGCGGCGAAGGCGACAACCTCGGCGCCGTGCTCACCATTAACTCCGGCGCCGGCGGCACTGAAGCGAACGACTGGTCCGCGATGCTGATGCGTATGTACCTCCGCTGGGGCGAGCGCAACGGCTACAAAATGACCGTCACTGAGAACCAGGAGGGCGACGAAGCCGGCATCAAGAGCTGCACGATCGAGTTCGAAGGCGACTATGCCTATGGCTATCTGAAAGCCGAATCTGGCGTTCACCGTCTGGTCCGCATCTCCCCGTTCAACGCGCAGGGCAAACGCCAGACCACTTTTAGTTCCGTGTTTGTCTACCCTTTGGTGGATGATTCGATCAACATAGAGATTAACCCTTCAGACATCGAGTGGGACACCTTCCGCAGCGGCGGGCACGGCGGCCAGAACGTCAATAAGGTGGAGACCGGCGTGCGCGTGCGCCATATCCCTACGGGCATCATGGTGGAGAACACCGAGACCCGCAGCCAGCAGGACAATCGCCAGAACGCGTTACGAATCCTGAAGTCCCGCCTCTACGACATAGAGCTCAAAAAGCGCCGCGAGAAGCAGGCCGAGCTCGAAGGCCAGAAGAAAAAGATCGAATGGGGCTCGCAGATCCGCTCCTATGTCCTTCATCCTTACAAGTTGGTTAAGGATGTCCGCACCGGCTACGAAACCGCCGACACCCAGGGCGTCCTGGACGGCGATCTCAATGCCTTCATGAAAGAGTTTTTAATGCAAAACTAATGAACCTTAAATCCACCGTTACCGCTATCGCACTGATGTGCCTGCCTCTCATGGCATCTGCCCAGACCTATGTCGTGGACAACATCTTCGGCAAAGACAGCGTGGTCTTCGCCACCGGCATTAAAGACAAAACTGTGTCTGCCGGATATGGTGCTGGCAAGAACGCGGCAAAGAAGGTGAAAATCGACACCGTCTTAGTGCCCAACGGGGCAAGCGTCCGCCTTAAAGAAGTCAAAAAGGACTCCCTGCGGCTTCTGAACCTGCTGGTGGAGGAAGTGCCTGTCGTCTATGGCAGGAACACTTATTACACCTTTGCCAGCAACCTTAAGCTCTCCGATAAAAACCCTGCGGGGATGGTGGACAAACTCACAGCCCGTCTGAAGAACCACAAAAGCATCGACATCCACGGCAAGGACAGGTGGCTTTTCTCCAGGTGGCTCGTTCTGGCGCTCCTGATACTTGGTTTTGCGGGAGTGTCTCTGACTATCCTGAAGGGCTACATCGGGAGGCTGATCCTCGTGATTTCATTGATCCTGATGGACGTGTACATCTTTATGATAGGGGTGGACACCGCAACATGGTTTATCAACAGCAATCTCACGTCGGAGAACTTCAGCCTTGCCTGCGTAGGCTTGTTCCTTGCGAACTTTGCACTTACCATACGTATTATAGTCTCGCTGTTCAAGGAAGGGGAGCCCGGCTCGACCATATTCGCCGTCCTGTTGATCCTTATGGGTCTACCTGTACTCGGTTTGGGCTACCTCGTCGTGTTCAGCGTGGCTATGGCCCTGCTGTTCAAGTACTGGTGGATCGGTGCCGTACTTGTCGGCCTGCTAATACTGCTTTGCGTGAAACCAATGTCCAAAGAGGAATGGGCGCATTGGGAGCGTGATAAGGAGGGGCGCAATAGAAGGATGGAAGAACAAAAGAGGCAGGAAGCATTCGAAAAGTCAAAGAACAAGTTCGAAGGACTGTTGGGCGAAGATGACTGACCCGCTTCCCGGCGGGCGTGTTCCGCAATGCCTTAATACTCATGACTTTATGCAAAACGACCCGCCTGTTTTCAGGTGGGTCGTTTTGAATAATATACTGATTATCAGATACTTGCTAAACACGGGGCTTAAGACTTGCAAAGGTCTTTTGGATTGGCTACTTTTGTGAGAGTTAAAGAAAACCGATTGCTATGAAAACTTCAAGACGCTTTTCACGCGGCGTGCTGAACCACGTCTACCAACGAACCGTAAACGGGTTCGTTATCTTCTATTGCATAAGCGACTATCTGGTCTATTTTACTACGATGTGCGTAGTCGCTCGTAAATATGGTGTGCGCATTCTGATGGTTTCGCTGATGCCGGACCATATCCACATCTCCGTCATCGCTTCAAGGAAACAGGACTTATCTGCCTTTATGAGAGAGTTGAACAAATCCTTTTCTTATAATCACAACATTGTTTGTCACCACTCCGGTTCTCTCTTTGACAGTCCCTTTGGAAGCGCGCCTAAGTATGGCGACAAAAATGTTCGCACCAATCTCATCTATGTCGGGAATAACGGCCCGGAGCGCAAACTCGCCGCCAAAGCAGAGGAATACAGATGGAATTTCCTCGCCTATGCGGAGACTGACCATCCGTTCTCCGAAAAGTTGGTTGTCCGCAGGGCATCCAGTAAAATGAGGAGAGCGCTTAGTGAGGTCAAGTCGACTTTCGCGAAGGGGAGGCCGATGGCGTATATGCAGTTGAAGCGCCTATTCTCAAAGCTGGACAGCAAGGAGAAAGAGCAACTGACAGACTTTATTATCTGCACATATAATGTAATAGACTACACTGCCGCCATCAAATACTTCGGTAGTTATGAGGATATGTTACTCGCGATGCATAGTACAACCGGCAGCGAGCACGATATAAACGAAGTCGTAATCGGTAAGTCTGACGCACATTATTCCAGGATGTCTTCAGTTTGTCTCAAAACACGTGGGCTTAAGGACATCCATGATGTTCTCGCACTGGACAATGAGGCAAAAATGTATGTGTTTCAGCTTTTGCAGGCGCAAACAGATGCTCTGCTGGAGCAGATCTGCGCGTTTTTGCGTATCCCCTTCAAAAAGGTCAAATGAGGCGTGTTTTGCAACTCGCTGACACATAGGGCTTTATGTAAAACGACACACCTCGAAAAAAGCATATCGTTTTGTGTAAAACGCTGCATTTCAGTAAGTTATGAAACACGCGTTGCCGGGGAGCACAGGGAGTCGGGAAACATGCAGCGCCAGGGTGGGGAGGAAAGGACAGGGGCCAGGGAGCACGTGGTGAAGAAGACTTGCAAAGCTCCGGCGGATTGGCTATTTTTGTAAGATAGGACACTAAATAACATCTATTATAATGGCTGAATTTAAGTATGCGCCGATGTTTCAGCTCGGCGAAGACAAGACAGAGTATTACAAGATTCCCGGTTCGGAGAAGCTCGTGAGCACGGGCGAATTCGAGGGGCACAAGATCCTGAAAGTCAGCCCCGAGGCGCTGACGCTGGTCGCAAGGCAGTCTTTCCACGACTGTCAGTTCATGCTGCGCAGGGCTCACAACGAGCAGGTGGCGGCGATCCTTCACGACCCGGAGGCCTCCGAGAACGACAAATATGTGGCGCTGCAGTTCCTTCGCAACGCGGAGACGGCCGTGAAGGGCATACTGCCTTTCTGCCAGGACACCGGCACCGCCATCATCCATGGCGAGAAGGGCCAGGGAGTCTGGACCGGCTTCGAGGATGAGGAAGCGCTCTCGAAGGGCGTGTTCGACTGCTACACGCAGGAGAATCTCCGCTACAGCCAGAACGCTCCGCTGGATATGTACAACGAGGTCAACACAAAGTGCAACCTGCCGGCTCAGATCGACATCGAGGCCACCCAGGGCGACGAGTATCGCTTCGTGATGGTCGCAAAGGGCGGCGGCAGCGCGAACAAGACCTACTTCTACCCGATGACCAAGGCCACCATCCAGAACGAAGGTACGCTGCTTCCGTTCCTGGTTGAGAAGATGAGGAGCCTCGGCACTGCGGCCTGCCCGCCTTACCACATCGCATTCGTGATCGGCGGCACCAGCGCGGAGAAGAACCTTCTCACCGTGAAGCTCGCCAGCATCAAGTTCTACGACGAACTGCCCACGACGGGCGACGAGACCGGCCGCGCATTCCGCGACATCGACCTTGAGCAGAAGCTCCTGAAGGAGGCGCAGAAGATCGGCCTCGGCGCACAGTTCGGCGGCAAAGCGCTTGCCCACGACATCCGCGTGATCCGTCTGCCCCGCCATGGCGCCAGCTGCCCTATCGGCATGGGCGTAAGCTGTTCGGCAGACCGTAATATCAAGAGCAAGATCAACGCCGACGGCGTGTGGATCGAGAAGATGGACACCAACCCGTCAGAGCTTATTCCGGAAGAGTACCGCAATCCGGGCGAGGGCCCGAAGGGCATTGAGATAGACCTGGATAAGGGTATCGACGCAGTGCGCGCTGAACTCACGAAGTACCCGGTCAGCACCCGCGTGAACCTGAAGGGCACCATCATCGTGGCCCGCGACATCGCTCATGCAAAGTTGAAGGCACGTCTTGATGCAGGCGAGGGACTGCCGCAGTATTTCAAGGATCACCCTGTGCTCTATGCCGGCCCCGCGAAGACTCCGGAAGGATACCCGTGCGGCTCGATGGGCCCGACCACTGCCAACCGTATGGACCCGTATGTGGATGAGTTCCAGGCCAATGGCGCTTCGCTCGTTATGATTGCGAAGGGCAACCGCACCCAGCAGGTCACTGATGCCTGCAAGAAGCACGGCGGATTCTATCTGGGAACTATCGGTGGAGTGGCCGCAGTCCTCTCGCAGGACAGCATCCGTTCCATCGAGTGCGTGGAATTCCCCGAACTCGGAATGGAGGCGGTGTGGAAGATCCGTGTTGAGGACTTCCCGGCATTCATCCTGGTGGACGACAAGGGCAACGACTTCTTCAAGAAACTCGGACTTTAACTTCCCGCCATTATGAAAAGAATATTAGTTGCATTGGTTGCATTGTCTCTGCTGGTTTCGTGTGGCGGCAGGGGAGGGAACGTTTTCCATATCGGCCCGGTGGCGGAGATAAACACGCTTCACGCTCCTTGGGATGGTCTGGACGACAACACCCTGTTCCGCTGCTTCTCGGACAGCGAGTGGTTCTACTTTATGTATGAGGTGGAGGATGCCACTATAACTCTTGTGGAAGATTATCAGGGCGAAAAAGATGTGGAACCCGAAGACAGGGTTGAGATTTTCTTCAGTCCTCGCGAAGAGATGGACATCTACTGGTGCGCAGAAATGGATCCGGCCGGAAGGGTGCTCGACTACGAGTCGAAGTACTACAGAATAATGGACTATGGTTGGAACTTCCGTACTCTTGAGTTGGCAAGCAATATAAAAGAGAATGGCTATACTTTGTGGGGCAAAATCTCCAAGGATGAACTCCGCAACCTTGGTGTAGACTTGTCCAATTTCAGGATGGGCGTATTCCGCGCGGATTTCAGGCCGGATGGCTCAGTCAACTGGTATTCTGCCGTTCCTACCGAAGACAAGTCGCCGGATTTCCACAAACCGGACCTTCTGTTCTCTGCTTCGATGCGTTAATATGAAACTGGATAAAGCAATACTCGAGCGCTTGTACTATGAGTACGCCCCAAGAATGGTGGCGTTTGCCCGCCGTATGCTGGGCGACGGGAAAATTGCTGAGGATCTGGTCCAGGACGTCTTCATCCGACTCTGGGAGAAGTATCAAGGAAAGGAGACGGATAATTGGCATCCTCTCATCTTCACTATGACGAGAAACAGATGTCTGGATCATCTTAAGAGACTTGATTTCAAGAACACCTCCCTACATATTAATATAGGTATAACTCCTCAGGAGGAAATGCTCTTTCTCGAAGACTTCTCAGGCGGCAAATCCGCCGTTGAGGAGGATTTGATGGCCGCGGAACTGAACAGGGAGATAGAGTCTGTAGTAGAGACTCTTTCTCCCCGTTGCCGCGAAGTGTTCCTGATGAGCCGTCTCCACGGTATGCAGAACAAAGAAATAGCTAAGGCGCTGGGTATCTCCGAGAAAGCCGTGGAGAAAAACATGACCAAAGCCCTTAAAGTGTTGAGAGCCCGCTTGAAATCTCAAGAGGAAAAACTTCCTTCTCCTGAAATTCTTTCTCTTTTATTGCTGATTACTTTTGTATAAAAGGTAGGGTTCACCCCCACTGCAATCGTTATTGAGTTAGACCACATTTTTAATGACAAACGATTGCATGAAAGAAATCGCTTTCAAGTATTTTGCCGGAGAGATATCTCCCGAGTCGGCAAAACGGCTCCGTGAATTCCTCTCCGGGGGTAGTGCAAACTATGAACAGTTCCGTCTGTGGGAAGACGAATGGAAGAAGAATCATATCCCAACCATCCATCAGGTAGTTTCCTTTAAAAGGCTCTCGCGAAGAATCGCAACAAGAAAGGTGTTCCGCATTGGCGCCGGATTTACCGCGTTTGCCTTTGCGGCTGCTGCAATCTTGCTGGCAGTCTTCAAGCTTCCTACCGTCGACAGTTTTGATCAGGTAGCGCCTGATGTCACCAACCTTACAGTTTCGGTGGAAACCCGCTCCTGCGAACAGACTAAGGTAGTTCTTCCGGACAGTACGGTAGTCTGGCTCAACGCCTCTTCGCGCCTGAACTATAGCCAGAACTATAAAAACGGCGACCGTACCGTCTATCTGGAGGGAGAGGGTTTCTTTGATGTCCGCCACGACGAATCCTGCCCGTTTGTGGTGAAGATGGGAAGCAACGAAATCAGGGTTTACGGAACGAGATTCAATGCTTGTGCATACCCAGATGAAGATATAGTGGAAGCTGCCCTTTTGGAGGGAAGCATTGCATTCTCAAACAACTCCGTAATGGTCCAGATGCAGCCTGGCGAGATCCTTTCGTACAATCATTCCAACGAAAAGTTGGTCAAATACTCGGGGGATGTCCTCAGCCGCACAAGCTGGATAGACGGAACAATAGTCTATTCGTCTATTGACATCGCCTCCTTGCTCAAACGAATCTCTTCGGTGTACGGAGAAAAGATTGTTTTTAAATCGAATGGCAAGCCGACCAACACATTTGCGATAATCCTCAATATTAAGGAAACCATCCCCAATATTCTGGACGCCGTCAATCTGATCTGCCCCGTAAAGTGGACCACCGGTGAGAACGGAGAATATATCGTCGAAACCATATAATTAACCTAAAATATGTTAAAGACCATTCTACAAAGATTTGTGGTAACGGTTATTCTCGCAGCGGCCTTCCTTGCCACGGCCTCCGCACAAACCGTCACAAAGACGTTTTTGAATGAGCCTCTGTCGTCTGTGCTGAAAGAAATAGGCAGCCAGACCGGATGCTCTTTCATTTACGAGCCTGAGGACATCAATAAAGCTCCGGCTGTCAGCGCATCTTTCGAGAGCGAGCCGTTGGCTTCAGTGCTGTCCAAAGTGCTCAGGCCTCCGTTCAAGTTCGAAATCCGAGGCTCCATCGTGATTATCAACAGGGAGGAGGATTCCGGCTCAGGTAAGGACAAAGGCCAGCCCAAGAGCCGTACCGTCACCGGAACAGTGTACGACATGCACGGAGAATCTGTCATTGGTGCCACAGTGTGGATCAAGGGTTCCAGAAACGGAACCATCACTGACCTTGATGGACGTTTCTCTATTGACATCCCGAACGAAGACGGAATCCTATGTGTCTCCTCCCTTGGTTATCAGGGATGGGAACTGGCTATCGGCAAAGGCCCTCAGACGCTGAACATCGTCCTCAAGGACGAGGCCAACCAGCTGGAAGAGGTGGTCGTGGTGGGTATGAATAACCGCCAGACCAGGAGGTCCATCACCGGAGCCATTTCCACGATTCAAACCAGAGAACTCACCACCTACACTTCCTACATAAGCGCAAAATATGTGGAGAAGTTCGGGTATCCCTACTGCATAGACCGCTATGCGGAGTATCTGCGTGATTATGTAAAGAAATAACCATATGAAAAAGTACCTGACTGCATTCGCGCTGCTGCTTGTCTGCCTGGGCGCAGCGGCACAGACCGTGACGGTGAAAGACACGGTGATGCGAACTTATAATTATTCCGATCCGGATCCTGTGGCAAGGACCGACAGGGTATATCCCTACACCAGGTTCAACAACTTCTCTTTCAATCCGGTGGACCGGACCTGGAAAATGGTAGTCCTGGAGAACGAGTATATCCGGGTGAAGATTTTCCCCGAGATAGGCGGTAAGATATGGTCTATCTACAACAAAAAACAGGGGCACGAACTGTTTTACGACAACGATGTCGTAAAATTCCGGGAGATTTCCCTCCGCGGTCCCTGGACAAGCGGCGGAATAGAGTTCAACTACGGCGTGATAGGCCACGCTCCATCCACTGCGCATCCCGTGGACTGGAAAACGGTAACTAATGCCGACGGCAGCGTCAGTTGCTATATAGGCGTTACCGAACTTCTGTCCGGAAGCCGCTGGACGGTGGAGATTAATCTTCCCAAGGACGCGGTCTGGGTCAGGACTTCATCTTTCTGGCACAACTATTCAGGCGAGTACCAGCCGTACTACACTTGGGCGAATTCCGGAGTGACCGCCACCGACGACATGCAGATTATCTTCCCGGCGGATTACACTATCGGCCATAATGGGAAGACCAGTCCTTTTCCCTATGATGAAGGAAGAGATCTTCGCAACTACAGCGAGCAGCGTTTCGGAATGGACAAGTCTTTCCATCCCGGTGGTTCGCACAAGGGCTATTTCGGCATTTATTATCCTACCGGTGATTTCGGCATGCTGCACTATGCCCTCAGGGACGAGAAACTCGGCCGTAAATATTTCAGTTGGGCACAGTCGGAGCAGGGAAGTATCTGGGTAGACCTTCTTACCGACGGCCGTCCCCAGTATATTGAACTTCAGTCAGGAAGACTGTTCAACCAGAACGATATGTCGAGTGTCGAAACTCCATACAAGCAGTTCCTGTTCATCCCTTATGGTTCTGATTCCTGGAGCGAGTATTGGCTTCCTTTTGCTGGAATCGGCAATGTTTCAGATATGACTCTTCGCGCAGTGGTGAATGTGGAAGGCGCAGAAGGGAAGTTTGAAGTTTCCGTCTATCCACTCCAGAATCTTTCCGGAAAGATGGAGATTCTGGATGCCGACGGCAAGGTTATGGCCTCGTCGGATTGCTCCCTGAAGGCTGCCGAACCTTACAAGGAGACGTTCAGCATGCCCGCAGCTCCCGCCACCATCATCGTGGCCGGACGCCGTATCTATTCGTCTGATCAGCAGATCACTGACCGCCCGCACCAGATCAATCCCCAGTTCAGTCTTCAGAGTGCCGAGGGACAGGCCGCATGGGCGGAATATCTCTATGGCATGAGGGAGTATCCGGCTGCCGAAATAAAGGTCGACAGGGCGCTTGAGTTGAATCCGTCGCTCGTGGGCGCGCTCAATATCAAGGGCCTGCTCCTTGCCCGCAGGCTCAAGGATGCCGAGGCCTACGAGTGCTGGAACAAGATTCTTGCGATAGACGAATACAATCCGCAGGCAAACTACAACAGCGGCCTTGTCGCGCTTCGCATGGGCAAGGTCTACGACGCTATGGACCGCCTGGAACTCGCCGCCCTTACTCCTGAACTCAGAAGCGCCGCTTACACTCGTCTGGCTGCCATTAACTTCAAACTTGGTGAGAAGGAGATTTCTGAAGAATATGCACGGAAGAGCCTGATCGGCAATGCAAACAACATTTCTGCCTATCAGATTCTTTATCAGATTGATCCCGATCCTGTTATTCTTGAGAGCATATCCAGAATCGATCCTCTGTGCCATTTCCCCGATATGGAGAAAATGCTTGCAGGCGCGCTTTCGAAAGAAGCGATGAGCGCGATGATTCAGGAGGAACTCAAGGGGCAGAATTACTACGAGTATGCCTGCTTCTACCATTCACTCGGTCTTGATGACAAGGCTCTTGCGGTGTTGGAAGCATCTCCGGACAACGACATTCTTATCGCCCTTTGGAGGGCATATTTCAAGGGAGATGTGTCCCTCATAAGCTCTGCAGAGAAGGGTAGCATGGACTATGTATTCCCCTCCAGAGAGCTGTCTTCGGAAGTTCTCAACTGGGCGGTTGCTAATGGCGGTACCTGGAAGAGCAAGTATCTTCTTGCGATGCTGATGGATTCGCTGGGCGACAAAGAAACCGCGAAGTCTCTGATGGTTGAAGACAATGTCCCTTACGCTCAGTACTACGCCTATCGCGCAACGCTTAGCGGGAGCCGTGCGGACCTTCAGAAGGCCTACGATCTTGACCGCAATCAGTGGAGATTCCGCAACAATCTGGCGAAAAAGTACTACGACGAAGGCAACTATGCCAAGGCCATAGAACTCACGGGCAAGTACTACAACAAGCACAAGGACAATTTCCATATCGGAGATACCTATGCTAAGTCTCTCATCGCTGCTGGTGATTATGCCACTGCGGAAAAAGTGTTGGACAACATCCGCATTCTTCCCTTCGAGGGGCAGAGTGGAAGCCGTGTGCTTTACCGCAACGTAAAACTCCAACTTGCTGCCGCGCTTGCCGATAAGGGCAATATCAAAGCCGCGCTTGCAAAAGTTGACCAGGCCCGCCAGTGGCCCATGACCCTTGGAGTAGGTAAGCCGTACGACGACCTCGTAGATGAGAGGACTGAAGACTGGCTTGACGCTGTGTTATACGCCCGTCTCGGAGATGAAAAGAAGTCTTCGGAATACCTCACCAAACTATTGCAGAAGGATCCCGCAAACGACTGGGAGGCTCTTTACAAGAAGGCTGTAACAAAGTCGGGAAAGAAGTATCCTACACTGGCTCCGATGGTTCGTGGAGGAGAAGTACCGGTAGATAAAAAACTCTTCTAACTGATTTTCCACCGCTTGTCTGCTTGCCGATAATGACTATCTTTGTGTTGGTCTGTAATTATTTCGGAAATGAAGCGTAAAGGCAAGTGGTGGAAGATCCTTCTGATCATTCTGGCCGCGCTGATTCTGCTTATCATCAGCGCGGTACATACCGTTCTTTACACCCGTGTAAAGGATAAGTTGATAACGAAGTTTACTCAGCCTGTACTCGAAGGTAAAGTAACAGTTGACAAGATTCGTGTAAAGTTTTTGTCGACACTGCCAGACTTTTCTCTTTACATTTACGATGCTTCTTATACCAGGCCCTTTGAGGAGGGAAGACCTGCATCTGAGGATACCGTACTGGCGATAGACCGCATTCAGGCTAAGCTGAATCTCTGGTCTTTCGTAAAGGACGGATGTCTGGATTTGCATGACGCGGGTATATACGGGCTTTACGCCAATGTTATGCCTGCCGATACATCTCTTTTGAAGCCTTCAGGCCCGAAGGAAGAGAAAGAGCCGGAGCCACTGAATCTGCCCCATTTCAAGGCGGACTTCACTCTGGCGGATACTCACTTGTTTTTTTCGGATATCGTCAAGGACGGCTCTCTGGAGTTTAAACTCAAGGGCTCTGCCGATGTGTCGGGCTTCAGCCTGAAGGCGCTCGGGCTTACGCTCAATGCGACCGTGGCCGGTCGCGACCTGCTGGGTGAGAACCCGCAGGTCGACCTGGACGCCGACGCGCTTGCGCGGCTCCGGGCCTTCCGCTCGCTGATGCCGGAGGGAGTGGCCGCCGACGGCGACCTCAAGCTCACGGCAGACGGCTCGCTGGCCCGCTCCGGAGCCGACCTCCTCGCGTCGGTGTCTACCCCGAGCCTGAGGGCGCAACTGCCCTTCGGTCGCGTTGCAGCCGACGACGTCAAGATCGTCGCCGGGGCCCGCAACAAGACCGAGTCCCTGCCGCGCCGCCGGCCTCACCGTGAGGGCATGGAGGTGCCCGAATTCCTTCGTGAAGAGTCGTTCCGCGAGGCGGATATCGACGTGCAGTTGGATACTGCGCTGACCGAGCTCGTGAAGACATGGAACCCGCGCGGCTCTGTCCATATCGGACATGCAGTCGTCATGACCCCGAAATTCCCGCTGCGAAATTCGCTCGAGGGGCTGGATGCCAGCTTCAATACCAACGAACTGGTGATCGATAATGTCAAGGTCAGGACTGGCGAATCGGATCTCGAACTGAAGGGTAGTCTGCGCGGCTTCCGTCGCGTTCTTACCGGCAGGGGGAAGGGCATCTACAAGCTCGACCTGGAGGCGTTCTCTCGCTGGCTGAACCTCAATCAGCTGCTCGCGGCGCTGGATGCGGGTAAAGACGCCGTAGTAGATACTACCTCGACAGTTTCCGACGAAGAGTACCTCAAGGAGGTCGTCAACACCGATCTCGATGAGGAGAACACTGAGGGTATGAAACTGTTCGTCATCCCCGCCAATGTCATCGCAAATGTCGGTCTGAAGGCAGGCGCCGTAAAGTATATGGATTACAACGCCCGCAATGTAGGCGCCAATATACGTATGGGCGAAAGGACAGTTCTCGTGAGCAATCTTGCAGCCGATACAGATGCGGGTTCGGTCTATGCGGACGCGTTTTATTCTACTAAGACTAAGCAGAACATAGGCGCGGGCTTTGACATTTCCCTTAAGGATGTTACCGCCGAAAAGATCATCGAGATGGTCCCGGCGGTAGACTCCCTGGTTCCTATGCTCAGCTCCTTCAAGGGAAATCTTAACTGTACTTTCTGCGCTACTACTAAACTGGATACTTCCTTCCGTATCCATCCCCGCTCGCTGGACGGCTCGTTCTTTATCAAAGGCGCCGGCCTTGCGCTTAATCAAGAGGGTGATTTCAAGAAGCTGGCGAGGATCCTGATGTTTAGAGACCGTAGACAAGGACGTATAGATTCTCTTTACATCGGCGGTATCGTTACCGACGGAAAAGTACGCGTCTTCCCTACCAGGCTCGATCTCGACCGCTACTCCCTGTCCCTTGGCGGAACCCACGCCTTCGACGGCGAGTTCGACTACAAGGTCTCGCTTCTCCGTTCGCCTATACTTATCAAGTTCGGAGTACGTCTGAACGGTCCTGACTTCAACCACATCAAGTGGCGCCTTATCAAGCCTCAGTTCGCTAAGACCTATATGCCTGAGTTCCGAAAGGAAGTCGACAAGATGATACGCTACCAGCGTATGACTATCAAGAACGTCTTCAAGGAAGGCTCGGATGTGGCGTCCCGCGCCGGAAAGAAAGCCCTCAAGGAACTTGACTCGCGTAAAGAAGATCTTGACATGATAGACCGTGTCGAGGAACTCTCCGAGGAGGAAGCCCGTCAGATCGACTCCCTCCAGAACGCTCCGGAACCCGTGGACACCCTTCAGACCCCCGATCAGGTCGGGGGTGACCCTGTCGCGCCTGAGGGTGACCCTGTCGCGCCCGAGGGTGACGCCACAGTCATGCCCGACAGCGATCGGGCATCTGATCCAATTTTAAAAGAAGAAAATGAGTGATATCGAAATAATCCAGGTCAACATTTCCGGCGACGATAAGCCGGGTTTGACCGCCGCGCTTACCAGTATTCTGGCGAAGTACGATGCATTTATTCTGGACATCGGCCAGGCCAATATCCACAAAACCTTGACATTGGGTATACTTTTCCGTACATCCACCAAGCAGTCCGGCTTCATCATGAAGGAGTTGCTCTTCGCTGCTTCGGAACTCGGTGTACAGATTCGCTTTACACCAGTGTCAAGAAAATCTTACAATGCCTGGGTGACGCGCCAGGGCAAGGGCCGCTATATCGTGACCCTTCTGGGCCGTCAGATCAATGCCTCCGACATCGCCCGAATCACTGCAGTGACGGCCAAGCATGGGTTTAACATCGACGCCATCAGGCGTCTGACCGGCCGCATGCCCCTGGTCGGCAAGGATCCGAAATCGCGCTCGTGTATCGAGTTCTCGATCCGTGGCCATGTCGACGAGCAGACTAAGCTCGCGTTCCAGAACGATATCATGGACTGCACCCGCCCCGGGCTGGATATCTCGTTCCAGAAAGACGATATCTACCGCCGCTCGCGCCGTTTGATCTGCTTCGATATGGACTCGACCCTGGTCGGAGCGGAGTGTATAGACGAGCTGGCTGAGAAGGCTGGAGTCGGCGAGCAGGTGAAGGCTATTACCGAGAGCGCGATGCGCGGTGAGATCGATTTCAAGGAGAGCTTCACCCGCCGCGTGGCCCTTTTGAAGGGGCTCGACGTGTCGGTGATGGAGGATATCGCGCGCAATCTGCCTCTGAACGAGGGACTCGAGCGTATGATGAAGATCCTCAAGCGGGTGGGCTACAAGACCGCTATCCTCTCCGGAGGATTTACATATTTCGGTAAGTACCTTCAGCAGAAGTTCGGCTTCGACTATGTCTATGCCAACGAGCTTGAGGTAGAGAACGGGAAGCTGACCGGCCGCTATGTCGGGGAGGTCGTCGATGGCCGTCGCAAGGCCGAGCTCCTTCGCCTTCTCTGCCAGTTCGAAGGCATCGACGTCGCCCAGTCGGTCGCCGTCGGCGACGGCGCCAACGACCTCCCGATGATCGGAACGGCCGGTCTCGGCATCGCCTACCACGCCAAACCGAAGGTCAAGGCTACCGCCGAGCAGAACCTCTCGACCGTCGGCCTCGACGGCATCCTCTACTTCCTCGGCCTGAAAGACTCCCAGATCGACGCGTAGGGCCCCAACCCCCGCCCGCCACGGTCCCGTCGGTCGTCACCCCTGCCCCGGCGGACCCTCCCGCGCGTTTGCCTCCGCCGGACCCATCCATCCCGCCCACGCCTGGCGCCCCGGATTGGAGCGTGTTTCGTAAGTCGCTGATAGACAGAGTATTATGTAAAACGATGTACCCTAAAATAGATACATCGTTTTGCATAACCTGCTCACTGCCAATAAGTTACGAAACACGCCTTATTTCAGCTTTTTGAAGGGAATACGCAAAAAGGCGCAGATTTGCTCTAAAAGCGCGTTGGTTTTGGAGTGAAGAAGTTGAAATACCTCCATTTTTGCTTCGTCATCCAGTGCCAGGACGTCGTGGATGTCTTTCAGCCCTAATTCTTTCATACAGATGGTGACCATCTTCGCGTAGCACGCGTCAGACTTTCCAATTACAACTTCGTTGATGTCGTGTTCGCTGCCGGTCGTACTGTGCATAGCAAGAAGCATCGTGTCGTAGTCGCCAAAGTACCTGATGGCCGCTTTATAATCTATCACATTATATGTATTGATTATAAAGTCAGTTATCTGCTCTTTCTCCTTTCTGCATAAAGAGGAGAATATTCGCTTCAATTGCATATAGGCCATAGGTCTCCCTTTAGCATAAGTCGCTTTGACTTCGGCGAGAGCACTCCTCATTTTACTCGATGCCCGGCGAACAACAAGTTTCTCGGAAAACGGATGGTCAGAGGATGCATATGCAATGAAACTCCAGCGATAGTCCTCGGCGTGATCGACAAGCTTCCTTTCGGGACCATTGTTGCCCACATATATTAAATTAGTTCGTACTGCTTTATCTCCATATTTAGGCGCACTCCCGAAAGGTCTTTCGAATAGCGAACCGGAATAATGACAAACACTGTTATGATTGGCAGAAAAGAGCTTGCTCACTTCCCGCATAAAGTTGGACAGGTCTTTGGCGCTGGAGGCGATTGCGGAAAGGAGTATGTGGTCCGGCATAAGCGAGACCATCAGGAGTTTGACGCGAAATAGATATTTCGAAAATAATAACAATGAACTAAGCCTAGAATTTCCAGCCGAGGCCGCCGTGGAAGAGGGTGGCGGCGGGGGAGTAGGTGTTCTCGGCGTAGATGTAGAAGTGTTCCCAGCGATAGCGCACGCCTATCAGGGTAATGCCGGGCAGAAATACCGGCATGCCGTAGTTGTCCTTTAATCCAAAGACATATCCCAGTCCGAATTCGCTGTAGGTTTGAAAAGCGTTTTGGGGATTCCAGATGTGGCGTAATATAGCGGTCGCAGACCAACGGAAACCGTCGTCGATCCGGCCTAAATGCTCGGCTTGATTATAGTTGATTCTGTATCGCGGTTTTCCGGAGGGATCGGTTCCGAATTCAGGATACTGAAGTAATTCGCAATTGAGCCAGGCTGTGTCAATGGTAAGTTTCGCCTCCCAACGCCGGTCAAAACGCCATACCCCGGATAGGGTGAAACTGAGGGGGTAATTGTCGTCTATAGCCTGGCCGAGAGGAGCATACTTTACATCCAGGCTTCGCGTATCTGCCAGGGTGTGGATTGGAGCGAAACCGGATCCAAGCTCCAGTGAAAAAGACCGCTTAAAAGAAGAAAGCTCCAGCTCTTCGGCCAGCGATTCCTGCCCGAACGCAGAAATTGCGAGCCCAAACACAAAGAGTATGGACAGCGCAACGCGTTTCATTATTCTGCGGAGGCGGCTTCGAGTTTGACGACTACCTTTCTTTCGCGAAGATCTGCGAGAGTAGTATCTTTAGGAGCGTAGACGCCGTTGGGGTCTTCAAACTTGATGAAGGGGCCTTCCTGGTTGCGGGCGTAGGGGAGAATGATGTGGCAGATGCCGTCTGCGCCGGTAACTCCGAGGTCATCTCCCTTTCCCTGATAATCCCAGGTAGCAACGTAGATGTGGATACCGGAGATAGGGTTGCCGTTGGCCTTGTCCAGAAGCTGGAAGTACATAGGCGCTTCTCCTCTCTCTTCGTAAAGAGGATGCTCCGGAACTCCGTAGCAAGCTTCCAACACAAAGAGCGCTGTAGTCAGCGACGCGCCTTTAAGAATTTTGTGGAGCAGTTTCATAAAGACAAATATAGAATTTATTGATTAGATTTGCGTTAGTATGAACCGCTTTTTGTTCAGAGCCCTCAGGGACTACGAGATAAAGGTCCACGAACTGAGCTATCTTTTCTGGGAGTGCACGACCCGCTGCAACCTCTCCTGCCGCCATTGTGGGAGCGACTGTACCGTCGTGAGCCGTGAAAAGGACATGCCGCTCGAGGACTTTCTCGGCGCGATCGACACGATCCCCGCGAAGGAGCGGCCAAAGGACTTTATCGTGGTCCTTACCGGCGGCGAGCCTTTGCTGCGCCCGGATATCGAGCAGGTCGGCCGTGCGATTCGCGAGCGTGGGCTCAGATGGGGCATTGTCTCGAACGGCTGGTTCTACGACGAGCAAATGCACGCGCGCCTGATGGCTGCCGGGCTGAGCGCGCTGACGGTGAGCCTGGACGGCCTGAAGGAGTCCCACGACTGGATGCGCGGCAGGCCCGGCAGCTACGAGCGCGCGCTGCGGGCGATCAGCGTGATGTCGGCGGATCCACGGCTGAACTCGGACGTGGTCACATGCGTCAACCGCCGCAACCTCGGCGAGCTGCCCGAAATCTGGGCC
>CAJOHV010000028.1 GCA_905234485.1 uncultured Bacteroidales bacterium | reverse complement strand
CACAATAATTGAAAATCTGCACCCTTAGCTCAGCTGGTAGAGCAATTGACTCTTAATCAATGGGTCCAGGGTTCGAGCCCCTGAGGGTGTACGAAAAAAGGATGACCGAAAGGCCATCCTTTTTTCGTAGTATCTATGCGGAAAATTCCGCAGAGATTTAGAAAGCGTACTGAATGCCCACTCCGAAGGGGACTTCGACTCCGTTCCAGCGGTTCCAGTAGATGCCGGAGGCGGTCCTTGTGCCGCTGAGGCCGAGACCGAGGTTGAAGTCGATTGCGAGGTGCTTCGAAAGGAACCAGTCGTAGGAGAAATCAAGCGCGGCCAGAGTGTGCGTGGACAGATAGGGGAGTTGGTAGCGGAAATCCACCTCGAATGCGCCATAGGCCCAGCCGAAGCCGGCTGCGAAAGTGGGCTCCCAGAGTTTCTCACCGAAATAGTAGGCCTCACCGCCTTCTGCGATGAAACTCATACCGCCGAAGTTGCCGATACGGCCTTTGACTTTAGCCACGTTTCGAAGGGCGTTAATGCCAGGGAGGTATTCGATCTTGGCGCCTGCGGCAATGTACGGGAAACGGTAGTCAGGGTAGTTCCAGTTGACGATGGCTCCCACCATTCCGGTGACGAAGAGGCTCGCCGCGCCCACGATCAGACCGGCGGCAAACTGGCTGTTGAGGTCTCCGTCTTCGAGTTCATCGACAGAATGGTCCGCCGACGCGCTGCTGTAGTGGTGATGGTGATGATAATGATAATAGTACGGGCCGTAGTCAAGACCATACCAGTACGGATCATACACTATGTAACCGAGAGAAGTGTAGTAGGGGAATTTGTCCCTGCGGAGTTTCACATAATTGACTTTCGTCTCGTCCGGCCTGATGGTGCCCGGCCAGCCGTCGTATTCGTAACCGTAGGCATTCACGGCCGCCACATCGTGCGTTCCCGGAGTGAGTTCGATGCTCAGGGTGCCTTCCGTTCCGTAGGCCGGAGCCTTGTCGAAGGAAGCAGTTATGTCGCCGACATACTGTTCGTCCACATAGATTCGGATAGGAAGAGTCTTGTACTCATTTGTCCAAAAGCAGACCTGCTGGGCGCTGAGCGATGCAACGGCGCTGACAAGGAGCGCAAAAGTCAAGATAAGTTTTCTCATAATTCTCAATTTGTTTCCACAAATATAGTAACTTTACGCTATGAAACGAATCCTAATCCTCTTAGCGCTGGCGCTTTGCAGTCTGAGCGCGTCGGCCCAAGCCCCCCTCAAAGTCCTTGCTATAGGCAACAGTTTCTCTGAAGATGCAGTGGAGCAGAACCTCTACGAAATAGCCGCCGCTGCGGGGAAGCCCATCATTATAGGCAATATGTACATAGGCGGATGCACGATAGACAAGCATCTGGAGTGCATCGAGGGCGACAAGCCGGCCTATCGCTACCGTAAAATCAAAGACGGGCAGATGAGCGAGAAGTGGAACTTCAAACTCAGCGACGCCATCGCAGACGAGGAGTGGGATGTGGTCTCGGTGCAGCAGGCCAGCGGCTACAGCGGCCTTCCCGAGAGTTACGCCCGCCTCGGCGAGCTCTGCGCCTGGGTGAAGGCCCACGCGCCGCAGGCCAAGATAATCTTCCATCAGACCTGGGCGTACTCCCGCACCTCCAACCATAACCATTTCCCGTGGTACGACCGCGATCAGTTGAAGATGTACAACGCCATTCTTTCCGCCTCCGGCGAAGCGGTCAAGGCGGTCGGAATCACGACCGTGGTCCCGTCCGGACGAGCGATCCAATTAGCACGCGGCACGGCCCTCGACGCCTTCGGCGACGATCTGACCAGGGACGGATTTCACCTGGATCGCAAGGCCGGGCGCTACATAGCGGCTGCGACCTGGTTCGAGACGCTCTTCGGCAAATCCGTGGTGGGCAACAAATATTGCCCTGAGACTCTGGACGCGAAACAACTCCGCCTTGCGCAGAAATGCGCTCATCGCGCCGTGCGTCAGCAGAAGCGTGCCCGTTGATGGTTTGGAAAACTCCCCGAAAAGGGGTAAATTTGCAGACTGTACATAGAACATAAACAATGGAAGGAATCAGACAGTCTGAACGCGTTCAGACATCAGTCCTAAACGGAATAGAAAAGAAAGCACTGGTCGCGATGGCCAACAAGATGCCCGAATGGGTGTCGTCTGATATGCTCACATGGGTGGGCCTTCTCGGAGCCGTGATAGCGGCGTTCGGCTACGCCCTTTCGAATTATAATCTCTGCTGGCTCTGGCTCACATATGTCGGTATCGTGATGAACTGGTTCGGCGATAGTCTGGACGGCACTCTCGCGCGAGTCCGCAAGCAGCAGCGCCCTGTCTACGGCTTTTATCTGGACCACAATGTGGACGGCATCACCCTCACGATAGTGTGTGTGGGCGCAGGTCTCTCGAACATGGTCCACTTCTCGCTGGCTATGCTGGTGCTGGCGGTCTACCTGCTTCTGAGCATCTACACCTACATCAATATCGACCTCAAAGGCAAGCATCAGCTTACCTTCGGCAAGATGGGTCCGACGGAGTTCCGCCTGATTGTGATTCTCCTCACGATGATTTATCAGTTCTTCCCGTCTGTCCACAACTACGCCAAGATCACTACCTTCCTCGGAAAGCCCGTGGTTTGGGGTATGTTCGACTATTTCATCGCCGGAGTGTTCGTAATCCTCACGATCATCTATCTGGTGACCCTGATTAAGGACGGAATTGAATTCGCAAAGTTGGATCCTCTTCCCAAGCGCAAGAAAGACTGATCTGATGGCGGGGAGGCACCTTTTCAAGCAGATGGCGAAATACACCGTGACCACTCTTCTGGGCACGGCTGCGGACACCGTCGTGCTGTGGGTGCTCTCGACTTATCTGCTGAACGGCAACCATGTGGAGAAGTACGTCATCTCCCCGATGATTTCCTCCGAATGTGCGGTTCTCGTGAACTATCTCACCGCGTTCTTCTATGTGTGGAGAGACCGCATAGCGCACCGCACGAAGGGAGCCTTCTTCAGCCACCTCTGGAAATACAATCTTTCCTGCGTGTCGGCTTTCATTCTGAAGATGGTGCTTCTGAACGCCATAGCCCTTGCATTCAAGTGGCCTGCGTTCGTGTGTAACCTTATTGCTTTGTGCTTCTCCGGATTCCTGAATTTTGCGATCAACGAGTTCCTGATCTTCGCAAAAAAGGATAAAAAGCCGCAAAAAGAAGGGCCCCTGACAGCAGGCCCAGACAGTCAGCAATAAAGTCCAGGATATCCCTCGAACGATAGGGCAGAAGGCCCTGAATCCACTCGGTCGCGCCAGCGAGCGCGCAACCTGTCAGCGTCATGAGCATCATGACGATGACTG
Source organism: uncultured Bacteroidales bacterium (assembly GCA_905234485.1). GTDB lineage: Bacteria > Bacteroidota > Bacteroidia > Bacteroidales > UBA932 > Cryptobacteroides. The sequence continues at coordinate 12,486 of CAJOHV010000028.1, read as the reverse complement.
TTTTGCGCGTGCGCGCCGCGCCGACTGGAAGGACTGATAGGCACGCCAGTATCGGCCAGGGCAGGAACATGACAAAATGCACGACCTTGTCCGCGGGGATCTTGAAAGGCCAGTTGTCGAAGTTGGGCAAGTCTCCCTGGCTCGCGAAGCAGATGTAGGCCACTGCTGCGAGGTAAACGACAAGGAGTATCCTCCAGAATATCTTTCCCGGGACTTTCATTCCTAGAGCGCCTGCATTTCGTGGAGTTTTGCGTAAATGCCGCCGAGGGCGATGAGGTCTTCGTGTTTGCCGCGCTCAACGATGCGCCCTTCGTCCATCACGATAATCTCGTCCGCGTTCTTCACGGTGCTCAGACGGTGCGCGATCGCAATCGTGGTGCGGTTGCTCATCAGGCGGTCCAGCGCCTGCTGCACGATCTTTTCGGACTCGGTGTCCAGCGACGCCGTGGCCTCGTCCAGAATAAGGATGGGCGGGTTCTTGAGGATGGCGCGGGCGATCGAGATGCGCTGGCGCTGTCCGCCGGAGAGTTTTGCCCCGCGGTCGCCTATGTTTTCGTCGTAGCCGTCAGGCTTCTCCATTATGAAATCGTGGGCGTTGGCGATTTTCGCCGCGGCGATGACCTGCTCTCGCGTGGCCCCCTCCACTCCGAACGCTATGTTGTTGAAAATCGTATCGTTGAACAGGATTGGCTCCTGGTTGACGTTGCCCATCAGGGCGCGGAGGTCGTGGGTGCTGAACTCGCGTATGTCAGTGCCGTCGATCTCGATAGAGCCTTCGCAGACGTCCCAGAAGCGGGGGATAAGGTCCACCAGAGTGGATTTGCCGGCGCCGGACGCGCCCACTATCGCTATAGTCTTACCCTTCTCGATCTCCAGGTTCACGTCGCTCAGGATCGGGCGCTTGCCGTCGTAGGAGAAGCCCACATGCTTGAAACTGATCGAATGCTCGAACGAGGTAAGAGGCTTGGGGGTAGCCGGCTCCTTGATGGGGCTTTCAGCGCCCAGAATCTTGTCGATACGCTCCATGCTCGCGAGACCCTTGGGGATGGCGTAGGCCGCCTTGGACAGGTCTTTGACCGGCTGTATGATACTATAGAGAATGGTCATATAGGAGATGAAGGCCGGCGCGTCGATGCTCGAATGGTCGCCCAGGATGAGGGTGCCGCCAAACCATAGGACTATCGCGATCAGCACGCTGCCGAGGAACTCGCTGACCGGGTGCGCGCTAGCCTGGCGTATGCCCACGCGCGTGTTCTTGCTCTTCATATTCCCGGTCACCGTGTTGAAACGGTCGGTCATCTTGCCCTCGGCGAGGAAGGCTTTGATTATGCGCAGGCCGCCGAGAGTCTCCTCGACCTGCGACATGGTGTCCGACCAGAAGCGCTGGGCTTCGAGCGAACGGGCCTTCAACTTACGGCCTATGGCGGCCATAATCAAGAGCATAAGCGGCGCGAAGACGAGCGTGAACACAGTCAGTTTCCACGACATCGTGAAGAGCACGGCGAGGTAGATGATGATCAGAATCGGGTTCTTGATCAGCATGTCGAGGGTGCTGGTGATGGAGGTCTCCACTTCCTGCACATCGCCGCTCATACGCGCTATTATATCGCCTTTGCGCTCCTGCGAGAAGAATCCAATCGGCAGGGAAAGGATCTTGCGGTAGATCTGCATACGCATATCCTTCACGATACCCGTGCGGATGGGGATCATCACAGCCGAGGATCCGAAGTAGCAACTGGTCTTGATGAGGGTGATCGCGCAAAAGCAGAGGCAGAGGACCAGCAGGACCTTGCTAGTGCCGTAGGTGCCGATCCAGTCGCCCACATAGAAGTAGATGTTGTTGGTCAGTCCGCTGAAATCGGTGACTTCGTTCCAGGGAATCAGTTCGTAGACCTTGCCCGAAGTGTCGAAGAGTATCTTCAGAATCGGAATCAGCAGTGAGAAGGAGAACACGTTGAAGACCGCCGAGAGGATGTTCAGCAGCACTGAGCCGCTGAGGTAACCCGTGTACGGACGGACATAACGCTTTATGACTTTCCAGAATTGTTTCATCCTACAGTATTATCATTTGAGAGGGAGTCTGGCGGGGGAGAGCCTCAAGGCGTACCGGTTTGTTGGCGCAAAGCTTGACGGCTTTCCTGGCTGACTCATATGCAAGTTCGGGGGTGTTGTTGTTTTCGCTCAGATGGCAGAGGAATAGGTTCCTCAAGCCTTTGTGGGCTATCTTTTTGATTACTTCCGCGCAGTCGTCGTTGCTGAGATGGCCGCTGCCGCTGCGTATGCGGTCCTGGAGTTCCTTCGGATACGGGCCGTTTTTGAGCATTTCAAGGTCGTAGTTGGACTCAAGCACCACTGTGTCGGCCTTGCTGCACAGTTCGAGCGCTTCGTCGGTCATGCGGCCGCAGTCCGTGATGTGGACGTAGTTGTGGCCGGGCAGTTTGATGGCGAAGCCCACTGTCTCCGTGGCGTCGTGCGGGACCACGAAATAGCGTACGCTCACGTAGCCGGGAACTACCTCGTTCCACTCGCCCTTTTTGAGGACGCGCTTGCAGCCGGGGACGTATTCGTGCGTCATAATGTGGCTCGCGAGGGCCTTATGCAGCGTCTCGCTGGCCCATATCGGGCGGCAGAGATGCTTCGCATACGATCCGAGCGAGCGGATGTGGTCCATATGGTCGTGCGTGACCAGAATAGCGGAGAAGTCGTCCAGTGTGAGGCCTTCGGCCTGGAGTTCGCGCTTTAAGCGGCGTATGCTCACGCCGGCGTCGATCAGGACGCCGGCCACCGCTACGCCGTCCTGCGCGACTCCCAGATAGTAGCAATTTCCGCAACTTCCGGAAGAGAAACTCTTGAACCTGACGTCAATCATCTTCCTTGCAGTATTTGCCTATCACGCTGTACGCGTCTTTAACTCCGAGTTCTCCCGCCCTCGAGAGGTCGATGCAGCCTTTCTCCTTGTCTTTCAGGAAGATAAGCACCAGGCCACGGTTGTAATACGCATCGCCCATCGCGGGGTATTCCTCTATCGCTTTGTCGTAGTATGAGATGGCCTGCACGGGAGACGACTGCAGGCAGTGGAGGTTCCCGAGGTTGAAATTGATATATGCTACATCTGGGACAAGTTCCTCCGCCTCCAGCATATCCACCAGGGCTTCGGAGTAGTCGTAGTTGTGCTCGGCGCGGTCGCTCACGCGGGTTTTGGTGGCGCCTTCGTTGTCCATGGTCAGCGTCTGCACACTGCTGCTGATGCTGGCGATGAAGTCTATCATCTCCGCCCTGAGCACTGCGCGATTTACGAGGTAGAAGGCCTTTTCGGCGCCCTCGCTGGTGTCAATCAGTTGGTTGTAGTCCGCCAGGGCGGCATTGTACTGCTTGTCCTTGACGTTCCTGATAGCGCGTGCGAAGATGACATCCTTGCGGTCGGGGTCGTAGCCGGCGAGACTGGTTTTCATCTTCGCGTCGCCATAGCCGGGTGCCGCCTCCACGGGGATGAGTTGCCTCCTTGCGAAGTTGTCCACGTCCGCGTTTTCGTAGCGGTTGGAGAAGGCCACCTCGCCGCTCTGGCGCTTGTCGCTGAGGGTGAAGCGGTACATCGGACGCAGCCTTATGTCTATGTCGCGGTGCTGAAGAAGTTCGTCGTTGAAGTCCTTTTTCGCGAAGTCGGCGTCCAGGGCGATGAGCGCGCTGAAGCGCTTCGAGGTGTCGGCGAATTCGCCGGTCTGCTTGCCGCTGCGGTACTCGGCTATTTTCTTCTGCGCGGTTTCGTAGTCGGCCTTGGACTTTTTCCTCATGCCGAGTTGATTCTCCACGTAAGAGCGGTTCTGATACGCTTTCGCGAAGTCCGGGTAGAGTTCGATCGCGCGGTCGTAGTCGGCGAGGGCGCTCTTCCAGCGGCCGAGTTCGATGAAGCACGCCGCGCGGTTGAAGTAGGCCAGGACGTTGCGCGGGTTGATGTTGATGACCCTGTCCATATCGTCCAGCGCCCCCTCGAAATCGCCGACCTGCATGCGGATGAGGCTGCGGTTGTAGAGGGTGAGGGCGTTGCCGGGCTCGTAACTGAGCACGGTGTTGAGGTCCGCCATCGCGCCGATGTAGTCCTTTGTCTCATAGAGCATTATCGCGCGGTTGAAGTAGGCGAGGGTATTGTCGTCGTCCAGGGTGATAGCCTGGTTCATATCCTCTATGGCGCTTCCGTAGTTTTCCTGCGCGGCATACAATCTAGCGCGTCTTATATAGCCCTCGGGCTCATAGCGGTCCAGCCTGATGGCTTTGTTGTAGTCGGCCAGGGCCTTCAGGGTGTCACCCAGGAAGAGGTAACTGGCACCGCGGTTAAGGTATGCGGACGGGTCGCTGCTGTTCTGGCGTATGTATCTGTCGAAGTCCGCGACCGCGTTGTCGAAGCGCTGCGCGAGGAAATATGTGACTCCACGGCTGAAGTACAATCCCGTGAATCCTGGGCGCAGGTCTATCGCTTTCTGTAGATCCTCGAGGGCGTCGTCGTACTCGCCGGCGTTGCTCTTGGTGATAGCGCGATAGTGATAGCCGTTGGTGAACAGGGGATTGATCCTCACGGATCGGTCGAAGTCTTTGCGCGCGCCGCGTATGTCACCGAGATTGTATTTTGCGATTCCCCTGTAGAAATATGTCCAGTAAGCTGTCGTGTCCAGATGAGCCAGGATGTTGAACTGCTCGATTGCCTGCGCGTACTTCCCGTCCTGCAGCGCAATCCTGCCCCTGAGCTCCAGCACTTCCGTGTTCCACTGGGCGTTCGCGGGTATGGCAAACAGCACCACGGCCAGGAAGACCGTGAGTAGGATTCTGATGTGTTTACCAACTGGAGTCACAAAATTTGTTTATTTTTGCTATCCAACAAATATAACATTATTCGTGCCCAAATTGATGGAACAGACGAAAATATTTTTCATCGCGGTTATTCTCATAACCGCCCTCCCTCTTTTTGGGCACGCTTCTACCATTCCCGGTCCTCCGGAATCTTCATCTCCCGTCATTCCCGTTACTTCGGAATCTTCATTCCCCGTCATTTCCGGCGCGACCGGGAATCTTCTTCCCGACGGCCCCCTCTCTGCCCCCACTGACAGCACTTCGCAGGCAGACTCGTTGCGGGTCGTTGAGGAAGTTTCTCCTTTCGATGTTATGCCGGATGGACCATCTTCGAGACTCTCTGCTGGAGCTCTGCGAGAGAGCGTGGAGATTTTGTGCGACCCCATTTTTGCGGGAAGGGGAACAGGAACTGATGGCGCCCGATATGCAAGCGAGTGGATTCGCGATATGTTCGAGGACGCCGGTTTGATGCCATTTGAGGAGAACTGGTACCACGAATTCAAACTCGGTTCGGGGGAGAAGGGCCGTAACGTTGTCGGCTATCTCCCCGGAAAATCGGGGAAGTGGATACTTGTCGGGGCCTACTACGACGGTCTCGGAATGATAGGCGGTAAGGTCTATCCCGGCGCTGACTCCAACGCGTCGGGAGTCGCGGCACTGATCGCCGTGGCGAATGCGGTCCGTCGCGACTGCCGCGACGGACTGATCTTCGTCGCCCTCGACGCTCGCAGCCGCGACTACGCAGGCGCCCGCCACATGCTCTCCGAGTTGCGCGCCTCGGGCCTTTCCGTCCGTATGATGATTTCGCTGGACATCCTCGGGAGCACGCTCGCTCCCGTCAGCCAGCGCAACCCCCGCTCCCTGATGGCCCTCGGCGGCAAACCCTGGGCTTCGTCCCTCCGCAAATGCGCTGCTATCGGCCAGTTGGATCTCTACTTCGACTACTACAAAAGCGACAACTTCACCAACCTCTTCTACAACAAAATCGGCGATCAGACCGTCTTCATGAGAGCCGGAATTCCTTCCATCGTCTTCACCTCCGGCATCACCCTTAACACGAACAAAGTCACCGACACCCCCGAGACCCTGGACTACGAATCCCTCCGCGCCCGCGTGTTGTGTATCAGTCGCTGGCTCTCCCTCACAGCCAGCGTCCGCTAGCTCCGTCCCTTTCCCTCGGTCCCATCTCCCATCACCCATCACCCATCACCCATCACCCATCACCCTTCTCCCATCTCCCATCGTATCCGTTCTAGTTACCGTCATGCCCGACCAGATCGGGCATCTTTCCATCTCTCCCCGCCCTTCTTCCTGATTCCCTCAGCCCATTTTCCTGTCCCTTTCGCCGGTTTCCGCCAAGATGAAGCCAGACGATGTGCCCCACAGTATGCTGTGGCGGCCCCGATCTGGCTTCATGGCTCGATTTCGGCCTGTGAAGCCAGCCCTCATGCCTCAGGATAGCTTCTGGCCGGGGTGGTCTGGCTTCATTTTGGCGAAAAACAAATAAACCGGTCGGGAGATATCTTCCGATCGGTCTATTCAATCCTAATGGGTAACGCCGCCGCTACTTCCTGTGTTCGCGGGAGCCGATGACCTGGCGGGCGCCCATGGGGTTGTTGGTCGTGATTTGGTCGATGCCGTGGGCGTTCAGTTTGCGCATTTTCTTCTCACTGTCCACAGTCCAGACATTGGCCTTCAGACCCTTCTTGTGGAGGTTCTTGATGAGGCCCGGCTCGGCGGTGTAGAACGCGGCGTTGTAATCGGCGCCGGTGTAGCCTTTCTTCTTGAGTTTACCGCTGGACATATTGCCCATCAGGTACTGGACCTCGAACTGGGGATGCTTGCTGATGACTCTCTCGCAGGCGACCTGGCTGAAACTGATGAAGATGACGCGCTGAGGGTCGTAGAGGCCGTGGCGCTTGAGGATCTCCATTGATTTGTCCACCAACATTATCGTCGCTTCGTCCGTGCGCTGTTTCTTGAATTCCAGAACGAGAACGGTTTTGGAGGATTTCGCGCCTTGAATCAGATAATCATCCAGGGTAGGGAGTTTCTCGCCGTTGGGGAGAGGATACCTCGCCAGTTCGTCATAAGTGTAATCGGCGATGATCATCTTCTCTGGGCCGTACTCTTTGTCGTGATTGGACACGACTACTCCGTCCTTGGTGAGTTGGACGTCGAATTCGCTTCCCCAGAAGCCGGCGTCCTGCGCGGCCTTGAGCGAAGCGACGCTGTTCTGCGCGTAGCCGGCCTGGTCGCAATTCCAATATCCACGGTGCGCCACGATGCCGACCTTCGCCGGGGCGTGACTGACAATATTTGCAGTGCCGCAGGAGCAGACTGCCGCAGCGATAGCCGCAAGAGCAATTATTCTTTTCATAATGTCAAAGATAAGTATTATTTCACTAAATTTGTCTTCACGACAAACTCGAAACAAACAACTTAAAGATATGATAAAAGTAAACGTAGGAGGCTGCAACTCCTTTGTCAAAGATGCAGAGTATCAGAATTATGTGAAGAAGGCCCTCGAGGCATATGATGTGCTCCAGAGCGAGAAGGGCGCCGGCAACGATTTCCTCGGTTGGAAGACTCTCCCGAACGAGACTCCGGAATCCCTCATCGCAGACTGTGAAGCCGTCCGCGACTGCTGGAAGGCGAAGGGCGTTAACCTCGTGATCGTCATCGGAATCGGTGGCTCGTATCTCGGCGCGAAGTGCGCGATCGAGGCTCTCTCGCATTGCTTCGTGGAGCCCGCGACGAAGGTCGTGTTCGCAGGAAACAACCTCAGCGAGGAGTATCTGGCAGAGTTGCTGGATTTGGCGAAGACCCGCAACACCGCCGTGGTCGTGATCTCCAAGTCCGGCACCACAACTGAACCTGCTGTGGCCTTCCGCATCTTCAAGGAATTTGTCGAGCAGACCTACGGAAAGAAGGAAGCCGCGGAGAGGATCGTGGCCATCACCGATGCAGTCAAGGGCGCGCTCAAGACACTCAGCACCCAGGAAGGATACAAGACCTTCGTGGTCCCGGACAACGTAGGCGGCCGATTCAGTGTGCTCACGCCCGTGGGCTTGCTCCCGATCGCCCTCGCTGGCTTCGACATCCACGCGCTGCTCAAGGGCGCTGCCGAAGAGCGCTCCGAACTGCTCAAGAAGGGTCCGGAAAACGCCGCCGTCAAGTACGCCGCCATGCGCAACCTGCTGCACACCGATTATAAGAAGGCGGTTGAGATCCTGGTGACCTACAACCCGAAACTCACTTACATCGCCGAGTGGTGGAAGCAGCTCTACGGCGAGTCCGAGGGTAAGGACGGCAAGGGCATTTACCCCGCCAGCGTGACCAACACGGCAGACCTGCACTCTATGGGCCAGTTCATCCAGGAAGGCAGCCGCATCATGTTCGAGACCGTGATCAGCGTCGCGAACGCGAACCGCTCGGTGGTGATAGGCTCGGACGAGCAGAACCTGGATCAGTTGAACTTCCTTGCCGGACAGCATGTGGAGCATTGCAACGCCATGGCCCAGCTTGGCGTGAAGGTCGCCCATATCGACGGCGGAGTGCCTCAGCTGGAAGTGGGAATCGACCGCATCGACGAATACAATCTCGGCGCGCTGTTCTATTTCTTCGAGTTCGCGTGCGGTGTGAGCGCATATCTGCTCGGTGTGAACCCGTTCAACCAGCCCGGTGTGGAGGCATACAAGAAGAATATGTTCGCGTTGCTCCGCAAGCCCGGCTACGAAGCGCAAACCGAAGAAATTCTGAAACGTTTGGCATAATTTGTACGCTCTTGCAGACTGCAACAACTTCTTTGTGTCCTGCGAGCGGGCGTTCCAGCCTCAGCTCGAAGGTCGCGCGGTTGTGGTCCTGAGCAACAACGACGGCTGCGTCGTCGCCCGCTCGAACGAGGCGAAGGCGTTAGGCATAAAGATGGGCACGCCCTTCTTTCAGTTGCGCGACATGGTCGCGAACGGAAAGGTGGTGGCGTGCTCTTCTAATTACACGCTCTACGGAGACTTGTCGAATCGGGTGATGAGTATTTTGAGCGGGACTCTTCCGGGATATCAAAAATATTCCATCGACGAGGCGTTTTTTACTCTTGAAGGAATCAAACCCGCTGATTATCGGACAGTTTGCGGAGGATTGATACGGCGGATTCGCCAGTCGACGGGAATCCCGGTGAGTATCGGAATCGCACCCACCAAGACATTAGGAAAAGTCGCCAATCATTTCGCCAAAAAGTACCCGGGGTATCGCGGGGTGTGTATTATCGATTCCGACGGGAAGCGTCTCAAAGCCCTGTCGCTCACCCCGATCGACGAAGTGTGGGGCATAGGCTGGCGGGGCGCGCCGAAGCTCATGGCGGCGGGGGTGCACACGGCGCTGGATTTTGTTCAGCGGCCGGAGGCGTGGGTCCGCGCTCGGATGGGGGTGACGGGTGTGCGGACGTGGAAGGAACTGCAGGGCACCCCCGCCGTGGCCGATGAGCTTCCAGCGCCTCGCAAGAGCATATGCACATCACGTTCCTTCGCGGAGATGATCACGGACAAGGCCGAACTGCGGCTGCGCGTCTCCGATTTCGCGGGCATCTGCGCCCAGAAACTGCGCAGCGAACGTTCGGCCGCCGTCAGTGTCGGTGTCTTCGCGCACACCAGCCCCTTCCGCAAAGACCTCCCTCAATACTACCCGTATGCCTCAGTGCGACTGGACAAACCGCAAAACTCCACCCAGGAGATAGTCCACGCGGCTTTGCGCGTTCTGGATGAAATCTTTCGCGAGGGGTATTCCTACAAACGTGCCGGGGTGATTATCGAAGAGATAGTCTCGGCCGATGCGGTGCAGGGCTTACTATTCGAAACTGAGGACCAGATTGAACTGGAACGCCGCCAGAACGAAATCAGCGCCATAATGGACCGCGTCAACAAACCGGGAAGCAATCTCTTGCGCCTCGCCACCCAGCGTCCCGGCCACTACGCCGACGGCATCCGCCGCGACCACTGCTCCCCGTCCTTCACTACCGACTGGGAGGATTTGCTGATAGTGAAATAGTTTTCCGCCCTTTTCGCCAAAACGAAGCCAGACCACCCCTACCAGAAGCTATCCTGGGGCATGAGGGCTGGCTTCACAGGCCGAAATCGAGCCATGAAGCCAGATCGGGGCCGCCACAGCATACTATGGGGCATATCGTCTGGCTTCATCTTGGCGGAAAACGCCCTGGCGATGTTATGTAAGTACATTTATTCTCAGTTCCTTTTCATCAAGACGTACTAGGGTCGCTAATTGGCGGAAGGTCATACGGTATTGCCGGCGTAGTTGCTGGGCGAGATTAACACGTTGTGTGGTGTTAAGGCGACGGGGGTCGCGCGTCCCGAACATCGTCTTACATAGGTCCCCACATAGAGACCGTGCTTCCAAATCATCTATCGTTACCCCATGATAAGTAGACATGATCCGTCTTAATTCTTCTTCTTTGGACTTTGGACTGGCAGTAAAAACCCTGAATCTGTTGTGGGTGCGATAAATACCCTCATAGCGCTTAATGTCCACATAGTTTGAGGGAAGAATTAGTCCATTACATATCAACCAGTCGTCCGGGATAGTCAGTGTTCTTGAATGGACAATCTCTCTTTGCTCAGTCCTGCCAAGACTATCAAAACGGACGGGGCTTTGAATTTGCCCGTTATCATCGAATAACCAAACGGGCATGTGTGTTTCAGAGCGGAAGTAGAGGGAACCTGTTCCCCAGCGGTAATCGTAATACATTACCGGCTTGCCATCTTTTGTCGCCTGGATGACAGTGTAGGCAGCAACATTCAGGAGATACTCTTCTGATTGGATAGGATAGAGTTCATTCTCGAGAATCAGTTCTTCACCCCTCTTGCGAGTGCGTGAGGTGTAATGGCGGTATTGAGTTCCGAACATATCTTTGAAAACGAGACAATTTGCTTCTGTTCCCCATAGTAAGCAGTGTCCGTGACTCTCCTCATGGGAAAAAGAAACGACAATGACATCAGTGTTCGCTGCACACACGCCGACCAGGTTGAAGGCGGCTTTGAAATCTTCTAGTGAAGTGATGAAGTTGCGGCTATTGGCGCCGTCGCCGCAAAGATGAAAGAATTGAGGTTTGTCCATAGTCATACTAGTTTGGTTAATGAGTCAAAGGTGTGCAATATTCCCGGGATTCGCAAGGATAATTTGCGGAATATCGGTATATTTGGAAATATGAAAAGAATAACCATTCTCCTTGTCGCTATTATCGTTGCTTCCTGCGGCCGGGCGCCGAAACTCAGCCGTGCCTACGAAGAACTCCCGCTCGGCGCGGTCAAGCCCGCCGGCTGGCTCCGCGAGACCCTCGAGCGCCAGCGCGACGGCATCACCGCGCGCCTGGACGAAACCTATCCGCAGGTAGTCGGCGACGATAACGGCTGGCTCGGTGGAGAAGGCGACCGCTGGGAGCGTGGACCTTACTGGGTGGACGGACTTCTCCCTCTTGCGTGGATTCTGGATGACGAAGAACTCAAGACCAAGGCGACTAAATGGGTGGAATGGACCCTGAATAATCAGCGGGCGGACGGCTTCATCGGCCCGGATAAAGGTTATCCTTATGTGGAAGGCCTTCAGCGCGGAATGCCTCTGGACTGGTGGCCGCGAATTGTGATGCTCAAAGTCCTTCAGCAGTACTACAATGCGACTCAGGACTCGCGCGTACTTGATTGTCTTGGTAAATACTTCAAGTACCAACTCGAGACCCTCCCGAAGACCCCTCTGGACACCTACACTTTCTGGGCGAAATACCGCGCCGGAGATAATCTAGATGTGGTGCTTTGGTATTATAACCTTACCCGTGAGCCCTGGCTGCTCAAACTGGCGGACCTCCTTCACGAACAGAGCTTCGATTTCGCTGGCGAATTCCTTAAGGGCGAAATGCTTAAGACGAAGGCCTCCATCCATTGCGTGAATCTTGCTCAGGGCCTGAAGGAGCCCGTGGTCTACTGGCAGTACAAGAAAGACGAACGCCTTATCGAGTCTGTCTTCAAGGGCCTCGAAGACCTCAAGACATATAACGGTTTTCCTAACGGCATGTTCGGCGGAGACGAAGCCTTGCACGGAAACGATCCGCGCCAGGGGTCCGAACTCTGCAGCGCCGTGGAACTTATGTACTCGTACGAGCAGATGCTCAAAATCACGGGCATCACGGAGTTCGCGGACATGCTCGAGCGCGTCGCGTTCAACGCCCTCCCGGCCCAGACGAGCAGCGATTTCGCTCTGCACCAGTATTTCCAGAAGCCGAATCAGGCGCAGGTGACCTTCGGGCTGCACAACTTCGATGTGGGCCAGGAAGGCACCGGGCAGGTCTTCGGCTTCCTCACTGCGTACCCATGCTGCCTGACGAACCAGCATCAGGGCTGGCCCAAGTTCACGCAGAATCTGTGGTATCGCACGTCCGACGGCGGTCTGGCGGCGCTTGTCTATGCCCCCTGCACGGTCACGACGGACGTGGTCACCATCGAGGAGCGCACGGCCTACCCCATGGACGGGACGATCGAGTTCGTGTTCTCCATGCCGGAGCCGGCCGCATTCCCGCTCGAACTGCGCGTGCCCGAGTGGGCGAAGGGCGTCAAGCTTACGGTCAACGGCAAAGCGATC
>CAJOHV010000027.1 GCA_905234485.1 uncultured Bacteroidales bacterium | reverse complement strand
TTCCTCAAGACGGCTGCAGCTGCTACTGCGGCCGCAGCGGCAGCTCCGCTTCTGAGCGGCTGCACCGACAAAGTTCCCGCCATCGCGGGAGCCGATCCCAGCACCGGACTCATCGTCCCCAAGGGCGCAGGGCTCAAGATCACCGGTACTTTCCTCGATGAGATTTCGCACGACATCCCGCACCAGAACTGGGGCCCGAAGGAGTGGGACCAGGATTTCCAGAACATGAAGGCAATTGGAATAGACACGGTCATCATGATTCGCAGCGGCTACCGCAAGTTCATCACCTGGCCGAGCCCGTATCTTCTGAACAAGGGATGCTATATGCCTTCGATGGACCTCCTGGAACTTTTCCTTTACCTCGCGGACAAGTACGATATGAAGTTCTACTTCGGACTCTACGACTCCGGCCGCTACTGGGACACCGGAGACATGAAGTATGAGACCGATGTCAACAAATTCGTCATCGACGAAGTATGGAAGAACTACGGACACCATAAGAGTTTCCAGGGCTGGTACCTGAGCACGGAGATCTCCCGCGCCACCAAGGGTGCGGTGGACTGCTTCTACACCATGGGCAAGATGTGCAAGGACGTCAGCGGCGGCCTGCCCACCTTCATCTCGCCGTGGATCGACGGCAAGAAAGCGGTCAGCGCGGCAGGCGGCAGCCTCAGCAAGGAGGAAGCCGTGTCCGTGCAGCAGCACGAAAAGGAATGGGACGAAATCTTCTCCGGCATCCACGAAGTGGTGGACGCAGTGGCCTTCCAGGACGGTCATATCGACTACGACGAACTGGACGCATTCTTCTCCGTGAACAAGAAACTCGCGGACCGCTATGGAATGCAGTGCTGGACTAACGCGGAGACCTTCGACCGCGACATGCCCATCAAGTTCCTCCCCATCAAGTTCGACAAACTCCGCATGAAACTGGAGGCCGCCGCCCGCTGCGGCTACGACAAGGCCATCACCTTCGAGTTCTCGCACTTTATGAGCCCGCAATCAGCCTACCTCCAGGCAGGACACTTCTACGACCGTTACAAAGATTATTTTAACATCAGATAACTATGGCAAAGACAGAAAACGTCAATATGGGATACGTCGTGTTCCTGGCAGTGGTGGCCGCTATCGGCGGCATCCTGTTCGGCTACGACACGGCAGTTATTTCGGGAACGACCAAGGCGGTCACGACCCAGTTCGCCCTCAACACTATTCAGGAAGGCTGGTATGTGGGCTGCGCCCTCATCGGCTCGATAATCGGAGTGCTGGTGGCGGGTATGCTCTCGGACGGCATAGGCCGTAAGAGGACCATGCTCATCGCCGCCCTTATGTTCAGCATCTCGGCATTCGGATGCGCCGTGGCTGCGAACTTCAGCCAACTGGTGGTCTTCCGTATGTTCGGCGGCTTCGGTATCGGTGTGGTGAGCATCGTCTCCCCTATGTATATTTCGGAAGTTGCAGTCGCGAGCAAGCGCGGCACGCTGGTGGCACTCTATCAGTTGATGATCACCCTCGGCTTCCTGCTGGCCTACCTCGTGAACTTCATTATCTATAAGAACGTGGACGAGAGCATGAGCGGTTCGCTGATGACCAATATGTTCAACTCCGAGTACTGGAGGGGCATGCTCGGCTGCAACCTCATCCCGGATGTCATCTTCCTCGTGGTGATCTTCTTTATCCCTGAAAGCCCGCGCTGGCTGCTCGTCAAGGGCCGCGGCGCCGAGGCCTCAACCATCCTCCAGAAGATCTACATCACCGAAGAAGAGGCCTCCAAGCAAGCCGGCGAGACTCTCTCGGCAATCGGCAGCGAGGTCAAGGCCAACTGGAAGGAAATCTTCGAGCCCGGCATACTCCGCGCCGTGTTGATCGGCTGCGCAATCGCCATCCTCGGTCAGTTCATGGGCGTCAACGCCGTGCTCTACTACGGTCCGAAGATCTTCGAAGACGCCGGAATGACCGGCGACGTCTCCCTGCTCAGCACCGTGCTCGTGGGCGCCGTGAACTTCCTGACTACCATTATCGCCACCGTCATAATCGACAAGGTAGGCCGCAAGCAACTCGTCTACTGGGGTGTGAGCAGCATGATCGTCTGCCTTCTCGCCATCTCGCTCTACTTCTTCAAGGGAGCGGCGCTCGGCCTGGGCAACGGCTTCCTGCTGACCTTCTTCCTCCTCTACGTTTTCAGCACCGCCATCAGCATCAGCGCAGTGGTGTTCGTCATCCTCTCGGAGATGTACCCCAACCGCGTTCGCGGTCTCGCGATGAGCATAGCCGGTATGGCCCTATGGGTGGGCACCTACCTTATCGGCCAGCTTACCCCCTGGTTCCTCGCGAACCTTACCCCTGCGGGCACCTTCCTTATGTTTGCGATTATGTGCGTGCCTTATATGCTCATAATGTGGAAACTTATGCCTGAAACCACCGGCATGACCCTCGAGGAAATCGAGCGCTACTGGAAGAGCAAGGGCAGGAAGAAATAGCAGATGAACAAACGTATTGCATCGATCGACGCGCTGCGCGGGATTGCCATCATTTTGATGGTCCTGAGCAGCGCGATCGGTTGGGGTGCGGGCCTGCCGGCGTGGATGTTCCACTGCCAGTGCCCGCCTCCTACCTACGCATTCAATTTCGCAGTGAAGGGCATAACCTGGGTGGATCTCGTGTTCCCCTGGTTCCTCTTCTCTATGGGCGCCGCCATCCCCTTCTCGCTCGGTAGTAAGTTGCGCCGCGGCGAGTCGCTTGGCCGCATCTCCTGGGGCCTTGTAAAGCGCTGGTTGACACTCGCTGCCTTCGGACTCGTGCTCGGCAACTCCTATCTCATCGCCGACTATCAGTCCTGGAGCGCCTGTCTCGTCCGGTTCGGAATCTGGATCGGGCTTTTCCTGGCTCTCTGGCGCGTTCCACGTGCCCATGGTTGGGCGCTTAACGCAGCAGGCGCGCTGATCATCGTGGCGATGCTGTGCGTGGAGAAGTTCGTCCTGGGAACCAAACTCGGGCTGCACAATATCGACATTATCATTATGGTGCTGTCGCTCGTGGCGCTGCTCGGCGGTTTTTCCTGGCTGCTCAGCAGGAAACGCATTTGGCTACGCCTCGCCCTGATTGCCGTAGTCTTCGTCACCAAGGAGGTCAACTGGCACACTCACGCGCTCGACGTGCTCGCGTTCCCGGAATGGATAGACTGGCTGTTCCGCTGGTCATACGTGCAGTACCTGCTCATCGTGCTGATCGGCACCGTCATCGGCGACATCCTTGTGGCGGCGGACGGCGTAATCTGCGACACTCCCCGCTCCCCCGGCAGCGCTGCCGCGGCGTGGATATGCGCGCTGATGACGCCCCTGGCGCTGTGGGGCTTCTTCACCCGCAACGTGTGGATTATGTTCACGGCGGTCTTCGCCCTCGGCGGGCTGGCAATGTGGCTCGCCCGCAACGATAAATCCGCATGGTCCGTGATCATGCGCATAGGCTTCGCCGCGCTGCAGTTCGGAATAGTGTTCGATCCCATCGACGGCGGCATCACCAAAGACCACGCTAATGTCAGTTATATGCTCAGCACGGCCGGCCTCGCGTGCCTGATGACCGCGTTCCTGCTCTGGTGCGAGGCTCGCTCGGCGCTCAAAGGCCGCAGCCTCAGCCGCAACCTCACGATGACTGGCCAGAACCCGATGGTTGCCTACACGGTCACCGGCTTCGTGATCTCGCCGCTGCTCTATCTCTGCCGTTTCGACCTGTTCGACCAACTGACTATAGGAAACCCCGCGCTGGGTTTCCTGCGCGGGGTTATTGTAACCTCATTGATGGTCGCTCTCACCTGCCTGTTCACAAGCAGGCGAGTCTTCTGGCGAAGTTAGTACTTCTTCCAGTTGATGGTCATGCGGTACTCCGAGATTGAAGGAGTATTGCCTCTGGTGTGGATTGCCGTCAAATTGCATCCAACCGGAAGCCCACCCTCCACTTCGTACTCACAACTGAACTCGTGAGCGACTTTTGTGTCTTCGTTTCTCACTCCCCACGCTGAAATCAGGTGTTTGGGGAGTTTACCGAAATAGCCCTTCTGAAAGAGCCAGTGGTCCGTAGCGGTGGGTGAGACAGGGCAGTAACCCGGATTCAGAGTCGGCAGATAGGTGTAGGTGTAGCCTGTCGAATCCGAGATAATGTCGCCGTCTTTCCAGGTCAAGGCTATGTCGTCCGACATAATCAACTGTCCCTCTGAGTCATAGGTGAATCCATACTCATCTCCGCCTATATCCACCTTCGTGATGAGATTGTCTTTCCCGACGGTGAAGACAAACTTTTGGCCCGCATTATATTCCGATGCGAATGTAAGTTCAATTCGGCCGTCTGAATATGTGTAAGTGCGGACTTCTTCTATTTCGGTGATTTCTTCATCCTCGATTCCGAAGGTAATGACTTTAATCAGGCGTCCTTCCTTGTCATACTCCAGGCTGTCCAGATACTCGGTCTGCCCGATGGTCAGGATACTGCAGATATCGGTGCGTTCCTTGCCGGAGGCCGGGCCGTCAGGATTGGAACACGCTGCCGCCAAAAAGATGGCGGCAGCGATAAGTGAACAAATAAAGGGCTGCTTCATACGGAGAGCCTGTTATTCGAGGCCGAAGATGAACTTGGCAACCGATGCGCCGTTGGAACGGACTGCATACAGTTCCACAGTGCTTCCGTTGGCACGGAGAAGGACATCAGCGCCGCGCACGGCCTGAGGATTCTCCATATCGATCCACTCTGCAGTGTCGATATTGGCAACCACCTTGATGTCGTTAAGGTTGGTAATGTCCAGCACATAGATGTTGGCGTTGCCGATCCAGCCGAACCATCCGCCCTGGGTGAAGGCCATAATGCGCTTGCCGTCGATATCGAGGATGTCGATATTGTTCTGGCACTCGTTTCCGCCAGCGCCGAGTTCGGTGACAAGAGCCCATTCAGGACTGCTCCAGTGAGGAACACTAGGATCCACGCGCAGATAAGTCATCTGAGCGCCGTCCGGCTGACCGGTCACATAACCGCGATAGATAATTCCCTTGGTGGGATCGTCAGGAGCAACGGAAATCGCCGCGATGTAGTCAGGATTCCAGCCGTCGCCGGTAGCGTTGAGGGAACTGCGGATAGGCTCGAGGGTCGTGGGATTGTAATACACGCCCTTGTCGAAAGCGAACGCAAGATAGAACCTCATGCTGCCGATGGTAGCGGTAACCACAGATTTTCCGTTTGCGATATCACCGCGGACGCGGACGTTTCCGCAATTGCCCCAATAACCGTCAAGCTCTGTGAAGGAGTGGAGCAAAGCGGGTTCTTGGTTGATGGAAGGAGTCCAATAGAAGTTGATGGCACCGTCTCCGGTAGCAGTATCATTCATAAGAATGAGGTTGCCTTCATCATCGCTGTCGAAACTCTGGGTTGCGATCTCGAACTTGTCCCAAAGTTCACCGCTTGCAGGGTCGAGGCCCCAGATAGCGCTGCCGTCGCTGAGCATGATTTCGCCCTCGGAATAAGCGAGACGCATGTATTCAGACACGGCGACATTTTCGTTGATGTCAGCGAACTTCTTGGCCCACACGAGGGTAGGCACGGTGGGAGCATCAAGGCCGGCCTGGCTTACGAGGATGCAAGCGCCGAAGCCGCCGTAGGTGTCATAGTCCTCGCCAAGATGGCAAGCGACATAGATGTACTCCACGCGGGCGTCATAGGTCTCATTGTCCGTAACGGTGATCTTGATGCCGTTGCTGGCCTTTGCAACAGTAAGCCATGCATTGTGATCGGTCTCGACCGCGTAGCCAAGCTCGGAATCCCAAATAGCGAGATAAGCATCCCACTCGAGGTTGGAAGAAACGGGGATGACATACTCATCTGCTTCCCTTTCGATCGAGTAAGGCTCGCCTTCGCCAAAGCCGGAGAACTGGCAGGATGAAGGATCCACATCGAAGTAAGGCACGAATGCACCTTCCTGATTGATGGTGACTTCCTTCACGACCTCGCCGGCTGTGATGGTAACCTTGAGCGAACGGGGATCGGCAAGTTTGTTGTCGTCCACATTCACCTTCACGGTGGCCTCGCCGGCATCACCGCTCTTCGGAGCGATGGTTACCCACTCGTCGGAAGCCTCTGCTGTCCACGCAACGGTGGAGACGAATGCGATGGAGATCGTCGGAACGTCGGCCGCGGGGACATTGAATGTAGCCTCTCCGGTCAGGTCGATTCCGGGCACAACCGGCTTTTCATCCGGAGTACAGGACCAGAGGCCTGCGAACACCGCGACTGAAGCAATCAAAGCGAAAATTTTCTTCATAATAAATAGTTTTTTGGTGTGTTAGTAAATGGTTATTGTTGAGTTTCTACTGTTGCAAGATAATCGTCAAAGCCCTTCTTTATCGCATCCCAGTAGTCAAACTGGCGGATGTGACAGAGGTCAAAGATAAACATTCCGTCGCTCTCTTTAAGCAACATATCGATAATTTCCGGCATAAGGGCGCCTTTTCCGCCGTCCACGAAACCGGAAGTGTTGCCGATATCCGGGCCCGGAATGAAGGAAACCGCGCCGGCCAGTCGCTTCTTCCCGAGTTGGGCGAAGCCCTGCATACTCCATTCCCAGGTGCCGTAGATAGAATCCGATCCGGCATACGCTCCCAGAAAGATGAAATCCAGATGGTCCGCAAAGCCGTAGGACTGATAGTCGTCCAGCACCCAGCCGTAGGTGGTTTCCTGAGTCTTCAGTTTGTACTTGGGGCTGGTCCAGTTTACTCCGCTTCTGTAGTACTCGGAGAACCAGGCGCCCACATACACGCCGAAACGCACAGAGGGATTCACTTCGTGCACCTTGGCCGATGCCTTTTCGATAAAGTCGTGGATGACTTTCACCCTGAATCCAGCCCATTGCCTCTGGATCTTGGACGGGGAGTTGGGCATAAACACCTGACCCTGGGTGAAAATGGGCCACTTCGTCACTTCGCCGCCTATATATTCGGCGAACTTGGCCTTTGCTGCATCGGTGTAGCCGGCGTCCATATTATAATCCGAATAGCGGCAGCGATCCAGCACTATTCCGTCCAGGCCCTTGTAGGCCGCCAGTTCAGCGAGCAAATCCAGCAGATACTGCTGCACTTCGTCGTTGGCCGGATCAAGGAAACGAGGACCGTTCGCCGTGTCATCCATAATATTGGTCAGGCCGCCCTTAAGGTTGTCCACGGTGCCCCAGACCTTGCGCTCCGGATGGTCGAACATCATACCGTAGTCGCCGGCGGCGGTGCGGTAACCGCCCACCATAGTGTTGATGCCGGCGTTCACGCGCAGCCCTACCCTATGGCCGGCGACGATAAAGGTCTGAAGATAGTCGAAGTCCGCAGTCCTCTCGAGGAAACCGTAGCCCTTGCTGGTCCACGCGGTGATCTTCTTGAGTTCGGGAGCCACCTTGCTCTTGAAAAGCACGTCCCCACTATTCGGACGCACATCCACCACCAGGTCCGTGAAGCCCATATCGGCCAGACGCTTGCAGTCGGCCGCAATCTGAGTCTCGTCGTTGCCGTAGTATTGGAAGTTGGCCGATGCGTCCACCCACACGTAGCGCGGCTTTCCCACTATGTTGTCTTCTGTCTCGGGGACATAGTCGGAGCGCCATTCGTCGCGCCATTTGTAGGTGCCGTCGTTCTTCTCATCCTCGCAGGAGAGAAGAAGCAGGCTCAAGGCGCAGCAGAATATGAAGGGTAGTCTTTTCATTTTGCAAAGAACATCAGGGTGGAAGCGACCGGGCGCTGCGCTCCGTCCGAGACCTTGATGGTCTCTTCGCCGTTAAGCAGCATACAGGATGATCCGCCGCCGTCCAAGTTGAGGGCGTCCGTGCAGCCGAGATCCAGGAGTATCTGAGCAACCTCGCCGGTGGTGAAGCCGGCCACTCCCTCGGTCATATTGCGGCCTTCAGCCACGAAAAACACAAGTTTGCCGTCTTTCTTCAAACCTACCGCGGTGCGGGGATGCGATTCTTCGGGCATTTTGTTGTCCGAGCCGTCGCCGTAGAAGAGTTCGTACTTCCATGTGTTGCGGACCTCACCGTCCTTAAGCAGCACGGGGCCGCCGCCGATAGCGGTGTTGGCCTCGAAGATGCGCGCTTCCTCGGGATAATTAGCATCCGGCACCTTCTTCGGGCCGAGCGTCCATCCGTTCTGCGCGGGGTTCGAATACATATAGTGCGCGCCGGAGGAATTATTATAGTAAGTCCAGCACACCTCCACCGCTCCGTCGGAATGGACCATGAACGCGCCGCGGGTGGGATAATAGATGTAGACCCAGTCCTGCGAAGCGTAATTGAGGTTGATGCCCAGCAGGGTTCCGTCCTTCACGGCGAGCGAAGCGTTGTAGCGCTTGCCTCCGTCCACATAGAAGTATCCGCCGTTGATAATTACGGCCGCCGAGGTCTCTTCGTAGACCTTCGAAGGAGTCTTCAGCGCTTCGTTGGTGCCGGTGCAAGTGGGATCCTTGATGCTCCAGATGTCGAACTTCACTTTCGAAAGGTCCGCCTCAGCATAATAGGCGATGGCCTTCTTCCCGCAGAGATCCTCGCAGTTGCGGTAGACGGTGATCCCCTCCGGAAGCGAGAGGCCCTCGACTTCGGCCCAGGGCTGCGCTTCCGTCTTGTCCGGCTGAGCCGGAGCAGGTTGCTTACACGACAGCGCCAGGGAGGCCAGCGCCAGTATCCAAACTATCCTTTTCATCGTTTCAGACGGTCAACTGAGAATCCGCCCAGCATCTGAGCATAATGGTCGTAGTAGTAGAGATAGAGTTTGTATCCGTCCGGGGTGGGAGCCAGGATCACGTCGCCAGCGGCGGTGTATTCTGTCGTCGCGCCCTTTTCGTGCTGGAACGAATACATATTGTTGTTGTCTATGCTGTAGACCAGCGCGGTGGAATCCCACACGTTCGCTCCCGGCAGCATATAGGTGGAGATGTCATAGACATAGAGTTGAGGACCGGGCCACCATGACGGGAAGTGGGTGGATGCGAACAGCACCATATAAGAGGCGTTGTTGAAGCGCTTGGAGTCGAGGTTGTTCGGGTCCACATTGCCGTTGAGGTACATACTGTCGTTGTCCGGACCGATACCGTTGAGCGACGAGCCCACGCTGAGGTCTTTCTTGAACCAGAACAGCCTGTTGTCCGAGTAAGCGCAACTGTACCAGCCGTCGTTCATAGTGGGCGATGCGGCTGCCACGCAGGTGTTGCCTGCCGCGCCGCCGCCCCAGGCGATACCGCTGCCTGCGAGGTCCACGACCGCGTCTTCAGCGATCGCGCCGCCGACCACATGGATCGCGCGGAAGCGGCTGGAGGTGGTAACGCCAGGTATTCCGTCGTAGACGACTGTGACCACTGCCTCGGCAGACAGGTTGCCCATAATCTTCATCGTTCCGCCGATAGGCACATCCTGATCGTTGACGAACGAATGCCATTCGACCGGCGCTGCGGTCGGCGAGGCGGTCTTCCAGATGGTGAAGGTCTCGCCCGGCTGGGCCACGTTGCAGAGGAGCATATTGCCGCCTTCGTCCGACGCGATCGCGCCGGTCGGGTAAGCGTCGCCTAGCGTGAGCGTGCCCACATAGGAGCCGGTCACCTGATGATAGTAGCGCGGGGCGTCGCCGTTGCCGAGGTTCACGGCCAGCATACCATCCACGACCGCCATAGACACGTTCACAGGATCTGCTATATCCGGCAGCCCCATGGTCGCGCGCGGCTCGAGGTTGAAGATATGCTCCATGGAGGCGGCGTTGAAGCCGTAATCCAGAGTGGCGGGATAGCCCCTCACAACGGTGTAAGTGACTTTGGTGTCGCCGTCTTCGGAGGTGATGGTGAATTCGGTGCCGGAGTTGTAGTTCGCCGCTGCGGACGGATCCGGGGTGATGGTGGTGTGCGGCGAGATGACGGCGGTCGCCGTGGCGTTGGACAGATCGTTATCCGTCGGAATCCATATCTTGAGCCCGAGTTCGTCCACGACTCCCACGGTGCCGTCCGAGGTCTTGAACGAAAGGATGCGGCAGACCGAACTCTTCACGAGTTTGCTCGTGATGGTAATCTTTCTGGTGTTGCCGTCCGGGCCGGTGAAATCGAACACATTCTCCTCCGTGAGGTCCATAATGCCGAGCGGAGGGTTGATCTTACAGTTGTCGCCTATCGAAGCCTTGACCCTCACGGAAATCTGATACTTTCCGGCTTTGTCCTCGGAATCTGCGGGATAATAGTACGACAGAGGAATCACGAAGTAACTCTCATCGGGATCAGCCACCTCGAGTCTTCCCCACTCTTTTTCCGCGAAGGGACCCTCTGCGAAGTATGCGGTCAGGGAGGTGATACCCTGCCTCATCGCAGTGGGGGCCACATAATCGGGTTCGTGGCAGCCGCAAAGAAGGGCGGCAGCCGCGACTATGCATATAATGAATGACTTTCTCATAGGGCTTAATTCCATTCGGGGTATTGACTCACAAGGGAGTTGCTGTTGATTTCGCTCTCAGGGAGAGGGAAACGATACATCTTCGCAGGGAAGTTGCGGTCCTGGTCGTCCACCGACACATATTTGTAGGTGAAGACTCCCGTGCCGGCGTCTTTCTCTATCTTTAGACCGTGGACCTGGTAGCCGTTGAGGCCCTGAGGATAAGCCTTGTCTGCGTCTCCCCAGCGCCTTAGATCCCAGTACCACAAGCCTTCGTAGGCGAGTTCTATCCTTCTTTCCTGGCGTATCGCAGTCCAGAGGGCATCGCCCGTCTTGTCTGTGTAAGGCAAACCTACGCGATCGCGTATGGCTTTCACCGCGGCGTTCGCTTTGTCTTCGTAACCCAGCCTATAGCAGGCCTCGGCCTTGTTCAGAAGCGCTTCGCCGTAGCGGAGCACCACGAAATGCTGGGTACTCTGCGCCCTTTCGGCGATGTTGTGCGTCTCATCCACCATCTTGCGGAGGTAATAGCCGGTGGTGGTGCGGCCGTTCGGCTGCGGCTCGCGGTTCCAGGTGCAGAAACCGTCGATGCCGCCCACATAGGGCTCGATCGTGCGGCCCTTCCACGCTGCTCCGTTGTAGAGGATCGTCGCCTGGAAGCGAGGCTCGAGAAGAGCGTACGGCGGGTCAGTCGTCGTGGTTCCGTGCCACGCCGACCAGTCGGGCTTGCCGCCGGTCGCGTATTCATAGGATTCCACCATTTCCTGGGTGGGCGTGCCATAGCCGCCGCCTATCTGCTCGGCGAGGGCATAGTCGCCGCCCGGCGAGTAATAGAAATCGAATTCGTGAGTGATATTATCACTGTAGGACCAGGAATACTGGAAGATGGTCTCCCTGTTGCCTGCCGACACGGATTTTGTGAAGGCGTCCGCATACGCGGGCTCGAGGGAATATCCAAGAGCCGCGAGGGAATCCACGGCGTCCACCACGGCCTGGTTGCGGCCGGCATAGAGCATAGCCCTGGAGGTGACGGCGAAAGCGACTCCCTTGTCAAGGCGTCCTGAGGCAGCCGCCTTGACGGGCAGTTTCGCCGCGGCGTCCTTGAGGTCTTTCTCGATGAAATCCCAGCCCTGGGCTTCGGTGGAGAGGGCCTTGTCCGCCTTGATCGCGGTGAGGTCTTCGTCGTAGAGTATCACTTCTTTGTAGCGCTTGACCAGTTCGAAGTAGAGCCAGCCCCTCATAAGGAGCAGTTCTCCTTCAAGCCTCTGAGCGTCAGCCGCGGAGAGTTTTGTGCCAAGGGTGTGAAGATTGTCCAGCGCTTCGTTCGTGCGGCGCACCGCTGAATACAGGCTGCCCCAGCAGCCCAGATACACGTCCACGAAGTTGTTCGTGAGGTTGGTTCCGCCATATGCTACCTGGCTGGGGATAAGAGCGTAAGCGAAGTTCACATATGAGCCGTACTTGAACTCGTCTGTGAACGCCTCGGTCATACCCACCGAACTGGGCCAGGAAGCGAAAATGTTATATGTGTAGGACACGATGTCGTTCACCGCGTATTCTGCGGACTGGATGTCGTTCCACATAACGATGTCGGAGACGCGGTCCCTCGGAGTCAGATCCAGAAGCGAGTTACAGGAAACGCCCGCGAAGACCGATGCGACCAGACATATGATAGTTAACTGTCTTTTCATCTTTAGTTCCTCCTTAAAGTGTTATTGTAACTCCTCCCATCACAAATCTCTGCTGAGGGTAATATCCGTTGTTGACTCCCGGAGATTCGGGGTCTATGCCTTCCGGCAGGCCGTCGATCGTGAAGAGGTTGTTGCCTTCCACGAAGAAACGCAGGGTCTCAAGTCCCAGGCGACGGGTAAGCGTCTTGGGGATGGTGTAGCCGAGCTGAGCCGTCTTCAGACGGACGTAGGTTCCGTCCCTCCACCAGAAACTGGAACTGAGGCCGTTGTCGCCGCCGTGGCCGGTGGTGCCAAGGGTAAGCCTCGGGAAAGTACCGTTGGGGTTCTCCAGACTCCAGGCGTTCTCCACCAGATAGAGAGGAGAGTTGGCTCCCTCCTTGAAGGTCTTGGTCCAGATGGTGTCGTCGTCGTTGTAGTTGAAATATGTTCCGGTCATGGACACCTGGAACAGCGCGCCGCCGGTGAACTGGGCGTTGAAGTCGAAGCCGTTCCAGCCCACATTGATGTTGAGACCGAAGGTGAGTTCAGGTCTGTTGGACTTTCCGAAGATACCGCGGTCCTGCCAGGTGATCTGGCCGTCGCCGTTGAGGTCCACATACTTGATGTCGCCCACATTCGGACGGGTTCCGTACCAGGCGGAATTGTCGATTTCCTCTTCGCTGCGGTACAGGCCGTCTGCGAGCCAGCCCCAGAGCGAGTTATATGTGGTACCGCAGACCTTCTGCCAGTCAGGCACGTTTGGATCATCCTGGTATTTGAGCCAGCGGGTCTTGGAATATGTCGCGGTGGCGCCTATCTCATAGTAGAACGGGCTGCCGAGCAGTTCGAAGCGGTTCTTGTGAGTGATGAGGAGGTCGATACCCTTGGAGTCGATGGCGTTGCCGTTCACATAAGTCGGATAATAGCCGCCCATCGAGGACGGTTTGCCGCCGCTGTTGCCGGTGAGGATGTCGTAGGTGTAGTTATAGAAGCCGTCCACCTCCATTCCGAGTTTCTCTTCCCAGAGGCTGAGATCGTAACCGATGTTCCACGACAGGGTCTTTTCCCAGGTCAGGTCCTTGTTCGGCACGCCGGTGGTATAATAGGCCGGCACGGCGGAGCCGTTTTGGAGCACGATCTTGCCCGCGAGCGCGTAGGACGAGAGGAACATAAACGGGCTGACGCCGTCGTTGCCCAGCAGACCCACGCTGCCGCGTATCTTCAAGTTGTCCAGGCCATCGATGCCGCTCATAAAGTCTTCCTTGGAGATATTCCATCCGAGGGAGGCCGACGGGAAGAAGCCCCAGCGGGTCGAGGTCATTCCCGCGAACTTGTACGAGCCGTCGTAGCGGCCGGTGATCTCGGCGAGGTACTTCTCGTCGTAGTTGTAGCGCAGCCTGCCCACATAGCCCGCGTTGCGCGCCTGCGAACTGCCGCCCGAGATCGGGGCCGCCGTGGGCACGCCGTTGCTGAGTTCGGCCAGCAGCGCGAAGGGAACGTTCTGCGCATATGCGGCGAGCGAGTTGCCCGCCACCTCGCGGAACTCCGCGAGCAGAATCGCGTCCACGTTGTGCTTGCCGAAGGTGTTAGTGTAGCCCAGCGAAGCCTGACCCGTCATGGAGTACGAGTACACCGTGCCCTCGCCCACTCTGTTGCCCACGGACGCGCCGTTGACGTCGATCATAGGCGAAGACCAGGTCCAGCCGGATTCGCCGCGGACGCGCGCTTTCACATAGTAGGGCGTGTCCACGTTCTTATCGTAGGTGTTCGCCCATTCATAGGAGCCGCTGGCCTTGGCCTGCAATCCCTTGATGAACGGGATGTTCCATGTGAGGGTGGCGTTCGCCGTGCCCACGAAAGTGCGCTCAAGTTTGGAACCGGACTCCCTGAGGGCCGCGAGCGGGCTGTCGGGATACACCTGGTTGGAAGGAATGGCTCCGGTGTAATAACCGTCCTCCGTCTTTTCCGGAAGGAAAGGCCACATTCCTATTGTCTGATGGGCGATGGAGAACCAGCCCACTTCGTAGCCGAAGTAACTGTCCGAACCGCCGGAGTTGAAACGCGGGGTGTTGCGGAAGCCCACCGTGCCGCTGAGACCGGCGTTGAAGATCAGGTTCTCCGCAATCTTGGACTCCACGTTCGCCCTGACGTTGTATCTTTTGTAGTTGAAGCCTTCGATGTTTCCGTCCTGGCCCAGATAACCGGCCGAGATGAAATAGCGTCCGGCGTCGTTGCCGCCCTGCACGGTTATGTTGTGCTTACGGGTGTAGCCGGTGCCGAAGACCTTGCTGATATAGTCCACGTTGTCCCAACCGTCAGAAGGGTCGCCGTTGAGCATCGCCTTGACGTTGTCCTCCGTGAAATAGGGCTCATACTCGGCCTCGGAGGCTATCGCGCCGCTGGCGAGCTGGTCCATCATCTGCGCGAGGTTATAGTAGTAAGCGAACTGCGGACCGTCCATGAACTTGGGGAAGTTCGCGTTCATGGACACACCGAGGGAGCCGTTGTACGAGATGCGGGCGTCGCCCTTCTCACCCTTGCGGGTGGTGATGATTATCACGCCGCCTGCCGCCTTCAGACCGTAGACCGCCGCGGAAGCGCCGTCCTTCAGCACGGACACGCTCTCGATATCCTGCGGGTCTATGTCGTTGATGTCGCTGACCGGGAAGCCGTCCACGACGTAAGCGACACCGTAGACGGAGCCGCGGATGCGGATGGAGGCCTGGTCCAGACCCGGCTCACCGGATTCCTGCACTGACGACAGACCTGAGAGTTTACCTGCAAGCACCTGCGAAACATTGGTCGCCGGCGACTTGAGGAGTTCGTCTCCCTTGATGGCGGAAACGGCCGCGGTCATAGTCTCTTTCTTGGCTGTGCCGTAACCCACCACCACCACGTCTTCAAGCATCAGGGAATCTTCGTCGAGGGAAAGGTCCAGAGTGCGTTCGCCGTGGTAATCGCGCACGACAGTCTTGAATCCGAGGCAGGAAAACTCCAGTTTGGAGCCTGCTTTCACCTGAATTAGGTAATGTCCGTCGAAATCTGTGATAGTTCCATTGCTTGTACCGACTTCCAGAACCATCACGCCCGGAAGGCCCTGACCCGAAGCATCGGTAATGCGTCCAGTTAGGTTAGTTTGGGCGGACACGACGGCCGCGCAGAAAAACAGGGCGGCCAGAACGGTTATTAGTTTTTTCATTATTAGGCTTTATAAAGCGTCTCAAAGATACAAAAAAAATAAAGATACAAAAAAAAATGGACTCACGCGTGTGCGCGAGTCCACATTTTGAGCGCTAAGCCCTGAATTACTCAGCCTTCTGCTCTTCTGCCGCGGCCTCTGCGGGAGCCTCGACGGCTTCCTCTGCCTTGGGCTCGGCCTTCTTCGTGCTACGACGGGTGGTCTTCTTGGCTGCCGCCTTGGGAGCGGCTGCAAGAGCGGCCTCGTTGAAGTCTACGAGTTCGATAAGAGCCATTTCAGCTGCATCTCCCTGACGGAAACCGAGGTGGAGTACGCGGGTGTATCCGCCCGGACGGTCTGCGATCTTGGGAGCGACGGTGCGGAAGAGTTCCGCAACGGCGGCCTTGTCTTTCAGATAACTGAACACCACTCGGCGTGAGTGAGTGCTGTCGTCCTTGGACTTGGTGATGAGGGGCTCGACATAGGACTTGAGGGCCTTCGCCTTCGCAACCGTGGTCGTGATCCTCTTCTTAAGGATGAGCGATGATGCGAGGTTGGCAAGGAGAGCCTTGCGGTGGCCTGCCTGACGTCCGAGTTCTTTTTCTTGGGTTCAATATTGTACTTGGTAACATCCATTCCGAATGAGAGGTGGTTCTGTTCGACCAGAACGTCGATCTCATTGAGCGACTTGCGGCCGAAGTTGCGGAAACGCATCAGTTCGCTCCTCGAGTAGGACACGAGGTCTGCGAAGGTGTCGATGTCCGCCGCCTTGAGGCAGTTGAACGCTCTGACGGAAAGGCCCACATCCGAGAGCTTGGTCATAAGGAGATGCCTGATGTGCAGGCTTTCCTCGTCAAGTTCTTTGCTGTCGGACTCCACGAGAGTGTCCAGAGACACTTTCTTGTCGTCGGTGAACAGTTTGAAGTGGTAGATAAGGATGTTTGCTGCGTCCTGGAGAGCCGCATCCGGGGAGATGCTGCCGTCGGTGACAACCTCGAGGTTGAGTTTCTCGTAGTCGGTCTTCTGCTCCACGCGCCAGTTCTCAACCGTCCAGTTGACCTTGCGGATAGGAGTGTAGATAGCGTCCACGGGAATGGTACCGATGGGAGCATTGTCGTCCCTGAGTTCGTCTGCCGGCACGAATCCGCGACCCTTGGTGATAACGATCGCGATTTCGAGTTTGACTGACGGCTCGAGGGAGCAGATGTGCTGTTCAGGATTCAACACCACGAAAGAAGACAATCCCTTGGAAATGTCCTCCGCGGTAAACTCGGGCTTGCCGCTGATGACGATATTCACCGTTTCAGTGTCGACACTCTCGACCATTCTCTTGAAGCGGACCTGCTTGAGGTTCAGGATGATATCCTGCATACCCTCGATCACGCCGGGGATGGTCTGGAACTCCTGCGAGACGCCGGAGATCCTGATCTGACTGATGGCGAATCCTTCCAAAGAAGCGAGAAGGATGCGGCGAAGGGCATTGCCGATTGTCTGTCCGTAGCCCGGCTCTAGAGGGCGGAACTCGAAACGGCCGACGGTGTCAGTGCCTTCGAGCATTATCACCTTGTCAGGTTTTTGAAATGCTAAGATTGCCATAATTCTTTTGTGTTAAATGTTACTTGGAGTACAGGTCGACGATAAGCTGTTCGTTGATGGTCTCGGGGATCTCTGCACGGACAGGCATATTGAGGAACTTGCCGGTAAGAGTCTTTGCGTCGAACTCAAGCCAGGAGTACTTGGTGGTGCTTGCCACAGACTTCTGGATGACCTCGAGGCTCTTGCTCCTTTCGCGGACTGCCACCACGTCGCCGGGCTTAACCTGTGCAGACGGGATGTTGCAGTGGTTGCCGTTGAGGGTGATGTGGTTGTGAGAGACGAGCTGACGGGCAGCGGCCCTGGTGGGGGCGATACCAAGACGGTACACTACGTTGTCCAGACGGCTCTCGAGGAGGAGGATGAGGTTCTCACCCTTCTGTCCGGCGAGGCGGGAAGCCTTCACATAGGTGTTGTGGAACTGACGCTCGAGCACACCGTACATGTATTTGACTTTCTGCTTCTCCTTGAGCTGAGTGCCGTACTCTTTGCTCTTCTTACGCTTCGCTGCCTGGCCATGCTGTCCCGGAGGGAAGTTTCTCTTCTCAAAATATTTGTCTCCGCCGAAGATGGGCTCGCCGAATTTACGGGCGATTTTGGTGCTGGGACCGGTATATCTTGCCATAATTCTTAACTTTT
>CAJOHV010000026.1:16169-22839 GCA_905234485.1 uncultured Bacteroidales bacterium | reverse complement strand
GCCTGATTCAATAGGTGGGCGCCAATGGCACTTTCTACCCATCGGCCCCATAATTTTGGGGTCGTGAAGGCCTTACTAAATGAAAGTCCAGATTGTGCGGAAAAAAGCGCAGTATTGTACACCATCATTTTTGGAACGGAGTTGTATTTCCGAGCGTTATCCGAGGCATACTTCTGTAAGCCACAAAGAAGGCGCGATTCGTCAAGCGTGGAAAGATAGTTTGCGAGAGTTGTAACATTCCCCGCATCCTGTAGTTGTCCTAATAATTTTGTGAGGGAAATCTCTTCACTAGAGTATTCGCAGCCGAGTTCGAATAGTTGCTTCATAATAGCCGGCTTGTAGATGGTCTTGGTTTGAATGACATCTTTTTCTATCGCGGGGGCAATTATACTATCCTTGATATATCTTCTCCACCTACTCTCATCATCGAGATAATTGGCGGCCCCAGGGTAACCTCCGAAGTAGATAAAGTGGTCTATCTCCATCTGGAAGGCCTCTTTCATTTCCAAATAGCTCCAGTGGGGCATCCGGATGAGTTCAAATCTCCCGGCAAGTGATTCAGTAAGCCCATCTTTGATAAGTAGTCTTGATGAGCCTAGAATTACTACTTTGAGATTGAGGTCATTGAATGTGTCTTGATCCCATTCCTTCTTGACAGCTTCGCTCCAGTTGTTGATTTTATGTACCTCGTCTATGATGAGTAGGTATTCATTATGTCCCTCGATCTTCATTCGCGCTCTCGCGGTTTCCCAGACCTCACTTATCCATGAAGTTTTATTGCTATCAACACTGTCTGCGCTCGCTAAATAGCCGGGAGTGGAAGTCTCCTTCAAAAACTCTTTGACTTTTCCGACCTGTCTAGGGCCGGAGACTACTTGAATCCTACGCCTAGGTTCCGATAACCTTGAAACCAATTCTTGATATTGCGATCTTTTAAACATAACTTTCTGATGTTCTAGCAACAAAGCTACACAAAATGTTCAAAACTTCCAAACAAAATACTCAAAAGTACCGTACAAAATGTTCAAATCTTCCCCAAAGCTGACCGGTCATAGCCGGGCATGTCGCTATGAGGAGATTATTTCTTATCTTTGATAAACAAATCTCAACTCTATGGAATTCAATGACGTTCTGAATCGCCGCTATTCTTGCCGCGCATTTGCAAATCAAACCGTCGAGCAGGAGAAGGTTGACCGGATCTTGGAGGCCGGGCGAATCGCGCCGACGATGCTCGGTGAGAGAAAGACGATAGAAGAATTGGTAACAGAGATATGATAGGGAAACTACCGAAAAGAATTCTTTCGATGTCGGAGTCGGCGACGTTTGAGATGTCGCGGAGGAGCGCGGAGCTGGCGGCAAAGGGCATAGACGTGATCAATATGGCCGTTGGAGAGCCGGATTTCAATACTCCGAGGAGCATAAAGGATGCGGCGATCGATGCGATAGAGAATAACTTTACAAAGTATTCTCCGGCAGCGGGGTATGCTTCTTTGAAAGATGCTATCGTTAAGAAACTGCAGAAGGAGAATGGATTATCGTACTCGAAAGAGGAGGTAATTGTTAGCAATGGAGCCAAACAGAGTATATGTAATGCTATTCTGGCTCTGGTCGATGAAGGGGATGAGGTTATTATCCCGGCGCCATACTGGGTGAGCTACCCGCAGATGGTCAGGCTCGCCGGGGCAACGCCAATCTTTATTGACGCCCCCATCAGTCAGGGCCATAAAATCACGCCGGCCCAGCTCGAGGCCGCAATCACGCCCAGAACGCGCCTGCTGATTCTGTGTTCGCCATGCAACCCGTCGGGAGCGGTCTACTCCGCCAAGGAGCTCGAAGCGCTCGCGGACGTCATCAAGGCCCACGACGGCCTCACCGTCATCTCCGACGAAATCTACGAGCACATCAACTACACCGGCCGGCACGCCTCGATCGCTAAAGCCCCGGGCATGAAAGAGCGCACCATCATCGTCAACGGCGTCTCGAAGGCCTACGCGATGACCGGCTGGCGCATAGGCTATATCGCTGCGCCGAAGTGGATTGTGGACGCCTGCAACAAGCTCCAGGGCCAGTACACCAGCGGCCCCGGTTCCATCAGCCAGAAAGCGGCGGAGGCCGCGCTGAGCGGGCCGCAGGACGAAGTCGCACGCATGCGCGAAGCGTTCAGGCGCCGCCGCGACCTCATCGTGCGTCTCATGCGCGAGATCCCCGGCATCGAAGTGAGTGAGCCGGAGGGAGCGTTCTACCTCCTCCCGAAGGTCTCGGCATACTACAAGGGCGACATTACGAACTCCACCGACCTCGCCCTCTACCTTCTCGAGCACGCCCATGTGGCCACGGTCGCCGGCGAAGCCTTCGGCGCACCCGACTGCATCCGTCTGTCGTATGCAATCTCGGAGGATAGAATCGCTGAGGCGGTAAAGAGAATCAAGGAGGCGCTTGTATGACTATTAAAGAACTAACCACACTTTCCGAGCAGCAGCTTGAGGATGTGCTTAAGTTGATGAAGGAATTGACGACTGAACTTGTGGTGACACCGGAGATGCTACAACGCACCGTAACCTCTCCTGGCTCACATTTCTTCGCAATAGAAAACGAAGTCGGTCACATCGTCGGTTGCGCAACCCTCTGCGTGTATGATTCGCCCACTGGCCGGAAGGCCGTTGTGGAGGATGTGGTCGTGAGTTCAGCGTGCCGCGGTCAGGGGCTTGGCCGAAAGCTGATGGAGCATGTAATAGTTTATGCGCGTCAAGAGCTGGGGGGCGTGGAGCTCCATCTGACCTCACGGCCACACAGGGTGGCGGCGAACGAACTCTATCAGAAGTTGGGATTCAAGCGGAAGGAGACGAATGTCTATGTTTTGTGAAAATAACTTCTTAACTTCGTGCAGAATTCTAACGATTTCAGACTATGACTACTATAGAGAAGGGAGGGATTGCGAGGAAATTGACACACTGGTACTTCAGTAAGC
Organism: uncultured Bacteroidales bacterium; assembly: GCA_905234485.1. GTDB lineage: Bacteria > Bacteroidota > Bacteroidia > Bacteroidales > UBA932 > Cryptobacteroides. The sequence continues at coordinate 19,871 of CAJOHV010000026.1, read as the reverse complement.
GGGTGCTCCCTTACTGGTGTATCATCTTGATGGACACTGTGATAGTGTTCATGGCCTGCGTGTTCTCGTTCTGGGTTTCAGAGCGTACGACAGTTATGATGGAGAACCATCTGAACGTTCTCTATACCTCTCTAATGTATGCCTTGCTGAGTTGGATCGGCGCAAGGGTTTTCAGGACTTATTCGGGCGTTGTGCGTTATAGTTCGTTTGTGGACCTTCTGAAGGTCGGACAAGCGAATATTTTGTCTATGGCGGTCGCCATAGGCGTGTCGCTGCTGCTCAAGCATTTCGGCGTGGCGCAACTCAGCGCGCTGACGATAATCGAGACGGTGGCCGCTTTCCTGGTGGCCATGCTCTTCCAATGGTGGGTCCGCGTGTTCGTCAAGTCAATCTTCGATATCGCCAATTCGGACGAGATGTCGATACCCGTGCTCATCTACGGCGCCATCACGGGCGGCGTGGGAGTCGCGAAGAGCATACGCGCTCAGCAGCCGGCAAGGTACGATTTGAAGGGTTTCATTACTCACGAGCACCGCATCAAGGGTATGCAACTCATGGGTGTGCCGGTCTATACCCTCGAGCAGGACATAGCCGAGGTCGTGAGGAAAGAAGGCATACGCGGGGTGATCGTGAGCCCGCTGCGAGTGGAGGAATTCCGTCGCAATCAGAAGATTCAGGATATCCTCATCGCCGAAGGCTGTAAGATCTATATGGCCCAGGAAGCCCGCGAGGCAAGTGTCAAGAATGGAGAACTCAGCCCGGAGGAGGTCGAGGGCCTGCAACTCCGCGAGGTGAGCGTGGAAGACCTGCTGCCGCGTCAGCAGATACGCGTGGACATGAAATCGGTGGGCCAGCAGCTCGCCGGAAAGCGCGTGCTAATCACTGGCTCGGCCGGCTCCATCGGTTCGGAAATCGTCCGTCAGGTGGCCTCGTTTGGCCCGGCGAAGATGATGCTCATCGACCAGGCAGAGACCCCTCAGCACGACCTGCGCCTGATGATGGCGAAGGACTTCCCGAATGTGGACGCGCAGATTATCGTGACGAGCATCGACCGCCGCACCCGTATGGAGCATGTCTTCTCGGAGTTCAAGCCGGAGTATGTGTTCCACGCAGCGGCCTACAAGCACGTGCCGATGATGGAGGACAACCCCAGCGAAGCGGTGTTGGACAACATCCAGGGCACGCGCATTCTCGCTGATCTCAGCGTGAAATACGGAGCGAAGAAATTCGTGATGATCAGTACGGACAAGGCAGTGAACCCGACCAACGTGATGGGCTGCTCTAAGCGTATTTGCGAAATCTATGTCCAGAGCCTCGACCGCAAGCTGAAGACTGAGGCGCTGTCGCAGTTCAAGACCAAAGGCAAAGTCAACTATACTCAGTTCGTCACGACCCGCTTCGGAAACGTTCTCGGCTCTAACGGCTCAGTCATTCCTCTCTTCCGCGAGCAGATTAAGCGCGGCGGTCCCGTGACCGTGACGGATGAGCGTATCGTACGCTTCTTCATGCTCATCCCTGAGGCCTGTAAACTGGTCCTTGAGGCTGGTACGAAGGGCAATGGTGGAGAGATTTTCGTCTTTGACATGGGCGAGCCCGTGAAGATTGCGGACCTCGCAAAGAGGATGATAGCGCTCTCTGGCGCGAAGAACGTGAAGATTGAGTACACCGGGCTTCGCGAGGGCGAAAAGCTCTACGAAGAGGTGCTCAACGAACTGGAAGACACGAAGCCGACCTTCCACGAAAAGATCCGTATCGCACAGGTCCGTGAGTACGACTACGACGAAGTCTGCAAGGCGGTCGACGAACTAGTCGAAATCTCGAAGAAGTACGACAACATGGCCACCGTCAAGAAGATGAAGGAAATCGTCCCCGAATACAAATCCAACAACTCGGTCTACGAAGTTCTTGACAAATAAATAAAAAACTCCAGAGCCTCAAGCTCTGGAGTTTTTGTATATCTGCACCATGTCTTGCCGTGTGAGGACGCGGAGGTTGCCGACGGTGATGGAGCCGTCATGCGAGCAGCGGCGGGCCATTTCTTCGATTTCCGAGTCGGTCAGCGGACGGCCGAGGAGTTCGGTGGTATTGACAGGCATGCCGATTTCGCGGTAGAATTGTTCCATGGCCTCGATCCCGCGAAGGGCGGTCTCTTCGGGGGCGCCGGCGGGGATGCCCATTACTCGGACTGCGAAGCGGACGAAGCGGTCCACATTGCTCTTGTATACGTAGCGCGCCCAAGTGGGCCACAGGGCCGAAAGGCCGGCGCCGTGAGTCACGTCGAACATCGCGCTGAGTTCGTGCTCCATCTTGTGGCAGGCCCAGTCGCGCTGCATTCCGCACTCCGTCAGGCCGTTATGGGCCAGGCTGCCGCCCCACATAATCTGCGTACGGGCCTGGTAGTCCTCCGGGTTTGCCAGCGCCCTAAGCGCACTCGCTTTGAGCGTGCGCAGCAGCGCCTCGGCCAGAGCCTCGGTAAGGTCCATATCCATGTCGTTGGAGAAGTAGCGCTCCATCGTATGCATCATGATATCCGTTACGCCCGCGGCGGTCTGGTAGGGCGGGAGAGTGAACGTGCGCTCTGGATTGCTCACGGCGAAACGGCAACGTCCCAGCGGGCTCGAATATCCGCGCTTGTCCATCGTTTCTTCGTTGGTAATCACGCACGAATCGCTCATTTCGCTGCCGGAAGCGGGATTTGTGACCACGCACCCGACCGGCAGGGCCGCGGCGGGCTTCGCTTCCCCGCAGAAGAAATCCCACACGTCGCCGGGGTAGGGGACGCCATAGGCTATCGCCTTCGACGAATCGATCGCGCTGCCCCCGCCGATGGCGAGAATCAGGTCTATGCCCTCGCGCCTGCAGAGTTCGATGCCTTCGTGCACCAGGCTCAGCCGTGGATTGGGCACCACGCCTCCAAGCGTTACGAACGGAATCCCCGCCTCAGAGAGCTGCCCGCAGACCTTGTCCAGCAGCCCGGAGCGTTTCGCGCTTCCGCCGCCGTAGTGGACCAGAATCTTGTGCCCTCCGTGCTTACGGACCAACTCTGCGACGTGCTCCTCTGCGCTCCGCCCGAAAACCACCTCAGTGGGAGTGTAATAGATAAAATCTTTCACTAGTACATCTGCACCGTCGAGATGATCGGGAACCACTCAGACCAGTAGTCTTCTTCTTCGAAGAAATTGAAGTGTGTGCTGGCCTCCACGACAATCGGGCGGAGGTGTCCGGTGGTGTTGGCAGGGATGGTCACGTAGAAGGTGTAGATCTTCTCACCGTTCTTGTCATAATCGTGGGTAACATCCTTGGGCTGAAGAGCCTCAGTCGCTCGACCGTCGATGATCAGACGGTAGTCGAAGTCGAACTCACGCTTGATGTTCTTGGTGGCGTAGTACTCGAACTTGTACTGGATCGGGTAGTCTCCGCCGAGAGCGGAAATCGTGTAGTCGATAGTGTCATCGTAAAATGCTGGCTCGTAGTAGTCGTAGTCTCCGCAAGACGTGAACACTCCCAGCGAGAGCGTCAGCGCCGAAATAATTGCAAATATTCTTTTCATAACTAACTGATTATTCAAAAACTATGCTAGAACAATACTGTAACGCCTGCCATCACGATTGAGACCATGCTCATCAACTTGATAAGGATGTTGAGCGAAGGTCCGGAAGTGTCCTTGAACGGGTCGCCGACTGTGTCTCCCACGACGGTAGC
>CAJOHV010000026.1:0-16150 GCA_905234485.1 uncultured Bacteroidales bacterium | reverse complement strand
CCTCCACGTACTTCTTCGCGTTGTCCCAGGCGCCGCCCGAGTTGGCGAGGAAGATGGCGAGCACGAAGCCCGCGCCGAGTCCGCCGGTGAGCAGGCCGATGACGCCCGCAGGGCCGAGCAGGATGCCCACGAGCATGGGGACGATAATTGCGAGCACGCTCGGGAAGATCATCTCATGCTGGGCGGCCTTGGTCGAAATGCGCACGCACGAGGTGTAGTCCGGGCGCTGCTTGCCTTCGAGGATGCCGGCGATTTCGCGGAACTGCCTGCGCACTTCCACCACCATCTTCTCGGCCGCGCGGCCCACAGCGTTCATCGTGAGGCCGCAGAACAGGAACGCCATCATCGCGCCCACGAACACGCCAACGAGCACCTTCGGGTTCATCAGCGTGATGTCGTAGTAGTTGACGATATCGGTGATCGAAGCGTTGACGGTCTCCACGACGCGGTCTCCGACCTCGATAGCGTGCTTGCCGATGTGGCCGAGGCCGATCTTGATCTCTTCGATGTAGGAAGCGAGGAGGGCGAGGGCGGTCAGAGCGGCGGAGCCGATTGCGAAGCCCTTGCCGGTGGCGGCCGTGGTGTTGCCGAGCGAATCGAGGATGTCCGTCTTCTCACGCACGGACGGGTCGAGCTCGCTCATCTGCGCGTTGCCGCCGGCATTATCCGCGATGGGACCATAGGCGTCAGTAGCGAGCGTGATGCCGAGCGTAGAGAGCATTCCGACCGCGGCGATGGAAATACCGTAGAGGCCGAGGCTGAGCGTGTCCGCGCTGAAGTGGAATCCGGTCGCGAAACCGTAGGCCAGCAGGATTGCGGCGGCGATGGTGACCACCGGGATAGCGGTCGAGATCATGCCGAGACCCACACCGTTGATGATCACGGTTGCGGGGCCGGTCTGCGAGCTCTCAGCGAGCTTCTGGGTAGGCTTGTAAGAGTGTGAGGTGTAGTATTCGGTGACTTTGCCGATGATCACGCCGGCGAGCAGACCGCTGATCACGGACAGCGACAGCCTCCACCATTCGGGCAGCCCGTTCTCGGCCTTGAAACCGAGGAGGTAGAAGACTCCGAAGGTGAGAGCGCCGATGAGGATGGCTGCCAGGTTCGTGCCCACGGAGAGCGACTTGAGCAGGTCCTTCAGCGACGCGCCTTCTTTCGTGCGGACGGCGAAAATGCCGATAATCGAAAGTGCTACGCCGATGGCGGCGATCAGCATCGGGGCCATGATCGCGCGCAGCTGCACTGCCGTGCCGGCGGAGAAGAATGCGGAAGCGCCAAGGGCCATGGTCGCGAGGATCGAGCCGCAGTACGACTCGTACAGATCCGCGCCCATTCCGGCGACATCGCCCACATTGTCTCCGACGTTGTCCGCGATGGTCGCGGGGTTGCGCGGATCGTCCTCGGGGATGTCCTGCTCCACCTTTCCGACGATATCGGCGCCCACGTCAGCGGCCTTAGTGTAGATACCGCCGCCCACGCGGGCGAAGAGTGCCTGCGTGCTGGCGCCCATGCCGAAGGTCAGCATGGTGGTGGTGATGACCACCAGCGTCTGAGCCTCGCTCGCCTCATGGACGAACGCGTTCAGCACGATCCACCAGATGCTGATGTCCAGCAGGCCGAGGCCCACGACGGTCAGGCCCATCACGGCGCCGGAGCGGAATGCGAGCTTGAGGCCGCTGTTCAGCGAGCGCTGGGTGGCGTTGGCCGTCCTTGCCGAGGCATATGTTGCCGTGCGCATGCCCACATATCCTGCCAGACCGGAGAAGAAACCGCCGGTGAGGAATGCGAACGGCACCCAGGGATTCTGGATGTGCAGCCCGTAGGCCAGGAACGCGAACAGAAGCGCAAGGATAATGAATACGATGATAACGACTTTGTACTGCTGCCTGAGATAGGCCATTGCGCCCTCGCGGACGTACTGGGCGATCTCTTTCATTGTGGGGGTGCCTTCGTCTTCTTTCTTCATCTGCTTGAAGAAGACGTACGCGAACACTAACGCGATAACGGATGCAATCGGCACCAAATAAAACAGATTCATATACTCAAATTTTAACAAGTCGCAAATATACAAAAAATAATAAACCGCTCGTCTCTCACCCTCCTCGTCACCCCCGACCTGATCGGGGGTCTTTTGGTTTTTATTATATTTGTATTTGCTATGTCATTGGAGATCGAGCGCAAATTTCTGGTCGCGGGGGAGTACAAGTCTCTCGCGGTGGGACACGAACGCATAACGCAGGGTTATATTAGTTCGGCTTCGGGCCGCACCGTCCGCGTCCGCATCCGTGGTGATAAAGGTTATTTGACCATCAAAGGTCCCTCGGCGGAGGGGGGGCTTGCGCGCTTCGAGTGGGAGAAGGAAATCCCCGTCCAAGAGGCGGAGGCGCTGATGGCCCTCTGCGAGCCTGGCGTGATAGACAAAACCCGCTGGCTGGTACCTTCTGGGGATGGAATCCACACCTGGGAGGTCGATGAGTTCCACGGCGACAATGAAGGCCTGGTGGTGGCCGAGATCGAACTCCGTTCCGAGTCCGACGAGTTCGAAAAACCCTCCTGGCTCGGCGAAGAAGTCACCGGAGACAGGAGGTATTACAATTCTATGCTGACCAAGCGTCCGTTCCGGACGTGGTAATTAATTCAGATCTTTGCTGTGCACGACGTTGTAGTCGTCGGGGAGGGTCCGGCCGTATTCGGTGCGGGCATAAGTAATCATACGCCCGATGAATTTCTCCCTCTTCTCTCCGTAGGCTTCGGCCACGGTGAACGCATATCCGCTCTGAGCGTCGCTGAAGGTGGTATCGCACACTAGTACGCCGGCAAGATCATCCAGAAACTCCTCCTTGCGGGAATTGCTCACATGCTTCGGCTCGGACAGCGTGGCATTATTGATGATTTCCTTGAAATCGGGGGTGGAAACTCTCTCCCTCGTGGCTATATCAGCAAGAAAATCCATTCTTTTTTTAGGGTCGATGTCGGCAAAGGAACACAACTGCACGAGTATCCACAAATTCCCTATATGGCCGCGGACGTCCTGACCTACATAGGCGCTGCCGGAGCCCGAATCAGAAGAACTGTCGTAACTGCTCGAGGATGAATACGTAACCGGATGCACGGTGCGGTAGAACTTGCGCAGCGCATAGAGATACCATATTCCCCCGAGTATGAGGAACATTAGAGCCGTGCCGAAAGCGTACGCGGCGATTCCCAGATAGACCCAGTACAGCACGCCCCAGAGTATCGCGATCAGGAAGAACGCAACGCTGTCGTTCATCTTCTTGGCCATAAGGGTTGCGAGCGGCCAGGTCAGAAGGAACGGTAAATTCACCAGGATCACGAGAAGGAGAAGCAGCAGCGGGATTTGCCATTTCTCGGCCGTTTTGGGCGTGACGACATCGTAGTGCTTAGTGAAGACTTCCTTGTCCATAAGGAAGAATGCCAGTGGGGAAGCGTTGGCTATTTTGGCGTCCCAGTTCACTGTAGGTTTGCCATAACTGATCGAGTTGGCCCAGCCTTGCTTGAAGGTGATGTCCATATCGTAGACCAGGGTCTTCTCTCCGCGCGTAAAGATCTTGATGCCTTCGTAATGCGCCACCATATTGCCTTTTCCCTTTTGCGCCTTCACTGATGTGGGCGGCAGATACTGCTCGGTAATCTCTTCGAGAGTTTTCCCTATGAGTTTCTGATGAATGCTGGCAGAGTTGAATGAGTATTCCTGCTTGACATTGTCCGGATCCACGTCTTCGGTGAACAATCCGGCATAAAGAAGCGTCCCCACGCCCAGCAGGAACCCTATTATCGATGCTATGTAACTTCTGAACATACTGATTACTTTCCTTACAAATATAGTCTTTCTTCAGTTACTTTGCCCCAAACGAAGCAAAGTAACTCCGCTTTTTTAGTAAATTTGTGATATGGTAGCAACGAGTACTATTGTAATGATGGGAATCTGTGCCCTCGTGGGCATAGTCGTCCCGGTTCTTCTCGCCATCTGGCTCATAAAGAAGTATAACGTTAATCCAGTGACGATCATCATCGGTGCTGGCGTGTTCATTGTCTTCGCCCTGCTGCTTGAGTCTCTGATGCATCAGATAGTGCTGAAGGGTCCCGCCGGCACGACGATAATGGGGAACACCCTCTACTACGCTCTTTATGGCGGACTCGCCGCGGGCGTGTTCGAGGAGACCGGCCGTTTCGTGGCCATGAAATGGCTGCTGCGGGGGCGCGCGTCCAAGGCGCTGACCGGCATCGCATATGGCCTTGGTCACGGCGGAATCGAGATGCTGCTGCTCTTCGGCGTGTCGATGCTCTCGAATATGGTCATTTCCATTATGATGAACGGCGGACATTTGGATCTGCTGCTCGCCGGCGTGCCCGACGATGCGAAGGGGCTTGCGTACGCTCAGTTCGCACAACTCGGTTCCATGACCACCGGCACCCTGCTCATCGGCTTCTGGGAGCGCATCTCCGCTCTCATCCTGCAGGTGGCACTGTCACTCCTCGTCTGGAAGGCCGTTCGCGGCGGCGGTCGCTGGGTCCTCCTCTTCCCGCTCGCGATTCTGGTTCACGCCCTGGTCGATGCCATCGCCGTGGTCGTTTCCCAATCCGCCGGAATGCTCGCGGTTGAGTTGATCATCACCGCCCTCGCCCTCGCCACCGCCGCCTCCGCTTGGCTCATCTGGCGTCCCCGGCGGGGAATTGCCCCCGAAACCCGCCGAATGACCGAATAGCCCTTGATTTGGCGGGGAATCGACCCCGAAACCCGCCGGAAACCTAATGAGCGATCTTTTATCACAGATGTTGTCGCACGCTGACCCCTCGCAGGTGGCCGGCTTGGCGCGTTTTTTTAAGACGGGTCCCGGACAATACGGCGAAGGGGATAAGTTCCTCGGAATCAAGGTGCCAGTCACCCGCGCGGTCGTCAAAGAATGCTGGCGTGAGATGCTCCCGGAGATTTCCGCGGACGGTACACCTTCCTTTCATCTTTTGGAGGAATGCATCCGTTCTGAATACCACGAGATCCGTCTCGCTGCGCTCCTGACTTTGGTGGAAATATTCAAACACTCCAAAAGTTGCCCGGTCGGAGCCGGGCATGACAAGAGTGTCACCCCCGACCTGATCGGGGGTCTTCGCGAACAGTGCATCGACTTCTACCTTTCCCATACCGAGTACATCAACAACTGGGACCTGGTGGACCTCTCGTGCTATCCGCTGCTCGGTGAGTGGCTTCTTGACAAAGACCGCTCGCTTCTCTACGACCTGGCCCGTAACGGCAAGACCATCTGGGAGCAGCGCATCGGTATCGTCAGCACTATGACCTTTATCCGTCATGGCCAACTGGACGACACCTTCGCCATCGCGGACATCCTCCTTTATCACCCTCACGACCTCATCCACAAAGCCGTCGGCTGGCTCCTCCGCGAAGCCGGAAAGCGCGACAAAGCCCGCCTGGAGGCGTATCTGCAGGCCCACGATCCCTCTAGTCATTCCCGACCTGATCGGGAATCTTCTCGCTACCAGTCCATGCCCCGAACCGCCCTGCGTTACGCCATCGAGAAATTTCCCGAGGAGGAACGCCGGTATTACCTTGCCAAATAAAACAAAAAGAATATGAACGTCAAACTCATCGGCTCTCTGCTAGCCGTATCTCTTATCGCTTGCCCGTTACTTTACATTTTTGTCGGACCCGCTCTTGACCCTACTCAACTTGAAACCCTGAAAGTATTGCTCTGGATCTGCGGTGGTAGCGGCTTGTTCTGCTTTGTGGTGGGTGAACTCACCGGCAACAACAGCCAGATGGACAAACTCTGGAGTCTTCTGCCCATTGCTTACGCCTGGGTCATCGCCGCGAAGGCCGGTCTGCCGGCCCGTCTGGTGGTTATGGCCTGCCTCGCGACTCTCTGGGGGGCGCGTCTCACTTTCAACTTCGGCAGAAAAGGCGCCTACAAACTGAAGTTCTGGGAAGGCGAAGAGGACTACCGCTGGAAAGTGCTCCGCGCCAAGAAGGAGTTCCAGCCGCATTGGAAGTGGATGCTTTTCAATCTTTTCTTTATCAGCATCTACCAGAATGCCCTCGTCCTGATGACCACATTCCCGGCTCTGGTGCTCATGGGCTCAGACAAACCCTTCGGTTGGTTGGACGGCATCGCGGCAGCGCTCATGCTTGGTTTCATCATCTATGAAACCGTGGCCGACGCACAGCAGTGGCGCTTCCAGACCTCAAAATGGACGATGATAAAAGCGGGAAAGACCCTCGATGAACTTCCCGCGCCGTATAACAAAGGATTCAACACCGTGGGTCTATGGGGTGTCAGCCGTCATCCCAACTACTTCGCCGAGCAGGCCATCTGGTGGTGCTTCTACCTATTCACCGTCGCCGGTGGCATCGGCATCATCAACTGGAGCATGATTGGCGCCATCCTTCTCGTGGTCCTCTTCCTCGGCAGCAGTTCCTTCGCCGAAGAAATCTCTTCCGGAAAGTACCCCGCCTACGCCGACTATTGCCAGAAAGTCTCCCGCTTCTTTCCCGGAAAACGTTATAAGGATTAAAAAGAATTCTTGCTTAATAGAAAATAGACATACCTTTGTGATAGCATGATTGATGACTAGACCGCCTAGGCGGGATGTAGAGCATCACCAAGGCATTTCAGACCCAACTGAAATGCCTTTTGACGTCTAAGAAGGGGCCGATGGAGTACAGCTGCACCCTCCCGAACTTCTACCCGACCTGAGGCCCCGAAGGGAGAGCTGCGGCTCCCCCTTTTTATGTTCAAGGTTTGATTTTATGTGTGAAGCCTTGAACACACAAATGCCACTACAGTGCCTTAGAACCCAGATTGTATGTTCGAGGTCTGTCAGACAAAAACAAACCTTGAACAAAAAAACGGGAAGGATAATGCCGAAATGCGTTTAACCTTCCATGCGAACCACAGGATCGCGCGGCGCCGAGCTCGAGTGAACGGCTCAGCTTGCGCGATTGTGGCTTTACTGCGGGCTTATTAAACGGTATTGCCCGGTGTCGGGGCTCGGCAAAACCAGGCCTCGCCCCTTGGTAGACCGGTTGCTCGCTTAAACTCGCAACCTGTAGGTTTAGGGCCTGGGCGTCAGCCCCGGCAGCGCGCCCGCGACCAAATCCGCCTAACCGCCAAACGGAAATAAAAGCCCCGCCGTGGAAGAAAACAGTAGTTAATCAACCAATCGGATCGGCAGGCGGTCGAATTCGATTGGGTGGTGAGAGAAGCCCGTCATGCCACCGACCGTGTCAAGTCCAATCCAGGTGGAGATGAAAGTGTAGTAGATGGTAGAGCCGTTATCGTAGGCGAAGGTGGAACTCCAATAGTGGGCATGCTCGCCAACATCGCTGTAGCCTAAGTTGGGATAGGTGTACTGGTATCCTGCAGCGGGGATGAAGATGCTGTTGCCGTTTTTCTTGCTTGTGAAAAGAAAACCATTCACTCCGTTGACAGCAGTGTTCTTTTTCCGGCATGCAAGATAGAATTCTTCCCATTCTGCCTGGGTGGGGATGTGAAGGGTCACAGTGCCGCCTCCAGGGATATCGCCGCTGAATGATTCATTGCTGTACTCATAGTAATCGCCGTACTCCCAGGAGTATGATGCGCCGACATTCATACTGGCCCATTTCACGGAGAGGCCCATATCTACCAGGACAAACTCGCTAGTGTTGGAATAATCAACGCCATTTGCGGCGTTGTCTTTTTTGCCCTCATTGATGCTTTTGCCGCAGGAAGCCAGGAGAACAACGAGCGACAGAATGAAAAGAATTCGTTTCATAGACGGATATTTTTCCCAAAGATAGAATAAATAATCCGACGCTTTGTGGTTAAAAACACCACACGACAAAAAAACCAGCCCCGAAAGGCTGGCCTTTTTATGAGATTCCGGATCAAGCCCGGAAAGATGTTTAGATAAAGATATACTTGCAGATAAACAGCGCTGCGAGGACCCACATGGTGATGCTGATATCCTTGAACTTGCCGGCGACGGCGTGGCAGAGGACATAAGCGATGACACCGAGGAGGATACCGTCGGAGATGCTGTAGGCAAGAGGCATCATAATGATGGTGATGAATGCCGGGATAGCCTTGCAGTAGTCTTCCCAGTGGATGGTCTTGATTGAAGGCATCATCATCACACCGACGATGATAAGGGCGGGAGCGGTTGCTGCGCCCGGGATTGCCAGGAAGATGGGGCTCAGGAACAGAGACAGGCCGAAGAAGACTGCCACAGAGAATGCTGTGAGACCGGTACGTCCGCCTTCACCCACACCAGAGGCGCTCTCTACATAAGTAGTAGTGGTGCTGGTTCCGAAGCAAGCGCCGCAGATGGTAGCGATAGAGTCCGCAAGGAACATCTTCTCAACTCCCTCGATTTCTTCATTGCCTTTGTTGATGAGGCCTGCTCCCTGGTGCACGCCGATGATGGTGCCCATGGTGTCGAACATATCGATGAAGAGGAAGGTGAACACGACTGCGAGCATATCCCAACTCAGAATCTGACCCCACTCGAACTTGCAGAAGATGGGGCTGAGGCCGTCGGGCAGGGAGACCACCTTCGAAGGAAGGGTGGTGATGGCTGCGCCGGTGGCGGGATCCTTGATGAGCAGACCGAGGACGGCGGTGATGAGGATACCCCAGAGGATGCCTCCGCGGATCTTAGCCATCACGAGGCCGGCGGTGATCACGAGGCCGATGAGGCCAAGGAGAGCCTTGCCATGGGTGATGTCGCCGAGGCCGACGAGGGTAGCGCCGTTGTCCACGATGATGCCGGCGTTCTGCATGCCGATGAAGGCGATGAAGAGGCCGATACCAGCGCCGATTGCTTTCTTAAGGGTGCCGGGGATGGCGTTGATGAGCCAGGTACGGACCTTCGTCACCGTGAAGATGAGGAAGAGGATACCTTCGAGCAGAACGGCTGTGAGGGCGAATTGCCAGCTGTGGCCCATTCCAAGGCAGACCGTGAACACGAAGAAGGCGTTGAGGCCCATACCAGGGGCAAGGGCGAAAGGCTTCTTGGCGTAGAGGGCCATGACCAGGGTACCGATGATGGCTGCGAGAGCGGTGGCTGTGAAGACCGATCCGCCGGGCATGTCGAGGGCACTGAAGATGCCGGGGTTGACGGCCAGGATGTAGGCCATCGTGAGGAACGTAGTGAGACCTGCGAGAATCTCGGTACGTACGTTGTGCTTCGAACTATCGAAGCCGAAGAGTTTCTCAAAGAAAGGTTTCATAACGACCTAAGACTTAGAAGATCCACTTGGTACCGATGCAAGGGAGGCACTTGAAGCCGAGGTTGCCGGCGAAGTTGACGGAAAGCTCGACCTCGCCACCGACATGGAGATTGTCAACTCCGAAGAGATGGCCGACGTTGTACCAGAGCTGAGGCTCGGAAAGGATGGAGAACTTGGTGTCCTTCTCGGTGCCGTTGAGGGGATTGCCATCGGTGTCGAATGAGCTGTCGAGTCCCCAGATATCAATGAAGCCGCTGAAACGGAGGCCTTCCACACCGAAGATGTCCTGCATGCCCCAAACACCGGTGAGTTTCACAGGGATGGAAGCGGTGCCATAGCCGATGTGGTGGTCGTACATAATGGCCACATTGTAGATGTTCTTGAAGTCGTCGGAATGCATGAAGTAGTTCACACCCACGCATGCGACACCTGCGCCCCAGGTTGCTCCGTCATACTCCACATGAAGGCTGAGGTCGGCAAGTTTGCTGTCTTTCCAGAAGTTCAGGTTGCGCTCGATTTCGAAGTAACTGCCGTTGAAAGCGGTGCCTGCGCCGAAGTTGTCGCGGTCATCCTTTGTGGCATAGTAGTGATCGATGAAGAAGAAGGTGTCTCCCCAGTTGTCTGCGTAGAAGCCCTCGAAGGTGGTGGTTGCGTAGCCGCGGCCGAGGTCGTAGAACATCTGAAGGTTGGTCTGAGCAGAAGCGTTAAAGTTTACTGCGAGTGCCGCGAAAGACGCAGCGGCGAAAAAGAGGAACTTTTTCATGAGGAAAAATTGGGTTTTGTGCCCTCCGAACGTAGCCGGAGGGCGGGTTATAAATAAATAGGATTAAGGTTTCAATTATTTGCGGAGCGAAGGGTTGACTTCGAAGTCGACTGCCTTGTCGCCCTCGGGGTTCGAACCGAATTCGTAGTCTTTTCCGGGGAGGATGGCGTTGAGGATGATACCCACGAGAGCGCCGACTGCAAGACCGGAAAGTTTGGTGAATCCGAGGTCGAGGCAACCGGCCTGGCTGTAGGAGATACCGATCGAGAGGACGAGGATGAGGGCCATCACGATCACGTTGCGGCTCTTCTTGAAGTCGACCTTGTTCTCAACGACGTTACGCACACCGACTGCGGAAATCATACCGTAGAGGACCAGCGACACACCTCCGATGGTGGCTGCGGGCATCGCGGCGATGACGGCTGCGAACTTCGGGCAGAAAGCGAGGATGATTGCGAAGCAGGCGGCGATGCGGATCACGCGCGGATCAAAGACGCGGGTGATGTTCAGCACGCCGGTGTTCTCACCGTAGGTGGTGTTCGCAGGGGCGCCGAAGAGCGAAGCGAGGATGGTGGCAAGACCGTCGCCCATAAGGGTGCGGTGCAGACCGGGATCCTCAAGGTAGTTGATGCCGGTAGTGGAAGAGATAGCGCACATGTCGCCGATGTGCTCCACCATAGTCGCGAGCGAGATGGGGAGGATGGCGATGATGGCGGCCACCACGAGGCCCCAGTTCGGGTTGGAGAAGACGGCGAAGACGGTGTCCTGCATCTTGAACGGCAGGCCGAGCCAGGAGGCTTCGCGAACGCCGCTCCAGTCCACGAGGCCGAAGCAGGCTGCTACCAGATACGAACCGAGCACGCCGAGGAGGATAGGGACGATCTTTATCATGCCCTTGCCCCAGATGTTGGCCACGATGATGATCGCGATTGCCAGAAGGGCGATCCACCAGTTCTGGTTGCAGTTGTTGATTGCGGAACCGGAGAGGATGAGACCGATGGCGATGATGATCGGGCCGGTGACGATAGGAGGGAAGTACTTCATCACGCGCTGAGGTCCGAAGAGTTTGAACAGTCCGGCGAGAATGAAATACATAAGGCCGGCGGCGGCAACTCCGATGCAGGCGTAAGGAAGCGACTGAGCGAGCGAAAGGCCCTGCTCGGTGCCCATCTGCACGACGGCTGCATAGCCTCCGAGGAACGCGAACGAGGATCCGAGGAATGCCGGGACCTTGAACTTCGTGAGTGCATGGAAGAGGAGAGTTCCGACTCCTGCGAAGAGGAGCGTTGCGGAGATGGAGAGTCCTGTGATGACGGGTACGAGAACCGTCGCACCGAACATTGCGAAGAGGTGCTGGGCACCGAGAACCGCCATTCTGCCTTTACCGAGGGTGCGGGCATCGTAAACGGGTTCGTTTGTCTGAACTTTTGCCATATTACTTCTTAAGGTTAGAAATGATTATTCCCATTCAATAGTTCCTGTTGGTTTCGGAGAGAGGTCGAAGAGGACGCGGTTGACTCCCTTCACCTCTTTGAGGATTCTGTCAGTGATGTGCTGGAGCAGCGCGAAGGGCAGTTCCGGCACGGTGGCGGTCACGGCGTCGCGGGTGTTGACGGCACGGATCACGACCGGCCATTCGTAGGAGCGCTTGCCGTCCTTGATGCCGGTGGATTTGTAGTCCGGCACGATGGTGAAGAACTGCCAGACCTTGCCTTCAAGGCCGTTCTTCGCGAATTCCTCGCGAAGGATGGCGTCCGATTCACGCACTGCCTCGAGGCGGTCGCGGGTGATGGCGCCGGTGCAGCGTACGCCCAGGCCGGGGCCGGGGAACGGCTGGCGGTAGACCATGCTGTCCGGAAGGCCGAGAGCCGTTCCGACCACCCTGACTTCGTCTTTATAGAGGAGTTTTACGGGTTCCACGAGTTCGAAATGCAACTCCGGCGGCAGACCGCCCACGTTGTGATGGGCCTTGATGCCGTCTTTGCTCTCGAGGATGTCCGGGTAGATAGTGCCCTGGCCGAGGAATTTGATGCCGTCCAACTTGGCGGCCTCTTCGGCGAAGACGTCGATGAATTCCTTGCCGATAATGTGGCGCTTCTCCTCCGGGTCGGTGACTCCTGCGAGTTTGTTTAGGAAGCGGTCCACTGCGTCCACATAGATCAGTTCTGCTCCGAGTTGGTCGCGAAATACTCTCACGACCTCCTCCGGCTCTCCTTTGCGAAGGAGACCGTGGTTGACGTGGACACAAACCAGATTTTTGCCTATGGCCTTGATGAGGAAGGCCGCGGTGACTGATGAATCGACTCCGCCGGAAAGGGCTAGGAGAACTTTGCT
Source organism: uncultured Bacteroidales bacterium (assembly GCA_905234485.1). GTDB lineage: Bacteria > Bacteroidota > Bacteroidia > Bacteroidales > UBA932 > Cryptobacteroides. Next base: position 3,809 of record CAJOHV010000026.1, on the reverse strand, counting down.
GTCGCCGATCTGCTCGCGCAGAGCCTTGACTTGCTCGTCGATAAACTTTTTGGCTTGGGTTTCTCCGGTGATTCTTTCCATCGAGGCCGGACGCACGTCTGACTGATTCATCTGTTACTTGTAGTTTGGAGCTTCTTTGGTGATCTTTACGTCGTGCGGATGGCTCTCCACCATTCCGCTTGTGGTGATTCTGACGAATTTCGCATTCTTCAGGGCTTCGAGATTTGCGGCGCCGCAGTAGCCCATACCGGAGCGGATACCTCCGATGAGTTGGAAGATCACGTCTGCCACGGGGCCTTTGTAGGCCACCTTGCCGACTATGCCTTCCGGGACCAGTTTGGTGGCGCCTTCCTGGAAGTAGCGGTCGGACGAGCCGGCCTGCATAGCGTCGAGCGAACCCATTCCGCGGAACACTTTGTACAGGATGCCGCCGTCCACGAAGGTCTCGCCCGGAGCCTCTTCAGTTCCGGCGAACATGGAGCCGAACATCAAGCAGTCCGCGCCGGCTGCGAGCGCTTTGACGGCGTCGCCCGAATAGCGGAGACCTCCGTCTCCGATCACGGGCACGCCCGTGCCGCGAGCGGCCTTCGCCGTTTCATAGATCGCGCTGAGTTGGGGCACGCCCACTCCGGCGACCACACGGGTGGTGCAGATGGAGCCGGGGCCGATTCCCACCTTCACGCCGTCCGCGCCCGCCTCGATGAGGCACTTGGCTGCGTCCGCCGTAGCGATGTTGCCCACGACCACATCTATATTATTAAAGGTACGCTTGATTTGCTTGAGGAGTTCAACCACATTCCGCGAGTGACCGTGCGCGCAGTCAAGCACGACTGCATCCGCGCCGGCCGCGCTCAGGGCCTCGACTCTCTCAATCGCCCCGCCGCCGATACCGACCGCGGCTGCGACCTTCAGGCCGTCGTGCTTCACCTCGGCCACCTGCGCGGCCTGGCGCTCCATCGACATATTTTTATGAATAACGCCGATGCCTCCTTCTCTTGCGAGAGCCCGGGCCATCGGCGCTTCAGTCACAGTGTCCATAGCAGCGGACACAATTGGAATGTCGAGCGAAATGTTTCTTGAAAACCGGCAATTTAACAATACCTGCTTCGGAACAACCTCCGAGAAGGCAGGCACCAGAAGGACATCATCGAAAGTGAGACCTTCCAGGATGATTTTTTCTTCTTCGAAAGACATAAGGGTACTAACCATATGCAAAGATACGCCTCCGTCTTTAAATCGCAAAAAAATTCTGAGAAAAAATTTAACTTTTTATCCACAATCCGTATTTTTGTGTGGTATGCAAGATTTCACCACTTTGATGAAGCGAAGGATTCGCAGAATCCTGCTCGTCTGCAACAACTACGACAGTTATTCCCTGGAGGAAGACGGTCACATCGAGTCGCTGATCGCGGCCGATTATCTGGAACTCAACCTGAGTAATCCTCCCGCAATCGTGCGTGTGGAGACGACGGTTCAGGCCCTTGAACTGCTGGAAGCGGGGGAGAAGTTCGACCTCGCCATCACCATGTACAATGTGGGCGAACTGGACGTGTTTTCTTTTTCGCACAAAGCGAAGGAGTGCAATCCGGAGATGCCGGTGGTGCTGCTCTGCGGCTACGCCAAGGAAATCTTCCGCAAGATCGCGGAGGCGGACAAATCTTGCATAGACCACGTCTTCTGCTGGAACAACAGCACGGACGTCATAGTCGCCATCATCAAACTGATCGAGGACGACATGAATGCCGACCACGACATTCTGGACTATGGCGTTCAGGCGATTCTGCTGGTCGAGGACTCGGTCCGTTACTATTCAACCTATCTGCCGGCGCTGTACAGCATCATCCTGCACCAGAACGCTTCGGCTGTGCGCGACGCGCTCAACGAGCAGCAGCAGAAGGCGCGTAAGCGCGCCCGCCCGAAGATCCTGATGGCAACCAACTACGACGATGCCGTTGCCCTTTATGAAAAATACAAGAACAACCTGCTGGGAGTTATCTCCGATGTTGGTTTCGTGCTGCATAAAGGCGATCTGTCGAAGAATGAGAAACTGGATGCCGGCGTGGACCTTTGCAAGCATATCAGGGAAGATAACCCCAAGATGCCTTTCCTGATGCAGTCTTCGCAGGAGAGCATACGCAAAGTCGCAGAGTCGCTCGGAGTGGGCTTCCTTCAGAAGTCCTCGAAGACTCTGACATACGAACTTGAGGAGTACATCGGCAAGCATTTCGGCTTCGGCGATTTCGTGGTGACCGACCCTCAGACGGGCGCTGAAGTCGCCAGGGCGCACGACCTTGCCGAGTTCGAGCAGGTGATGAAGACCGTCCCGGCCGAATACTTCAACATATTCTCAGCATCGAACTACCTCTCCAAGTGGCTCTACGCCCGCGGTCTGTTCCAGATCGGCCAGGTCGTGCGCGGTTTCACTGTGGAGGGTTTCGCCTCGATAGAAGAAAACCGCCAGAAGGTCGTGGACCTGGTGCACGATTTCCGCATCGCCCAGGGCCTCGGCGTGGTGGCGAAGTTCAATCCGGACGCCTACAACGACACCATCTGGTTCGCCAGCCTCGGCGAGGGCTCGCTGGGCGGCAAGGCCCGCGGCCTCGCGTTCCTGAACCACATCCTTCAGAAATACAATCTCTACAACGAGTTCGAGGGCGTTCGCCTCAGAGTGCCGAAGACCCTGGTGGTGATGACGGACTATTTCGAGAAGTTCATCATCGAAAACGGTCTTCAGTATGTGATCAACTCAGACCTTTCGGATGAGGAAATACTCTCCGAGTTCGTGGCGTCACGCCTGCCGTACGAGCTGATTAAAGCGTTGAAGATATTCATTCGCAATACCAATAAACCGCTCGCCATCAGGTCTTCTTCGAAACTGGAAGACTCTTATTATCAGCCGTTTGCGGGAGTCTACTCGACTTATATGATCCCGCACACGGAGAACGAAGACCAGCAACTAAGGCTTCTGACTAAGGCTATCAAGAGCGTGTACGCCTCAGTGTATTTCGCCTCTTCCCGCCGTTACATCACGGCCGCCGCGAACGTTATCTCCGAAGAGAAGATGGCCATCGTCATCCAGGAAATCTGTGGCTCGGAGCAGGACGGTTATTATTTCCCGACCATCTCCGGCGTGGCCCGTTCGGTGAACTTCTATCCCGTGGGCAGCGAGAAGTCTGAAGACGGCATCGCGAAGATCGCCTATGGCCTCGGCAAGGCAGTGGTGGACGGCGAGCAGGTACTCAGATTCTCACCCCGTCAGCCGAAGAAGGTCCTGCAGATTTCGACCCCCGAAAACACCGTCTCGGACACTCAGAAATCTATGTTTGCGCTCAGCCTCAAGCCTGATTCGTTCAAGACTTCGGTGGACGACGCCGTGAACCTGGAGCGCATTCCGCTGGCCGAGTGCCCGAAGTTCGCTTCGTTCGCGAAGGTGGGCAGCACGTGGGACCGTGAGAATATGCGCATCGTGGATTCGACTTTCCCCGAAGGCCCGAAGTTCATCACTTTCGCGTCCGTCCTGAAATACGGCATGTTCCCGCTCACGAAGATAATCACCCGCCTTCTGGACATCGCGAAGGAGGAGATGAAGTGCGACGTGGAGATAGAGTTCGCAGCCAATCTGGAGGCGTCGCCGGCCATCTTCAACGTCCTGCAGATCAGGCCCATAAGCACGGACAGCCGTTATTCGGAGGTGGATTGGAGCAAGGTGGACGACAGCCGCGCGTGGCTTAAGTCCGCGAACGCGCTCGGCACCGGCTGGATCGGCGGCGTGGAGGATATCGTCTACATCAAGCGCGATGCGTTCGACA
>CAJOHV010000025.1 GCA_905234485.1 uncultured Bacteroidales bacterium | reverse complement strand
AAGGATTCTAATCGCTACAATTAGAAAACAGAAGCTTAGCCCCAAAAAGAGCTTAAGTTTCGCCATTTCTTCGAAGCTTAGGGCAATTTCTGCCTTAAGGTTCGTTATTATTATCTTTGAGAGGTAGGTTTGATTATGGGACGAATAGTATTGTCGATTTGTCTATTGCTGACGCCGTTTGCGCCAGCCCTACTTGCTCAACAATCGGCAGCTGGAGATCAAGAAACGTTCTTACATCTTTACGATCTATATGTAAAACAAGTAATTATTTCAAATCCAGGAATGTTAAGAAAATGGTGGTGGAAAAAATAAAGTATTATTGGATGCTTCAAAAAGAAGAATCTATCAAGACAGCGGCATATTGTCCAAATAACACATTCTTAACTCCAGAACTGCTCGACAACTTGTCCCATACTACTATTTTGCCCTTTGATATGGAATTACACCATGTCTGGGTGGAGGACAAACTGATAAAAGGAGATATCTCCGACATTTGCTCTGATTATCTTTCAAATAATCTAGGTTGTTCAATTATCTCCCAAAGGCTGAGATCAGTTATTGATAATTGTCTGAATGGGACTGAATCATTACGTTGGATTTCTGTCAATATTAAAGGGAGGTCAAAGAAATATGAATATTTTATTCCTTTTTTTGGAAAGTATTTAGATACACTTGACCGGGAAAAGACAGTTATTGACAGAACTACGAATACGATTATCAAACCTATTTTTGATTATGATAAGTATAAACAGTACGCAATCTTTCATAGTCCTGACTACGTTTTTTGGCAAATGAGTTTCTCTTTGTATATTAATGAAGATCTAAAGAAAGCTATTATTAAGTCAGGCATAAACGATATGATATTTGAAAGGATTTAGATTTAGTCAAATATGCACCGCGACCTGTTCGGAACGATAATACAGATCGGAGACATCCTCGTGTCGGAGAAGGTCGTTACGCCCTTCGGACTTCCGGCATACCGTAAGATCGAAGGAGGCTATGTCCAGAACTTATAGGGAAGGCTACACCGCCAATTAGTCTTTCGCGATAGTTTCGCGCATCTCGGTATCGGCTTGGATGTTCTTCATCCGGTAATAGTCCATGATGCCGAGATTGCCGTTTCTAAAGGCTTCCGCCATGGCGAGCGGCACCTGAGCCTCGGCCTCGATGACCTGGGCGCGCGCTTCCTGCGCCTTCGCCTTCATCTCCTGTTCGAGGGCGACTGCCATTGCGCGGCGCTCCTCTGCGTGAGCCTGGGCAATGTTCTTATCTGCATCAGCCTGGTCCATCTGAAGGGCTGCGCCGATGTTCTTACCCACGTCGATGTCTGCGATATCGATGGAGAGAATCTCGAAGGCCGTTCCGGCGTCGAGACCCTTGCCGAGCACCACCTTACTGATGGAATCCGGGTTCTCGAGAACCTCTTTGTGAGTTGCGGCCGAGCCGATGGATGAGACGATACCCTCGCCCACTCGGGCGAGCACGGTCTCCTCGCCGGCGCCGCCGACGAGCTGCTTGATGTTCGCGCGCACGGTAACCCTGGCTTTTGCAATCAACTGGATACCGTCCTTAGCAACGGCGGTGACGGGAGGTGTATTGATGACCTTGGGGTTGACGGACATCTGCACCGCTTCGAACACGTCGCGGCCCGCGAGATCGATGGCGGCAGCCATCTTAAAGTCCAGGGGAATATTAGCCTTGTTGGCTGAAATAAGAGCCATAACGACCTTGGGGACATTACCCTTGGCGAGATAGTGCGCTTCGAGTTCGTTGGCTTTCAGGGTCAGGCCGGCCTTGGTTCCGGTGATGAGAGCCATCACGATGGTGTTGGGGTTGACTCCCCTCCAACGCATGAGCACAAGATGTATAAGGCTTACCCTTACTCCGGACAGAATGGCCTGGAACCAGAGGGGAACGGGGAAGAACCAGAGGAGAATGATGAGGGCGATGATGATTATCGCACCCCAGACGATGATTTGGGTCATATGGCTGTTAGTTTATTGGTTTTACAATTACTTCGTTGTCCTCGACGGCGATAACCTCCACTTCCACGCCGGGATCCACGAAGGTCCCGTCCGCGTTGTGGACTTCGCAGGTGACTTTCTCGAACTTCACCTTGCCGATGGGCACGAGGCGGCTGAGGGTGATGCCTTTGTCGCCGACTGCGACTTTCTCCACGTCGGTGTTGGTCTTCACGTCGATCTGCTCCTTCTGCTCGAGTTTCTTCCAGGATTTGCCGCGGAGCATCCAGATAAAGAGGATAACGACTATCACGGCCACCACGGCGGTGACGATAGTGCCCGTCTGGGTGCCTTCCACTATGAAGGCATAAACGCACGCGCCCACGAAAGAAGCAAGGCCGACTATGCCGGCGAAGCCCATTCCGGGCGTGATAAGGAACTCAATCAGCATCATCAAGATGCCGAGGAGTACGAGGGAAATAATGATAAGGGTAGGTGTCATATTATTCGTCGAATATAATCTTGATTGCGGGACCGTAGGACTTCTTCGTGAACGAGAAAGAGCCCTCGACACCGGTAGTTACTATCTCGTATTCGCCCGGGGCGTTAATGCCGCCTCCGTTGAGGATGAGTTCCTCGAGGCGCGCTTTCTCTGCGAGCACCGCGTCAAGTTCGGCCTGCAGGGTCGGGCGCTCTTCGGCTAACACGGACTCGAGTCTCGCGCGCAGTTCCTGCTCCTTGTCCACCGCCGCCTGGTACTGCGCCTGCGGGCCCTCGCCGTGGCCCTCGCCAGGCGCGACCTCGGCGTTCGGGGCCAACTCCGCTATCTGCGCGAGCTCGCGGGGCTTGTTAACCGCACGGTAGGTGACATTGGCGTTGTTCTTTATGACATAGACATGCACGTCTTCGCCATCCTCGCCCAAACCTCTGGTGGACGCGAACACGCTGTACTGGCCGTCTTCCGTCTTCATAAACAGGAAGTCGTCGTACGGTGAGCAGTACGGGAAGCCCATGTTGTGCGGCTCTCCCCACTCGCCGAGCGCTTCGTCCCAGTCTGCATAGAACAGGTCATAGCCGCCGAATCCCGGCAGGTTCTTCGATGCGAAGTACATCCTGTCGCCGTCGTACATGGGATAGATCATATCCAGGGCGGCATCGCGGTTGAGGTGGATTTCCGAATCGGTGCCGGTGTAGTAGACCGCGGGCGCTCCGACCACGGGACGCCAGGACTTGTCCGGCAGCGGATAATAGAGGAAGAAGTCGTCCACGCTGAAGAGCGCCCGCGCGACCACGGTCAACTCGGGTATCTTCTGGGTGTGGCTGCGGGCATAGTCGCACTTCTTGCGGTTCTCGGCGATCGCAGCCTTGAATTCCGGATCCGAACAGAGACCTTCGGCCTTCAGGAAACTTTCGTAGGCCTTCGCGAAATAGTACATTTCGCTGTAGTCGTTGCCTTTCTGCACCAGTTCGTCGATCATGGCGGCCACACGGTCCAGGCTGTCCTGTCGCGCGACTCTGATGCTGTCCGCTATCTTCTGCGCCCGGATTATGCTGTCCTGACGCATCATCAGGCTGTCCGTTATGCGGGCCTGAGTGTCTTCGGGAATTTCCGGGATAACCTCGATGGTCGTGTCGGCGTCCACGTACGGCAGAATCACCAGCGAGGAGTCGGTGACCATCCTTATCCACAGGCTGTCACGGGGAGAGAGCGGGCCGCGGGGGACCGGCTTGACTTTCGCCTTCGCGGCCTGAGCGGTCGGTAAAAATAGCAGGGAGGCCAGCGCGATGAGCGCAAGCGCCAAGAGAGATTTGAAGCCCAACCCTTTCATACCCCGGTGTGTGTAGATTACAAAAATAGCAAATAAGATGATTTGTCCTTTCTTTGTGTGAAAATTTTGTTAAATTTGCGGACTTATTTGGAACAAATAATAATCAAAAATACTACCAAAAATTATGCAAAGTAAAGGCGCAATCAGACTCGTAGCGATTCTCCTCGCCCTTGCCTGCGTATGGCAGCTTTCCTTCACAGCCGTGACCGGCATTATGGAGAAGAAGGCGGAGAAATATGCGGAGAAGGCAGTGGAGGCTTTCGATCTGACGACAATTGCTGCTGAGGATCAGGCTTATGCCCTCGATTCCATCAGGAAGCACCAGAGCAGGTGGTACACAGATTCCATCTCCTCGGAAAAAGTCTATCTCGGACAAACTTACAAAGATGTAAAGGCAAAGGAAATCAACCTTGGTCTGGATCTCAAGGGCGGTATGAACGTCATGCTGCAGGTTCAGCTCGAAGACCTCGTGAAGGCCCTCGCAGGTGAGCATACCACTGAGTTCAACAAGGCTGTGGCCCTCGCCAAGGAGCGTTCGGTGAGCAGCCGCGGCGACTTCATCACCCTCTTCGCAGAGGCGTGGAAGGAAGTGTCGAACGGTCAGAGGCTCGCCCAGATATTCGGCACATACGAGATGCGTGACCGCATCAAGCCGGACAGCACGGACGACGAAGTCATCTCGGTGATCCGCGAAGATGCGGAGGCCGCAGTGGCGAACTCCTTCAACGTGCTCCGTAACCGTATCGACCGCTTCGGTGTGGCTTCTCCCTCCATCCAGAGGCTTGGAAACACCGGACGCATCCTTATCGAACTCCCGGGCGTGAAAGAGCCTGAGCGTGTGCGTAAACTCCTCCAGGGAACCGCTTCGCTCGAGTTCTGGACCACCTTCGAGAATTCGGAGATTTACCCTTACCTCGAAGAGGCGAACGAGACCCTCGCTCAGCTCAGAAGTTCTGAGACCGTGGCCCCCAAGGCCGAGGCTTCGAACGATGTGGTGGAGCAGGAACTCGCCCAGCAGAAGGCTTCCAGCGCAGAACTTGAGGCCTACAAGAAGGCTAACCCCCTCTTCTCGGTCCTCACTCCCTCGCAGTCCCGCCAGGGCGCTCTGATCGGTTATGCAAACGCTGTGGACACCGCCAAGGTGGGCGCTCTCCTTCGTGAGACCGCGGACATCTTCCCGGCCGAGTTCCGCCCGATGTGGTCAGTGAAACCTTCGGACCGCGTCGCCGTGGACAATGTCTATGAACTTATCGCCATCAAGGTCAGCTCCCGCGACGGCAAGGCTCCGCTCGACGGTAGTGTGGTTACGGACGCCCGCGTGTCGTACAACAACCAGCGCGGCAGCGGCGCCCCCACCGTCAGCATGTCCATGAACGCTGAAGGCGCTAACATTTGGGCCCGTCTGACCAAGGACAACATCGGCAAGCAGATCGCGATCGTGCTGGACGGCACCGTCTACTCTTACCCTGTCGTGAACACCGAGATTACCGGAGGTAACTCCGAGATCAGCGGCCAGTTCGACATCGAGGAGGCGACCGACCTTACGAACGTTCTCAAGTCCGGTAAACTTCCCGCCCCTGCGACCATCGTTCAGGAGCAGGTTGTGGGTCCCTCCCTCGGTGCAGAGTCCATTCGTGCGGGTCTGATCTCCTTTATCATCGCTTTCATCCTCGTTCTGCTTTATATGATCTTCTTCTATCAGGGAGCAGGTCTTGTGGCAGACGTCGCGCTTATGACCAACGTCGTGTTCCTCTTCGGTACCCTCGCGGCCTTCGGAGCAACCCTTACCCTCCCGGGTATCGCCGGTTTGATCCTGACCCTGGGTATGGCTGTGGATGCCAACGTTATTATCTATGAGCGCGTGAAGGAGGAACTCAAGGCCGGCAAGGGCATGAGCAAGGCTATCCACGACGGATATCAGAACGCCTACTCCGCCATTATCGACGGTCAGGTGACCACCCTCCTTACGGGTATCGTTCTCTTCGTGTTCGGTTCGGGTCCCATCCAGGGCTTCGCCACCACCCTCATCATCGGTATCATCACTTCCGTGATCACTTCGATCTTCATCACGAGGATCATCTTCGACGACCGTGTGAGCAAGGGCAAGAACGTCACCTTCGAGAACAACTTCACCAGGAACTTCCTCAAGAACACGAAGATCAACTTCATCGGAGCCCGCAAGTGGTCCTACATCATTTCCGGTTCCGTCATCGTGCTCGCACTCTGCTCTATCTTCCTCAAGGGCTTCACCTACGGTGTTGACTTCACCGGTGGCCGCACTTACATCGTGCGCTTCGACAAGCCCGTGGTAGCGGAAGAGGTTCGCGCAAAGACCCTCGAGGTCTTCAACGCGGCCGTCGCTGCAGACGAAACCGTCGGCAACGCTTCCGTGGAGGTCAAGCAGTATGGTGGAGACAGCCAGATGAAGGTTACGACCTCTTACAAGTACAAGGATGAGTCTTCCGCAGTGGACGCCGAGATTGAGGGTATGCTCTACGAGGCTCTCAGCGGATTCTATTCCGAGCCAGTTTCGTTCAGCGAGTTCACTTCGACTCTCGAGAACCCCAACGGTATCATCAGTTCCGACAAGGTCGGCGCTTCGATCGCAAGCGACATCAGGCGTAACGCCATCATCGCTGTGATCATCGCCCTCCTCGTGATCTTCGGTTACATAGCCTGGAGGTTCAAGGGCTGGGCCTGGGGTCTTGGCGGCGTGGTGTCGCTGGCGCACACCGCTATCATCATCATCGGATTCTTCTCGTTCTTCTCGGGTATCCTGCCGTTCAACCTCGACGTTGACCAGACGTTCATCGCCGCAATCCTTACGATTATCGGTTACGCCATCAACGACAACGTGGTTATCTTCGACCGTATCCGCGAGAACCTGATGCTCCATCCGAACGATGACTTCAAGGACACCGTGAACAAGGCTCTGAACGCCACCCTCACCCGTACGGTGAACACCTCGGTCTCGACCCTCCTCCCGATGCTCGCTATCGCGATCTTCGGCGGCGAGTCCATCCGCGGTCTCTCGGTGGCCCTCTGCCTCGGTATCATCATCGGAACTTACGCTTCGATTATGATCGGTACCCCGATCATGGTCGACACCATCCTCCGCAAATCCGCAAAGAAGTAATTCAGATATCATTTCTTTCAAATACCCTCGGCTCTCCGCCGGGGGTATTTTTGTGCGCCGATCTGGAGGATTTTCGCGCCTCTTTTCGTGTATCGTGAATTAGCCCCACGTGGTACCCCCCCTCCAGAGTGGCTTTTGAGGCTATTTTTGTTTTGATTTTGTAGCGCCACTTAGCTAAAATGGAGATTTGGAGTGTTTCGGCCAGGATGAAGCCGGAACTCCCCTTCCAGAACGGCCCTTGAGGCCTTCGGCCTGGCTTCACAGGCCGATTTCGTCGTATGAAGCCAGCATAGCCCCTTCCAGGATATGCTGTACTGCATATTGCCTGGCTTCATCTAGACAAAAATGAGTGCGGAGGGACTACCAGACTAGCGCTGGGCGGGAGGGGAAGCGCGAGGGGTTAAAGGTTGGTACGATTTTGTCGAAGATCGTCCCTGAGGTCGCTCACGGGAGCGCTTGCCCGGTTGCTTGCCTGAGTGCCCGCGACCTCTTTCAACCCTTCGAAAAAATCGTCCCCGATTGTTTAGCCCGCGCGGGCTCTACGGGAGTGCAAACCATGAGGCCCAACCCTTCGCGATAACATCCCTGCCGGGGGCTAACGAATATGTATTCGGAAGTTAGTTGGAACCGATAGAGGGTAATCTGCCGGGACACCGCGTACTCGACCGCCCTACCAGATAAGCCGAAGGGGCGGAGACTGCGTTTTGGCGCGGGCGTTTCCGACCCTTTGGCCCGACAGACACAGGCCGCGAGGTGGCGAGCGGTCGGTACTGAGAGGGGCCCGGCTTCGGGGTCGCCGGGGCCCGACACCAGTTAATACGACCGAATAATCGTCGGGCAAAGTACCCATCGCGCAAGCTGAGCCCCATCCAAGGCTCGGCGCAGCGCGATCGAGGGTAGGATACTGGGGGATGAAGGATATAAACGTGGCTATCACCCTTCAATACACGGGTGGTGCCACGCGAAGGGAGCGAATTGACAGGGACCTTCCGCGGCCGAAATGGGCTACAGGTACTTGTAGGCGAGAATGGATACGGAAGGTATTCGGGGCATTTGCGGAAGGTGTGATTTTAAGGGTGACACCTTCCGCACGCGAAAAGCATTACATGTATCTGTGGGGCAACATGACTGCGGAAGGTCCCCCGCACAAAAAGGGACCTTCCGCAAATGCGTGGGTGACCTTCCGCAAATAAGGGCAGGAGACGTCCGCGGCAGGGAAAAATAGAACTACTCTGCGGGAATTTCCGCAGAGTAGTAGGAAGTTTTTTTGAGGGAGAAGAAGGCCACGGGGACAGAACGGGAGAATGGGCGAGATATGGGGAGCAGAAGGGCAGGGGGGGAGGTCTGATAGGGGTTTTAGACAGGATTTTTCGGGGGGGGAGGGCAAAAAAACGAAAAAATTTGAAAAAAATCGCGAAAAGTAAACCCCGCGTTTACCGAGTAAAGAATTGCTTGGCGCATAATCAGTGAAGTCTTTTATATTATTGTGGCTCATTTGTTTAACACTTAAAATGCTACACTTATGGGCAAAAAGAAAGTCGAAAAAAACATCGCCGAGGTGCGAAACTCATTGAAGTTGACGCAGGCGGAAATGGCCAAGAAAATCGGAATCTCCCGTCAGGCCTACATCAATCTCGAACACGGAAAGACTTCGGTGATCAACAAACAAATCACCAAGATGGCTGAAAGTTGCGGGCTCCCGGAGGAGAAGATCCTTTTCGGGTACAGTGTAGAAGAACTTTCTTCTAATATGCTGCGGGAAAGCGAGGCTCACAAGGAGCAACTGAACGCAGTCATCAGGGAGAAAGACGATGAGATCGAGGTGCTGAAGGAAAAACTGGACATCCTCACCCAGTTGATCTTCTCTGAAAGGCAGACGGTCAAGACTCAGATTCAACTGATCGACGAGCAGAAAACCCGCATCGCGCATCTCGCGCAGGAGAATCTGACCCTCCACAAAGAACTCCGCTCCGCCAAGAACCGCCGCGACTAAGCGTCCGGCGCCTTCTGTTCAGGGGTGGACGCGACCGCCCCCCGAGCAGAAATGGCATTATTCCACACCCATAGCAAGGGCCCTCCGGACCTCTGCAAGGGAGCCGTTATTTCTTTCCGGTAAAAACCCCTCCAACGCATAGGGAGATGTGCCAACTATTCATTAAATTTGCGTGTATGAAGGAAATCAAGCTGTTGAGTTTTAAACAGGAGGGGAGAATCGAGGCGGGGTGCGACGAGGCGGGGAGAGGACCGCTTGCCGGTCCGGTGTTCGCCGCGGCCGTAATCCTGCCGAGAGACTTTCACCACCCGCTGCTCAATGACTCGAAGCAGATGACCGAAAAGGCCCGCCAGGAGTTAAGGCCGATAATCGAAAGGGAAGCGATTGCGTGGGCGGTGGAGGAGGTCTCCGCGGAGGAGATAGACAAACTGAACATTCTCTGGGCATCCGTGACGGGTATGCAGCGAGCCGTGTTGAAACTCAAGGTCCAGCCGGAATTCCTTCTGATAGACGGCAATAAGTTCCGCCCGTTCGGTCCGTACACACGCAAGGACTACGAAACGGTGGTCCATGGCGACGCGACGTATGCTTGCATAGCAGCGGCGTCGGTTCTTGCCAAAACCTACCGCGACGACTATATGATCGAACTGGCGAAGCAGTTCCCTCAGTACGGCTGGAACACCAACAAAGGCTATCCAACCCCGGAGCACATCGCCGCCATTAAGAAATATGGGTGGACAGAGCATCACCGCAAGAGTTTCCATCCGAAAGAACTGGAACCCACATTGTTTTAACGGCCCGCGAGGGCGAAATGATAAATATGGACATTCACGAAATACAGTCTGCTCTGCTCGAGGTCGTGCACCCCGCTAAACAGAATAAGAGCATAGTCGAACTCGGAATGGTCGGGGACATAGAGGCGACAGACAGGAAAATCACTGTCACGCTGATCTTCCCCAAACGCCGCGACCCGCTCGCCGAGTACCTCATAGGCGCGGCCCGCGCGGCGCTCATCCGCAACTTCCCTGACGTGGAATCCGAGGTCAAAACGGTGGTCGCCGAGGACCCGAAGCCCGCGAAGAAAAAACTCGAACTGAGCGATGACGGCATCAAGCGCATCGGCAAAGTCATCGGCATCGCCTCCGGCAAGGGCGGCGTGGGCAAATCGACCGTGGCCGTGAACCTGGCCGTGGCGCTCGCGCGGCTGGGCTACAAGGTAGGACTCGCGGACGCGGATGTCTATGGACCGTCGGTCCCCACGATGACCGCCACCCAGGGCATGCAGCCCGCCGCCTATGGCGAAGAAGGCCACGAACTGATGGTGCCCATCGAGAAATACGGCGTGAAATGGATGAGCATAGGCTACTTCGCCGGCGAGGACCAGGCGCTGATCTGGCGCGGGCCCATGGCGTGCAGCGCGCTCAAGCAGATGATACTGCAGGTGGATTGGGGCGAACTCGACTTCCTGCTGATCGACCTCCCTCCGGGAACGGGCGACATCCACATTTCGCTAGTGCAGGACATCCGAATGGACTCCGCAATCGTCGTAACCACCCCGCAGAAGGTGGCAATCAGCGACGTGCGCAAGGGAATCGGCCTGTTCCAGAACGAAAATGTCAACCGCAGAATCCTGGGAATAGTGGAGAATATGGCCTGGTTCACTCCGTCCGAGCATCCGGATGAGCAGTACTTCATTTTCGGACGCGACGGCGGGGCGGAGATGGCGGCCGGGCTGGGCCTGGACCTGCTCGCGCAGATTCCGCTCGTTCAGAGCGTACGCGAGAGCGGGGACGCCGGCCAGCCCGCCGCCCTCGGAACCGGCCCCGACGCCCAGGCATTCATAGAACTAGCCGGAAAAGTGGCGGAAATTGCTTAAATTTGAGCCTATGGCTAAAACGAAAAAGACAGAGGACACCCCGATGCTCCGGCACTACTTCGCCGTCAAGGCGCAGCATCCGGAAGCGGTGCTGCTGTACCGTGTCGGAGACTTCTACGAATGCTACTCAGACGACGCGGTGCTGGTCAGCAAAGTGTTGGGTCTGGTGCTCACAAAAAGGTCCAACGGCGAGAAAGGCCCGACCGAGATGGCCGGATTTCCGCACCACGCAATAGAGACTTACCTCCAGAAACTCATCCGCGCAGGCTATAAAGTGGCCATTTGCGACCAGTTGGAGGACCCCGCGCTCGTAAAAAACAAACTTGTTAAACGCGGTGTTACAGAGATACTTACGCCCGGTGTAGCCTTCGGAGAAGGAATGCTGGACCAGAAAGAGCACAATTTCCTCTGCGGACTCTATTTCGAGGACAATGTCTGCGGCGCGGCGTTTCTGGACGCCAGCACTGGCACCTTCCAGGTGGCCCAGGGCAGCCTGGACTACATAGGCACCCTGCTCTCTTCCTTCCAGCCCAAGGAACTCGTCGTGGAGCGTTCGATCCGCAATGCCGTCAAGGAGCGCTACGGCGATTATTACATCACCTCTATGGAAGAGTGGGCCTTCGTCTACGAAGCGGCCTACGAAAAACTCTGCCAGCAACTCGGCGTGAAGAGCCTGAAGGGCTTTGCCGTGGACAATTTCCCTCTGAGCATATGCTCGGCCGGCGCCCTGATCTTCTACCTCGAGCAGACGCAGCACGTCGGACTTAAGAATATCTGCAGCCTGTCCCGCATAGACGAGGCGAAGTTCGTGTGGATGGACAAGTTCACCGTGCGCAACCTCGAGATATTCGCGTCGGCGGCGGGCAAGGACGGCGTCAGCCTGGTCGAAACTATCGACCGCTGCTGCTCGCCGATGGGCGCCCGCCTCCTCCGCCAGTGGCTCGCGCTACCCTCGCTGGATCTCGCCGAACTGAACGCCCGCTACGACTGCGTGCAGTTCTTCTACGACAACGACGGCGCCCTCGAAGAGATTCAGGGCGAAATCAGCAATGTAGGCGACCTGGAGCGTATCATCGCCCGCGCCGCCACCGGAAAGATACTCCCGCGCGAGGTGATGCAACTCAGTCGCAGCCTCGCCCAGATGACCCCCATCCGCAATCTTTGCGCAGGCTCCGGAGTCGAGGCCCTCGAGAAGTTGGCCTCAAAGATGAAGAACTGCGACAAGGTGGTTGAAAAGATCACTTCGACCCTCGCGGAGAACCCTGCCGCCCAAATCGGCAAGGGCGAGGTCATCGCCGCAGGCGTGGACGCCACCCTTGACGATCTCCGCGGCATCTCCACCGGCGGCAAGGATTATCTGCTGAAACTCCAGCAGGAAGAGAGCGAACGCACGGGCATCCCGTCGCTGAAGATAGGCTATAACAACGTCTTCGGCTACTACCTGGAGGTTCGCAACGCCTATAAGAATATGGCCCCGCCGGAGTGGGTGCGCAAGCAGACCCTCGTGAACGCCGAGCGCTACATCACCCAGGAACTCAAAGACTACGAAGAGAAGATTCTCGGCGCCGAGGCCAACATCTACGAAATCGAATCCCGCATCTACGGCGACCTTATCGCATACATCCAGGGCTGCATACGCGATATCCAGGCGAACTGCAAGGTGGTCGCACAGTTGGACGTGCTCCAGGGCTATGCCCAGCAGGCCGTTGACCGTGGCTACTGCCGCCCGGAGATCGACAAGTCGAACTCCATAGACATAAAGGCCGGTCGCCATCCCGTGATCGAGACGCTCATGCCCGCGGGCGAGCAGTATGTCCCGAACGACATCCATATGGACAGCGCCACTAACCAGATAATGATTCTGACCGGTCCGAATATGGCGGGAAAGAGCGCGCTGCTGCGCCAGACGGCCCTGATTATCCTGATGGCCCAAGCGGGCTCGTTCGTCCCGGCTGACGCCGCGCGCTTCGGCTTCTTCGACAAAATCTTCACCCGCGTGGGCGCGACTGACAACATTTCCCGCGGCGAGTCGACCTTCATGGTGGAGATGCTCGAAACGGCCATGATCATGCATAATCTGAGCGCCCGTTCGCTCGTGCTGCTGGACGAAATCGGCCGTGGCACCAGCACCTACGACGGAATGAGCATCGCCCGCGCGCTCGTGGAGTACGTCCATAAATACGGCAAGGGCGCGAAAACGCTCTTCGCCACGCACTACCACGAACTCAATGACCTAGAGGCGGCCTACCCGCGCGTGAAGAACTACCACATAGCGGTCAAGGAGCAGGGCAAGGATGTCATCTTCCTGCGAAAACTCGAGCCGGGCGGGGTCGCGCACAGTTTCGGTATCCATGTGGCCAGGCTTGCCGGCATGCCGAAGGAGGTCGTTGAGTCGGCCGAGCGGACCCTGGTGGAACTCGAGCGCCGCGAGAAGCGCGCCGAGGCCCTGTCCAAGCAGGGGAAGGTCGAGGCCGACGGCAGCCTGCAACTCTCGTTCTTCCAACTCGACGATCCGGTCCTGAGTTCGCTTCGCGCGAAACTCGAACAGGCGGACCTCAACAACATGACTCCCCTCCAGGCCTTCGACCTGCTTCGTCAAATGAAATCTGAATTAGGTATTTAGTGAAAATCAGCCGTCCCGTTCCGATGACCCTAACCACCCGCGGTTGATAGCGGGAGGGTGCCCCAGGGCAGAGCCCGGGGGAGGGATGAGCGAAGCGAAGGTCGGAGGAATGGGATGGCTGATTTTTATTTGTTTTAGACCACTATTTTTAATAGATTTGCAGACTTTCAGAAAAATCTACAAAAAACTATAATCAAGATGAAAGAGTATTCAGCAAAAGACATCCGCAACGTGGTCCTTCTGGGCGCAACGAAGTCCGGCAAGACCACGCTCGCAGAAACTATGCTTTTCGAAGGAAAAGTCATCGAGAGGCGCGGTACCATTGAGGACAAAAACACCGTCTCCGATTTCGACGACCTTGAGAAGCTCAACCAGAGGTCGATCTACGCAACCCCCGTGTACGCAGAGTTCCAGGGCAAGAAGATCAACATCCTGGACGCCCCCGGTTCCGATGACTTCATCGGCGGAGCATATGCCGGATTCCGCGTTTGCGAGAACGGCGTCCTCGTTATGAATGCCCAGCAGGGCATCGAGGTCGGCACCCGCAACGCTCTCCGCTATGCAGACCAGTTCAAACTCCCCCTCATCGTCGCAGTGAACCATCTGGACGGCGAGAAGGCAGACTGGGATCTTGCTCAGCACGCCCTTAAGGAGGCCCTCGGCAGCAAGTACCTCGCACTGCAGTTCCCCACCGCCACCGGCGTGGACTTCAACGGAGTAGTGGACGTCCTCACAATGAAGTACAACGACACCCAGGAGATCCCCGCAGAGTTCGCCGACAGGGCAGAGGAAGCCCGTATGGCCCTCATCGAGAAGGTCGCTGAGTTCGACGACGCTCTGATGGAGAAGTTCTTCGAGGAAGGAACCCTGTCCGACGAGGAGATCATCAACGGTCTTGCAATCGGTATCAAGAACCGCGAGGTTTATCCTATCCTCTGCGTCTCCGGAAAGAAGAACGTGGGCGTGAAGCGTCTACTCGAGTTCATCGCTAACTCCGCAGTCGCCCCCGAGGTTGACGAGAAAGCAGCCGCTGGCCTCTTCATCTACAAGAATAACGTGGAGCACCACCTCGGTGAGGTTTCTTACTTCAAGGTGATGTCCGGCGCTATCTCCGCAGGTCTCGATCTCGAGAACCCCGAGACTGGTGACAAGGAGCGTCTCAGCGCAATCTACGCTGTCGCAGGAACCAAGAAAGAGCCCGTCCAGGTTCTCAAGGCCGGCGACTTCGGCTGCGCAGTGAAACTCAAGAACGGCAAGAGCAACACCACCCTTTCCGCTATCGGATCGAACCTCAACTTCGCGAAGATCCAGTACCCTGCGCCCAAGTACCGTTGCGCCATCAAGGCCAAGGTCCAGCAGGACGAGCAGAAGCTCGGTGAGGCTCTGAAGAAGATCTCCTCACAGGATCCCACCGTCATCGTGGAGTACTCCAAGGAACTCCGTCAGACCATCCTCAGCGGAAACGGCGAGCAGCACATCAACGCGGTGAAGTGGAGAGTGAACAACGAGTTCGGCCTCGAGATCGAACTCTTCGCTCCGAAGGTGCCTTACCGCGAGACTATCACCAAGGTGGCAACCGCCCAGTATCGTCATAAGAAGCAGTCCGGCGGCGCCGGTCAGTTCGGTGAGGTTCATCTCCTCGTCTGCCCTGCAGAAGGAGAACTCCGCACCAAGTTCCCTATCGACGGCAAGGACACTCAGCTCAACATCAAGTCCCAGGAAGTCATCGACCTCGAGTGGGGCGGCAAGCTTGAGTTCTACAACTGCGTCGTCGGTGGCGCCATCGACCTCGGCTTCATGCCCGCTATCCTCAAGGGTATCAAGGACCGCATGGTCGAAGGACCACTCACCGGTTCGTACGCACGCGACATCCGCGTCTATGTCTATGACGGTAAGATGCACCCGGTGGACTCCAAGGAAATCGCCTTCATCATCGCCGGCCGCAACGCCTTCAAGGAGGCCTTCCGCATCGCCGGTCCGAAGATCCTCGAGCCTATCTACAACGTTGAGGTCACTACCCCCGGTGAGTACCAGGGCGCAGTCATGTCCGACCTCCAGAACCGTCGCGGTATCCTCGGCGACCTCGGTTCCGATGAAGGATTCAGCATCCTCAGGGCCCGTGTTCCGCTCGCAGAACTTTACCGCTACTCGACAGTTCTGAGCTCGCTGACCTCCGGTTCCGCAAGCTTCACGATGGAGTTCGCAGACTACCAGCCGGTACCTGGCGACATCCAGAGCAAACTCATCGCCGACTACGCCGCCTCCGAGAAGGAAGACGAGTAGTTCCTCGGCGATTCGCCAAATCAGCCGGCCCAATGGGTCGGCTGATTTTTTCTTTGCCCCCCCCCGCATTCTTCTCCCCTCTTGTTATTCTCCGCGCGTCTCCGCAGAGATGCCACACGCTTACCCCTTCAAGAAGTGGTTGTGGGGGCCACAGGCGTGTGGCTAAGGGCAAAATTGCCCCCAGCCACACATCGGCCTGCCTCAGAGGGCGCCCTGGCGGGGGTGAGCGTGTGGCACTTCTGCTAAATAATCACTACCTTTACCTAGTTATGAACCACACATCGGCCTCCGGACGCAGAAACATCCGAATCTTCATCTCTTCAACCTTTAAAGATATGAAGTCAGAAAGGGATCACCTCATGAAAAAGGTGTTCCCCAAACTTCAGTCGATTGCAGCAGAAAGAAATGTCGGAGTAGTTCCGCTGGACCTCAGGTGGGGAATTACCCAATCGGAGGCGGAAAACGGTAAAGTGCTCGAGATCTGCCTGCGCGAAATAGATAACTCAAGGCCGTTCTTCATCGGCATCCTCGGAGATCGCTACGGATGGTGTCCTTCCGCCAAAGAACTGAACAGGAACCCATTCCTCAGTGAGGAGTATGGCGCCTGGCTCACCTCAGACATCAATCGCCAACTGAGCGTCACGGAGATCGAAATCCAATATGGTATTCTTAGAAAAAGTGGCACTCAGCACGCTTATTTCTATGAGCGCCCAGGATGGGCCCAGGACGTTCGCGTCAAGCATCTCAAAGACGAGATAATCAAAGATGGGCGTTATCCCCTCAAGCCATTTTCAAAACCTGAAGATTTAGGCGCTTTGGTCGAGCAGGATTTTCTTGCGTTGCTAGACTCGTTATACCCTCAGGAAAATCTTTCCCAAGTAGACAAAGAGCGGCTGAACGAACAGTCCCGCCTAGAGAGACTTCGCGAAATCTATTTGCCGAATCCAGACCATTTTAACAGATTGGACAATTTCCTGCGCGGAATAAACAGGGAGCTTGTCGTCTATGGCGAAAGCGGAATAGGAAAAAGTGCACTGGTCGCGAACTGGCTGCAGACTATTTCCGGTTCATATCGAGTGGTCTTTCGCTCCATCGGGCTTGCCGGGGTCACTGATTCGCAATGCATAGCGGCTTCTATTTCCGAGGAGTTGTCCGGAGATCAAAAACAGTCCGTCGGCGCATCGCTCACCAAGGCGGCGGAAAAACAGCCGGTCTTGTTGGTACTCGACGGCGTGGACAATCTGTCCGAAGAAGATAAATCCAAGCGTTTAAGGTGGTTGGAGAAAACCCCCGTTGGAGCAAAAATCATTTTCACTACCACGAACAAGGATGACACTCTTTCTGCAATCAGGCTTCGCGGTGCCGAAGAGCTCCTCTTGGAGCCGTTGGACCTCAACCGCCGCAGGAATCTTATAGACTTTTATCTTGCGAACTATGGTAAAAAGCTCTCGCACCAACAGGCAGACCGTATTGCGAATTGGGTAGGATCAGCCAATGCCAATGAGTTGAAAACTTTGTTGGACGAACTTATTTCTTTCGGTGTTTTCGACCAGCTTGACCAATTAATCAATTATTACCTTTCGTCTCAGGATTCACGCGACTTCTACCGAAGAATCATCCGCAGAAAGGAGAAGGACTTCGACAGTAAAACGGTGGAGGCTGCGCTAAGCTTGATCGCCTTCTCCGCCAAAGGAATCTCTGAGGCTGAAATCCTAGCAATCTCCGGATGCTCCAGGCTGTCACTTTCTCAATTTCTATGTTCATTCCGACAACATTTACTGGTAAGCAACGGTCTGCTGTCTTTCCATCACAACCGACTCCTTGAGGCGGCAAAGGAGGCGTATTCCAAAAAAGAGACAAAAACCAGGGAAGCCATCATAAAGTATTTCAAGGACACCCCTAAGGCCTCCCGCGCCATTGACGAGCTTCCGGTTCACTATTTTAAATTGGCCGAAGAGCGCAAGCTCTATGATTATATTACCCAAGTCGGCATCTTTGCCGAACTCTACAGAAGAGATTTATTTACACTTGGCAGGTATTGGCATTTTCTGATTCTGAAGGGCATGAATCCTGAAGTCTATCTCTCGCAGGATTGGATCCACGACACGGCATCCGCCGTTAAGTACAGACAGGCTATCCTCAACGGGATAGGTTATGTACTATTCTATGTCGCAAACGATTATTCCTCAGCCAAGCGTTACTTTAAGACGTCGACAGAGATTGGAGAGAGCGCTTCCGGTGAAGATGAAGCCAAAGCGTGGTTTTATTTAGCCAGAGCCCATGCCGACACAGGCGAGTGGGAAGAAGCGCTAGATGCCGCAAACAAGGCTTACTCCATCTTGAAGCAAATAGGGATGGGGGAAAGCGGCCTGGCAGGTAATTGTTTGAGTGTGATCGCGTCTTATTACTCTGATTACAAGAAAGACAAAAACGAAGGTCTAAAAGTATTTCTGACGGACCTGCAAATAACAGAGAAAGCTCGCGGGAGCCATTCTCTTGACACAATCCTGGCGTATTATAATATTGGAATCGCTCTCTGCGATTTGAAAAAGCCGGATGAGGCCAGATATTATTTTGATCAGGCCCTCACCCGTAGTCTGGAAGCTGTTGGAGAGAATGATGAGTCCACGGCAAACGCCTATTATGGCCAGGGATATCTTGCGGAAGCCTGCGGCAAATATGACGAGGCCCTTGACTATTATAAGCGAGCGCTGAAGATCCGCGAGTCCTTTTTCGGCTTCAACCATCTGTCGGTCTGCCAGACTTATGAAATAATTGGGACGTGCTATACCAAAAGAGGGGACTGGAGCACAGCCTGTGATTATCTTAATAAGGCTATGGAGTCTGGGAGGTCGGTCGGCAGACAAGGCCTTCAATACATTGAATGCGCCTTCTTGTTGGGCGCCTGCGAGTATAATCTTGGCCACAAAAACGAATCGATTAGATTATTCAAAGTTTGTGCGGAATACACAAGAAAGTATGCAAAAACCGTTACTGTCCCAACTACGTCAGCTTACCTGAGTTTCAAACTAGGAATGATGACGCTATATTTGTCCGGTTACGGAGAAGCCAAGCCGCTATTTGAAGAGGCCGTTCAGGTATGGGAGGATAATGGCTACAGACTGAAAGAAGACTGCGGCCTTGCCTATAATTTCATCGGCATGTACTACTACGCTACAGCGCGCGATTATTCAACAGCCAAACACTATTTCAGCGAGGCATATTCCATCTTGAGCGCCGTTTCTTCCGCTCAGGCCGGTATAGCAAGCTACAATCTCCGCCTTGCAGAAGACTCTCTGAAAGCCTAGGCGGGGACATATCTTCGAAGCTCTATCTCCGAGACATAGACCAAAGAGGATAACTGTCTGAACGATAGTCTGTATTGCCGGCGCAACTGCTGGGCGAGATTAATGCGCCGGGGAGCATCCAGCCTTCTCGGATCACGGAATCCGAACATTTGCTTGCACACCTCGCCGCAGATTCTTCTCGCTTCAAGGTCTTCAAGGGATACGCCGCGATAATCTGCCATAGCCTGAAGCATTATTTCCTCTCTCTTTTTCGGGCTCGACGTAAAAACCCTGAAGCTGTTGTGCGTTCGGTAAATACTCTCGAAACGCTGAACATCCACATAATTAGACGGCAATATGAGGCCATTACACACAAGCCATTCTTCGGATATCGTAAGAATCTGTGAGTGGGTGACGGCCCTCTGTTCTCTAGCCGTAAGGCTTCCGAAAGGGACGGGCGTTTGAATAATACCTTGATCGTCGTAATACCAGACCGGGGTGTATGGTTGTTTTCTGAAATACATAGAGCCGGTCCCCCACGGATAGTCGTAATACATGATGGGCTTTCCGTCTTTGGTCGGCTGAATAATAGTGTATGTCGCTACGTTTTTCAGATACTGTTCATCGTTAATCGGATACAGCTCACACTTGAATTCGAACTTCATTCCCGGAGGATGTGTTCTGGCGGCATAATGACGATATTGTTTTTCATACTTACCGACATAGTCCAAGCAGGCGGAAAGTGTACCCCATAACAAACCATGTGGGTGACTGTCTTCTATAGAGAAAGATAAAACCACAACATCAGAGTTAGCGGCACAAACTCCGATAAGATTAAAATTAGCGCGATAGTCCTTTTCGCAGATAATGAAGTTGCGGCTTTCTTCGCCGTCAGCACAGAAATGAAAATATTGCTTCTGTTCCATAGTATTAAGATTATAGGTTCCGCCTCCAACCATATAGAGGCCATACGCAAAGATGAGAATTTCCGTCAATTCTCCAATAAGAAATGTTGTTGAAATTATTATTCGCAGAGATGCCACACGCAGACCCCCGCCAGAAGGGGGTGTGGGGGCGATGATCGTGTGGCTGGGGGCAATTTTGCCCGCAGCCACACATCGACCGGCCACAGAATGCCATCTGGGGGGGGCGGGCGTGTGGCACCCGCGCGGAAACCAGCCGACACGAGGAAGAGGCTGGGGCGTGTTGGGGCGACTGGCCGAGGCGGGGGACGAGACGGGGAGGGGGCTCCGAGGCGGGGAAAGGACTCCGAAACCGGGAGGGGCCAAGGACGGGAGGAGCCAAGGACAGGGGAGCCAAGG
>CAJOHV010000024.1 GCA_905234485.1 uncultured Bacteroidales bacterium | reverse complement strand
TTCGTGGGATTCTTCCAATGGCGGAAAAAGGGAGCGGGAGCGAAAAAGCAGGTCAAGGCCCAGCGTATCGGCAAGGGTTCTGAATGGCTGAAATTCGGTTGCATTTTCGTCGGGGTGTTCGCTCTCGCTGCCGGAATCTCATGGTTCGCCCTTTCTAAGTCGGGCTCAGATCTTACTGCCGGCAAGATCATCCTCGACGCCCTGATCACAACGGCCAATATCGTCGCCTTCGCGATGGGCGCATTCGCCTATATGGAGCAGTGGTATCTCTGGCTGCTGGTCAATATCTCTTCGATAGTGATGTGGGCGGGAATCCTTATCCACGACCCTTCTGCCAGTTACGCCATCATCCCTCTGGTGAAATACTCCTTCTACCTTATCAACGGCATCAACGGAGTCCGCATCTGGTGGAAACTAAGCAAACCGGAAGCATAAATTATTCACATTTGCCGGCTTTTCGTCGTCTCCCTACTGTTTTTTCGCTGTGAGACTATGCTTTTCGGAGCTACTTGGCAGAAAGTTGCTACTACTCTGCGGGAATTTCTGCAGAGTAGTACGAAGTTTTTGCGGCGCGGCGCCGAATTCAGGGTTTTTGGCGCGGAACGGCAGGTTTTTCCCCTTTCCGGCGCTGATTTTAGCGCTTTTGGCGCGGATTTCGGCCTTTTCGCCAAGATGAAGCCAGACCACCCCTCCCAGAATGGCCTCTGAGGGCTTCGGCCTGGCTTCACAGGCCGATTTCGTCGTATGAAGCCAGCATACCCCTCTCAGAATATGCTGTACGGCATATCGCCTGGCTTCATCTTGGCGATTTTTCTTGTTGCCGGCGAGGATCGGGGGTGTATTTCCGCCGGAACGAGTGTTTCCGCCAAGTAGCCTCAAGGGGCGCCCCTTGCAGAAGGTATCCAGTGATAGGTGAGCGGGACGGCTATGGCCGATTTCGGCCTTAGGCGCAAACCTCACCCTTACTAGAACATGGTGTGGGGCAAGTTGTCGGGACGGCAGTTTGGCGGAAATGAGTGCGGAGGCCATACCGGGGCTGCGCCGGGTCGGGAGGGGAAGCGCGAAGGGTTGAAGGTTGGTACGATTTTGTCGAAGTCAGTTCCTGAGGTCGCTCGCGGGAGTGCTTGCCCGGGCTTCTTGCCTGAGTGCCCGCGACCTCTTTCAACCCTTCGAAAAAATCGTCCCCGACTTTTTAGCCCGCGCGGGCTCAGCGATAGTGCCAACAATGAAGCACTACACCTCGCGACACTAACCCTGCCGGGGGCTCAGAATATATATTCGAACGTGAGGGGAATCGAGCCGGATTTGGGATAATAAAAAAATTAACTAACTTTGCAGTTCGATCGGTTAGATATAAAGAGTTATAAAAAAATAAGAACTACTAAAATTTAAATCACAATGGAGTACGCTGAAATCGTAAAAAAGGTTCAGGCTATCATCGTTGACAAACTCGGTGTAGAACCTTCGGAGGTTACAGAGACCGCAAATTTCACAAATGATCTGGGAGCAGATTCTCTCGACACTGTAGAACTTCTTATGGAGTTCGAGAAGGTGTTCGGCATCAAGATTCCCGATGAGGAGACTGCTAACATCTCGACTGTAAAGGACGCTTGCGACAAGGTCGCCGAGAAGCTCGGTTAATTCTTAATCGCAACATACCTATAAGGTGGCCGGCTAAAAATCACTTTTTAGCCGGCCACTCTTTTCCGCCACAATCAGCTACCTTGTATTGCAAGATACTAATTAATTTGTTTATCTTTGCACGAGAATATGGAGAAAGATATCGACCAGATAAGACCGCAGATGCGCAAAGGGATGCTGGAGTACTGCATCCTGCTGATACTCAGCAAGCGCGAAGCCTACGTCTCATCCATTATCGAGTCCTTACGGAAAGGCGGGATGGATGTGGTGGAAGGCACGCTTTACCCTCTGCTCATCAGACTCAAGAACCAGGGCTGGCTCGACTGCCGCTGGGAAGAATCCAAACTCGGTCCGCCGAGAAAGTACTATGTGATTACTGCCGAGGGGCGCGCGATGCTCGCGCAGCTCGACTCTGTGTGGAACGAAATTGAATCCACGGTCAAAAACCTCAAAGACCCCAACTCATTATGAATAGATACGAAAAGGTCAGCATAGGCGGCTATGCCTTGGAAATTGACACCTCCGCAGAGCGTGAGGTTGAAAAATACCTGTCCGGGCTCGGAGAGGTGTTTGCAGAAGACGAAGACAGGGACGATATCCTCGCGGCCCTGGAAGAAAGGCTTGGCGAACTTCTTGCCGGGAGACCCTCCCCCAAGGAAATCATCGCTGTATCCGATGTCAGAGAGGCCATAGGCAAAATCGGTACGCCCGAATCAATTCGTGAAGGTATCGGAGATGGAACTCGCCCAAGGTCAAAGCCTCTCCCATTCTGGAAGCAGTCCTGGGTCGGGACCGTCATCAAGGGCGCCAGAATAACTCTGGGCATTCTGCTGCTGCTTGCATCCTTTGTCGGATTGATCTTCGGGCTCGGCTTCTTCCTGGGCGGGGACAGTTGGATATTCCGGGGCTTCCACCTTATGAAGGGGCAGATAATAGTGAATCTCGCGACAATCAACCACCATCTGGTGGCGCTGACCCAGCGGCCGCTGATTCAATTGATACTGGTGCTGCTGTATTTCCTTCCCACCGTCCTTACCGCCTACTTCGGGATCAAGTGCATCACAAAGTTCCGCTCCCCTTCCTGGAAGCCCGGACTCACCATGCTCATCGCCTGGGTCGTGCTCCTCACACTGAGTGTGCTCGCTTTCGTCCTTCTCACCTCCGGCGGCTACAGTGACCTCCCCTCATTCATCACCCCTGACAAGATACCGTTCAAATGAAAAGAACCATCACCATACTCGCAGCCCTGACACTGCTGGCAAGTTGCGCCCACGAGCCACAGAGACCCTATACTGTGGAGCAGCCCCGCTATATGTTCGGCTTCCCCGATATGCTCCCTCCCAAGACGCCGGCAATTACCCTCAACAGCATCTCGGTCAGCGACACTTCCACCGTGCTGCGTTTCACCAACTACACCCTCTCCGAACCGGGCCTCGGCATCCGCATCTCCGACCACACTTCACTCGTGGCAGGCGGACATATCTACCCGCTGCGCTCAATGGAGGGAGTGCAGGGCAACGACTATATAGTCAACCGCGACACGATTCCCCAACGGATGATCACCGACTACGCCCTCATCTTCGATCCCATCCCGGAAGGGGTAAGAAACGTCTCTCTGCTCGAAGGGCACTCTTACTACGGCTTCCACTTTATCAATATAGAACTCTATTGATATGAAGCGAATCCCCCTTATTGTCATCACGTTGCTTCTCTGCTGGGGCGCATCCGCCCAGATCTTCATCACCCGCGATATGATGAGTTCTAACCTCTTCCCGATAACTCTCGAAGTGGCCGACTCGCTCACGAGCGAGCCCATAGCTTTCGCATCGGTCTACCTCAACCATCCGGGCGACTCGATCATCACCCATTTCACTCTCACCGACGAGCAGGGGAAAGCCGAGTTAAAGGATGTACCCGTCGGCGAGCACGTGCTCAACATCGAGATAATGGGATATCTCCCGCATCGGCAGCAGTTCCGCCTGCGCGACCGAAAGTCGATGGGGCGCATCCTGCTGGTCCCCGACCGTAAAATGCTTGAAGCGGCGAGGGTCTCGGCCGTGGGCAATCCGATTGAATTCCGGCAGGACACCATAGTGTTCAACGCCTCGTCCTTCAACAGCGCGGAGAGCGATGTGCTCAAGGATCTTCTCAAGAAAATGCCCTCTGTGGAGGTCGATTCCGAGGGTAACGTGAAGGTAGGGGGCAAGGACGTCTCGAAGATAACGGTAAACGGCAAGACTTTCTTCCTCGGCGACAAGAGTGCGGCGCTCGACAATATCCCCGCAAAGGCGGTTGACAAGGTAAAGGTCATCGACAAGGAGTCTGATGCCGCAGCATTCTCCGGAGTTAAGGACGATGTGAAGGAAACGGTGATGGATGTGGAGCTCAAGGATGAGTACAAGACGGGGGTATTCGGCAACGCCGGCCTTGCGGGAGGTACCTCCATCCCAGCGGCAGAAGACAACGAGTTTCTCGAGACCCGTCCGCTGGTGTGGAACGGCAACGCGATGGTCTCGGCCTTCGGCGAGAAGGACCAGCTTACCTTTGTCGGAAGCGGAATGAACGTAAGCGGCCCCGATGGAGCCATGGTCTATTCCAGCAATTCCAATTTGGGCGAAGGCATCAACTCGAGCGCACAGGCCGGCGTGAACTACAATACCGACCGAATCAAGGGCCTTGCCGCCAATGCCACCACCTACTGGCGCTACAACGCAGTTGACGGACATTCCCGCAGCAGCACCGAGACCTTCCAGGGCATCGGAGACGAGATTATATCATTCAAGGACGGTGTCAACCGCGCCGACAGGCAGTACCTCCACGCCGGGGTCGAGCTGGAGAACCTCGACAAAAGCAAGTTCACCTTCATCTTCAAGCCCGGCATCAGCGTGTCTGACACTCATCGCGCCACTGCCGACAGCACATCTTCTTCGGTAGGCGGAATCGAGAAGAACCATTCTGTCGGCACCGGCGACTCGCATATTCAGGCCCTCACGGCCAACGGCGAATTTACACTCGGCGTGAAGGGACTCGGCAAAGAGATGCGCAGCCTGACACTCGTGGGCAACTACCGCATCGACATGGACAGGGGCACAGAGACAGAAATACATCGCACTTGGCTCGCCAGCGACAACTCTTCGCAGGTGCGCGCGCTTGGTTACGACCGCGCCGCCGGCGACAAGTGGCTCTACCTCAGTCTCCAATACGTCGAGCCGCTCTCAGACAAGTGGGCTGTGCAGACTACGGTCGGCAGCAACCTCAACGAAGACCATTCCGGCAGGGACGCCTTCAACCCCGACGGCACGGTAAACACTTACTATTCGGCGTCTTCGCAGAGCCATTATACTTCGGGGCTTGCCCGCGTGCTGATGCAGTACAACAAAGGCCCGAGGAACCTTCGTTTCGGAGCACTCGCACGATCCGCGCGCAGTTGGACTGAGGCCGTGTCAATGGGACTGGAGAGCACTGCCGACAGCGGATGGCTTACCAACTGGGCGCCGTTCGTTGTGTACCGCGACCGTCTTGGTAGTCGCGGACTGGACTTCAATGCCCGATACGACGGCACATCCGACCGACCAGACCACTCCCACATGTTGCCAGCCCTGAGTCTGGGCGACCCCACTCGCCTTTCTCTCGGAAACATCAATCTCCTTCCCTCGTTCCAGCATAGTATGAGCGTTTCCCTTCGCGGCAATGTGAGCGAGAAACGGCAGTATTGGTCGGTGAACGGCTCCGCTTCTGCCACAATCCGCCCGAGAGTAGACGCGCTTTGGTTCGACGCCAACAGTATCCGCTATAGCATTCCTGTAAACTCCTCTCACCCCTCGTTAAGCGCCAGGGTCAGCGCAATGTTCGGATCCAGGGTCGGAGACATCGAGAACCTGAGTTTCAGCTCATACAGCTACCTGAACTACAACAGAAGCATTTCCTACCAGGCAAACGGCCTCAAGGAAGCACTTAACACTGCGTCATTCGACTACAACGCCTTTATGGGCGATTTCTGGGGAGCCGACGGCAGCAATTTCTATGGCGGGGCAAGCGGATTCACGGAGAGTCTCACCCACTCGCTGGGCGCGATGACTGAGGCATCGCTCAGATGGTCGGGAGAGCGGCTGGAGGTGGAAACTTTTATTTACGGGAGTTATCAGGGCAACCGCTATTCCTTCGACCCCTACGCCAACTCCAACTCTTTCGTGGTTTCCGGGACTCTGGGAGTTGCTTGGCGACTACCTAAAGAATATTTGCTCAGGGGACATATTACACACCTCCGTCATTTCGGTTATGCGGCCGGATTCAATCTTCCCTGCACCCCGGCGACGCTTGCCCTGATGAAGAACTGGAAGGCTTGGACTTTCTCGTTGAGCGTGGTCGATATCTTCAACCAGGCGACTTACTACTACCGCGATACCGGAGACAACTACGTGTCAGACCACTACCACAACGCAGTCGGCCGCTATGTGCTGTTTGGCGCAAGTTTACGCTTCGGCAAAATGAACCCCGACCGCGCCTCGGCCGCCCGCGATTCTATGTGGAAGATGATGTAGGTAAAAAAAAACTGGGGATGTATCGTCCCCCCCCGTATGAAATACTCTGAAATTTAAAGATTGACACACATAAGGAGAACGGCTGAAGAGTCGTTCTCTTTTTTGTATATTTGAGGGTATGAAACGGCTGATAAC
The DNA here is from genome assembly GCA_905234485.1 of uncultured Bacteroidales bacterium. Taxonomy (GTDB): domain Bacteria; phylum Bacteroidota; class Bacteroidia; order Bacteroidales; family UBA932; genus Cryptobacteroides. Next base: position 23,450 of record CAJOHV010000024.1, on the reverse strand, counting down.
CATACTTTCAATAGCGATGATCCTTACCGGATGCGGCTCTTCACATAAAAAGATCAACCTGGACGATCCGTGGCCGGAGTTCAGTTATGAGAAAATGGACACGTATCTGGACGGTAAGATCGTGGAGGTGGAATACTCCTGTTTCATCGGTATCGGTCAATCTACTATCCGGAGTCAGGCAGAGTCAAAAGCCGAAGCTGATGCTAAGGCCAGGATGGCAGAGGCGTTCAGGAAGGACAGAGCGAAACTAAGCGGCGTAACCCGTGTCGGCGAAACGATAATCCGCTTCGATGAAGACAGCAAACTCTATACGGTATACTTAAGAGTCGGGGTTCCAAGGCAGAATATCGACAGATATAAAAAGAAATGACTATATTTGAAAACCGACAACATATTAAAGCTAAAATAACACACTTATGAAACGCATTCTTTCTATCATCGCAGTGGCGGCAGTAATGGTCGCTGCTATTTCCTGCGGATCCGCTAAGAAAGCAACTCAGCCCCAGCCCGGCGAGGTCACCCAGGCCGAAACAGTGGAGGGAACCACAGTTAACCAGGCCCCTTGGTCGCAGTTCGGCTACGCAATGGGCGAGGGATACAAGAGCGGTAAGATCGTTGAGGTCCCCTTCGTGTATTTCACCGCAGTGGGCGAGTCCCAGAACCAGAGGATCGCTGAGGAGATGGCCCGCAGCGCCGCTTACTCCCTCATCTCGAACACCTTCAATGTGAAGAATATCGACCAGAAGGTCTCCGACGCTATCAGCGAGATCACTGATACGGGAACCGAGGACGAGACCACTCGCGTCACCCGCGCAACTGAGGACTTCAGCAGGTATCTCTCACAGGTGAGCACCAGCACCGTCCAGGGCTTCACTCCTTTCGGCGAGACCGTTATCCAGTTCGATCCTGAGAGCAAACTCTATAAGATCTGGGCCCGTGTGGGTATGCCCGCAAAGAACTGGGAGAAGATCTACAAAAATTGCCTCAACTACAAACCGAAGGAGCTCTCCAATAAGGAACTCAAGGCCTTCGAGAAGGTGCAGAAAGACATTCTCGGCACCATCTTCCAGATAGAAGACGAAGAAGAGGAATAGCAATGCGCAGATTTCTAGCCGTCGCTGCGCTGGCGGCTCTCTTCTCATTCGGCGGATATGCTCAGAACTATCCGGAAGAATGGGAGGAGTTCCTCACAGCGGAGTATTACCACGCTCTCAAGTTCGAGGTCAATAAGGCCGGCGGCTCGGGAGCGGAGTGCGTCGAGGCCCTTCTGGCCGCGGCCCGCAAGGATATTGCCAGTCAGATTATGGTCAATATCGTTGCGATCACCGAACTCAGGGACCACGACGTCAACGGCCAGGCGGACACGGAGTATTCCTCCAGCATCAGTTTCTCATCGGACGTCACTCTCCGCTATGTGGAGACGCGCACGTACTACGACAAGCGTAAGAAGACCGGCTATGCCCTGGCGTTTCTCGCCAAGGACGACTTGCGGGATATCTACAAAGACAGGGCGAACAAGGTCACCAGCATGCTGAAGGTGGCCGAGAACGCGGAAGAGGAGCGGAAGTTCGACGTGGCGCTCAAGTATAACTACTGGGCGCTGCTGCTGAACAGCACCATCCCGCCGGCAGACCAGCCCGAGTACGCGGGCGAACCGGCTCAGTTGCGTTCCCGCTCCGCTATAGAGCGTATCCTGGACGGACTGTCTTTCAAGTACACAGGCCGTTCGCCGGAGGATAACCTGCTCGGACTGCTGGACATCACCTACGACGATGAGCCGGTCACGACCCTCGATTACACGATCAACGACGGCCTCGGCGAGAGCGCGGTGCTTCAGGCCCGCGACGGAGTGGGGGTTATCGAGTTCCGCGCGAACATGGATATACGCAGCGTGGACGTGAGGGTGGAGTACGAGTATCGCGACGAAGCGAGTTCGGACCCGGAGATGAAACTGGCGCTTAACAAGTACCAGCGCATCCGTTTCTCGGACGCTTATAAGACCGGCGTGCCGGTGAGTTCGGCCATCCCCAAGACGAAGCGCCAGCAGAAGAAAGCCCAGGCGGCGATCGATGCGAGCGCGGCGTCAGGCCTGGCCCGCGAGGTGAACAGCGGCTTCGCGCACACCCGTTTCTCCTCCGTCAGGGACAGCGCTTACTATGTCCGAACGATCAACCGCGTGCTGGACGGACTGACCGCGAAGGACTACGAATCGTGCGTGGACCTCTTCTCCAAGGAGGGCTTCGACGTGTACACGCGCCTGCTCAATTACGGTAACGCCCGTGTGATCAAGCGCGGCCCCGTGAAACTGCTCAACTTCGACGGAAATGTCTACTGCAGGAGCATCCCTATGATGTTCTCCTTCGGTAACAACTATAAATCGTTTATGGAGAACGTGGTGTTCTCCTTCGACTCTGACGGTCTGATAAACGACGTCACCTTCGGCCTCGAGTCGGAATCGCTGCAGGATATTCTCAGCAAGACGAAGTGGGAAGACGACGCAAAGATGGTGCTCATCAACTTCCTCGAGGGCTACAAAACCGCCTTCGCGCTGATGAACATAGACCAGATTTCGTCCATCTTCTCGGAAGACGCGCTCATCATCACCGGAAAGAGGGTGGTGAAGACCGTCGTGGAGGGCGGCATACGTCTCCAGGGCGAGGCGTTCGAGTACAACCGCCAGACGAAGGCGCAGTACATACGCAATCTCGAAAGAAGTTTTAGGAGCAAGGAGTACATCAACCTCAAGTTCTCGAACGTGAGCGTGCTGAAGACCACGAGGGGAACGAACACTAACCTCTACGGCATTCAGGTCAAGCAGGACTACTTCTCCTCCAACTACGGCGACTCCGGTTACCTCTATCTGCTGGTGGACATTTCGGACCAGACCCGTCCGCTCATCCATGTGAGGACCTGGCAGCCCGAGCCTGATCCGGACTTCGGCATTTACGGCATAAACAACCTATGAAACGCTTTCTCATCGCTCTGCTTTCGCTGCTGACTCCGCTGATGGTGTCCGCGCAGATCAACATGTCGGTAAACGGACGCGCGGAACTCGATCCTGATGACAACGACGCGCGCTCGTACTTCGCCCTCAAGGACGCGAACGACCTGGACTGCGCTATCATCAAAGTCAGCCTGAATAACCCGGTCAACGGCACCCTGGTCCTTCAGACCAAGGGAGGCGCGGCGACTGTAAAAAGCCAGAAGCAGACCGATGGGGAATGGTGGTTCTGGGTATCCCCGGTTGTCACCAACATAATGTTCTCCTGCGAGGGATACACCCCGACTTCTTATCTCGGAGTGAACCTAAAGGGAAAGAATGTCTACCGCGTGAGGCTCACCGTGGATGCGGCGGTCGCGACAGTGACCACTTTCACCCTCGGCGAGAGCGTGATGAAACTCAACGTCACCCCGCCGGACGCGACTGTCTTCTACGGCAGGACTCAGGACTGCGATATGGGCAGCCGCAAACTCACGGATGGTCTGTTCGAGGCGTTCCTGGACAAAGGAATGTACTACTACCGCATCGAGAGCCGTTTCTATGAAACCAAGACCGGCAAGTACGAAGTCTCGGACGATTCCAGGGAATTGAACGTGTCGCTCAATCCGTTATTCAGTTACCTCAGCCTGAACTCTAACCCTCAGGGCGCGGAGGTGTACTTGAACGGACGTCTGATCGGCACTACCCCTATTGCCAAGTCGGACAAAGTCCGGAAGGGACAGGGCTTCAGGCTCGAATTCCGCAAGGACGACTACTACATCGAGCCGGTCACGATAGACGTCGTGGGCGACGGCAGGGTGCAGGAAGTGCCCACGGTCAACCTCCGTCCGCAGTTCGGCTGGGTCACCTGCGTGTGCGACGATCCGGACGCTGAACTCACCGTGAGGGACGCCAGTAAGGTAATCGCCACGGGCCGCAGCGGCATGCGCGTCAAGCTCAACAGCGGCGGAACCTCCTACAAACTCGAATCGTCCCGCCCGTCGCACGTCTCGCAGGCCCAGGGCATCAAGGGCAGCACGATCGAGGGCAAGGACGTGCAGATAGTCGTGGACAGCCCCGTGCCTATCTACGGCGGCCTGCAGTTGACCTCGAACCCTTCCCGCGCGAAGGTTTATATCGACGGCGCCGAAGCGGGCACCACCGCCCTGAGCAAAAGGCTGCTCATAGGCACGCACACCGTGGAACTCGTGATGGACGACTATCATCTGGATCCGTTCACGGTCGTGATCGAAGAGGGTCAGACCTGCCAGGTCTCGAAGACTATGATTCCCGGAGCGAAGATAGTCTACGGTAACGTCAAAGTGACGACCGGCAACCTAACCGGCGCATCGGTGAACATACGTGGGAATGACGTCAACAAAAACTTGACATCTCCCGTTTACACCACTCTCCCGACTGGCACATACTTGGTTATGGCCAGTAAGCCCGGCTACAAATCTGCCGGGGCGGAAGTGGCCGTCCACGAGGGCAGGACCTCCAGCGTGAACCTCAATCTACGCAAGGAAGTGCATCTGGTCTACTGGGATCTGGATGATGAAGAAAACGAATTCGCGAGGCACTTCCTGGATACGCCTATCGCGATTGTGGACTGGGATGCATTCGCTTTCGGTCTGCACTATGCCTACTGTCATCAGCACCTCGGCGTGTACGGACAGTATATCTATGTGCCGGAGTATGAAGATTATTCGCTGTCCGGCGGCGCTGTCCTCAGGCTTACGGACGACCTTAAGAAAGTGGATTGGCAACTCTACGGAGGGGCCGGATGGATGTATGAGACCTGGGGTGGAGAATTCGGCACCAGAATCGGATGGCACAGCGACAGTTTCAGTTGGTTCGACTTCGGCGTAGGCCTTCAGTTCTATGAAGGAGGCACAACTCCTGTCTTTAACATAGGAATAGGCATCAGCCTTTCCGCTTTGATGGTATTATTGGCAGCAATGGGATCATGACACGACGTATACTCATAGCGCTCCTGATGGCGCTCTTATTACCCCTGTCGGCAATGGCGCAGACCAGCAGGTTCGACGACCTGAAGAAGAAGAACGACAGGAAGTTCGAAGACCACAAAGCGCGGGTCGAGAACACCTTCCGCGCCAGGCGCGAAGCGATGAACAAGGAGTTCGAGCAGGCCCTCCGTCTGCCGTGGGAGAAGAAATCGGCGAAGAAGGCCGTGCCCACCCCCAAGAAAAAGGACAAGGACCTTCCGCCCGTCGTGATCAAGGAAGAGCAGAAGCAGATCCCTCCGAAAGACAAACCTATCGTCATAGAAGAAATCCCCGTCGCGCCCGTGCCCGAACCGACTCCGGAGCCCACATACCCGATAGAGGAAATCCCCGGCCCTTCTCAGGAAACCGCATCCTTTACGGTCTACGGAACAGAGTTCAAGGTGCGCTATCCGGGAGTGCCGCGCCTCCAGGGCGTTGAGGAAAGCCAGGTGGCGGACTTCTGGACGACCATCTGCGGCCAGGACTACGATAATATGCTCGTGGACCTGCTGGATCAGAAGACGAAACTCTCGCTCTGCGACTGGGCTTACCTCAAGGTGGTGGACAAATTCACGGAGAACCTCTACGGTAACGTGAACGACCCCGCTGCCGTTGTGATGCAGGCCTACATCCTCACCCAGTCCGGCTTCCGCCTCTATCTGGCGAGGGATTCGAAGAAGGTGCTGCATAAACTGGTTCCTACCGATCTGGATGTCTACAAGTATCCCTACGTGGTGGTGGGCGGCCGGAAGTGCTACATGTTCGACGGCGCGGAAGACAAATCGTACTATGTCATGGGACAGGCCCTTGAGGGTACCGTCCCCATGTCCGTGATGCTCGTAAAGGAGAACGCTTTCGCCACTGCGGCGGGAGACCCGCGCACCCTCAAATCGAGGGACTACCCGGCCGCGACGGTCACCGTCAACTCCAACAAAAACCTTATCGAATTCTACAACGGCTATCCCGAGTCGTTTGCCAACAACGACGGCACCACCCGCTGGCGCTTCTACGCCAACACCCCTCTGAGCGGCATCGCCAAGGAGTCGCTCTATCCGAAACTGAAGGAGGTTATCAGCGGGATGAACGACTTCAATGCGGCCAGCGTGCTGCTGAACTTCGTGCAGACGGCCTTCGTCTACGAATACGACAACAAAGTGTGGGGCAGGGACCGCGCGTTCTTCGCGGACGAAACCCTTTTCTATCCCTACAGCGACTGTGAGGACCGTTCGATTCTCTTCTCCCGCCTCGTCCGCGACCTCGTGGGCCGTCCGGCAGTGCTTATCTACTACCCCGGGCACCTCGCCACCGCGGTGAACTTCGAGAGCGAAGTCAGCGGGGATTATCTTATAATCGACGGAAAGAAATACGTCATCTGCGATCCCACCTACATCGGTGCGCCCGTCGGCCTGACCATGCCCGGCATGGACAACTCCGCCGCCAAAGTCATAAAACTCTAGTCCATGAGGAAACTGTTGCTTCCCATCGTCGCTTTGCTGCTCGGATGCCTGACGGCTTTCGGGCAGATCAGCATGTCCGTAGGTTCCAAGATTGAACTGATCCCTGAAGATGCGGACGCAACTTCCTACTATCGTCAGACAGACATCAACGACAATGTCTGCGCTATAATCAAGGTTGCGCCGGAAAACAGCCTTGCGAATACGCTGGTCCTTCAAACCAAAGGCGGAATGGCGCCAGTAGCGCCGCCGCGCGGCGAATCGAATTTCCGTCAGGGAAGCGGCGAGTGGTGGTTCTGGGTCTCCCCGAAAGTGACCAACATAATGTTCACCTGCGAGGGTTACACCCCCACCGACTGGCTGGGCGTTTCCCTGCAGCCAGGCAAGGTCTATCGCCTGAAACTGAATGTGGACTCTTCGTTCACCATGGTCAAGACATTCAGCGGTTCAGGCCTGATAGGCATGCAGATGACCATCAAACCCGAGGTGGCGCGAGTGGCCTACGGAACCAGCCGCGATCAGATGATCAATTTCAAGGAGGTCAAGGACGGCATCTTCGACGCCTTCATCGCAGAAGGCAAATACTACTTCAGAGTCGAGAGCAAATTCTACGAGACCTGGGCCTCCGAAATCACCGTAAAGAAGGGTATGAAGGAGATAAACGTCTCCCTAACCCCGGCATTCGGAACGCTTAAACTCAACACCGTCCCTGAAGGAGCGGAGGTGTTCCTGGACGGCGAGCTGATAGGCACCACGCCTATCCGGAAATCGGAAATGATAAGCGGCGGCGACCACATGCTGCTCTTCCGCAAGACGAACTACTATGTCGCCAACCAGAAAATTACAGTGAAGAGCGACGGCAGTTTGCAGACCATTCCGCCTGTAACCTTGAAGCCTCAGTTCGGCAATGTAACGCTTTTGTGCGACGATCCCCAGGCGGATCTCATAATCACAGATCCTTCAGGCAACGAAGTCTTCCGCGGCAAGAGCGGCTCGAAGACCTCCCTGAACAGCCAGCTCACCTACAAGCTCGAATCTTCGCGCAAGTCGCATCTCCCGCAGTCGCGCGGCATAGTGGGCTCGGCTATCGAGGGGCAGTCGGTGGAGATAGTGGTGGAGGCGCCGGTGCCGATTTTCGGCGAGCTGCAGATCTCGAGCACGCCCAGCCGCGCGGAAGTGTGGATTGACGGCGTACGCGAGGGAGTCACCATCTTCTCCAAGACGGTGCTCATAGGTGAACATCAGGTCGAACTCCGCAAGGAGGGCTACGACCCGCTCGCCTTCACCGTGGACATTCAGCGCGACCAGACCACCCAGCTCTCGAAAGACATGCCGGCGCTCGGCTCGACAAAACCCAAGCAGGCAACGCTTAAATACACCTACAGTACAGACGAATATGTGGATCTTGGTCTGTCCGTGAAATGGGCGAGCTGCAATGTGGGAGCCGACGAGCCCGAAGATAATGGCCACTATTATGCGTGGGGCGCCAAATTCGGTCAGAACACTTACGACTGGGAGCATTATACGTTCCGTTCCAGCGGTACCAAGGATGACGACATCAAGTTTTCCAAGTACGTCTTGAGCGACAGGTATGGAAGCGTGGACTTGAAGAAGACGCTGGATGAGGCCGACGATGTTGCGCGCTTCATGCACGGCGCCGGGTGGAGAATGCCCACAGCGGCGGAACTCACCGAGCTGAAGAACAAGTGCACATGGACATGGGGTACCTATAATGGTGTAAAGGGCTACGATGTTCAGGGCCCCAACGGAAACAGGATATTCCTGCCGGCAGCCGGTTACAACGGTGGAGGAGAATCGGGCCAGGAGGGTGAGTTTGGTTATTACTGGGATTCGCACCTGAATGACAATACCATTTACGGAGGCTTCCTCTACTTCAACGAAAACGGCGTCACCGATGCTACCAGCACCAGCCGGTATTACGGCCTTTCGGTGCGCGCGGTCTATGTGGGCGCGTCGGGCGGCTCGAGTTCGCTCAAGCGCTCGTCGTCGGCGGTCGTGGGCAACACTCTCTCAAGGCGGGAGTGGCGCAGCCAGATGAAGCAGACCTTCGACAATCCGGCGTGGACCTACGACAACGGCAAGTACCGCGGGCAACTCAACAGCGGCCGCAACGGCTACGGCGCCTACTGGTGGAAAGACGACGACGATATGTTCTTCGGCTACTATTCCGGCGGCGACCGCGAGGGTATGGGTATCTATCTTATCGGCCTGGAGGGCAGGAACGTGAGGTATTGCGACGGCTGTGTGTACTACGTTGGCAATTACTCCAAGAATATCAAGCAGGGCAAGGGCACCTGCTACGACAAGTTCGGCAACCTCATCTACTACGGCGACTTCAAGGACGACAAACCGGTGGATGATTACCCTATGACAGACAAGTATAAAGCCTACAAATTCGAGTGCATAGAGTACGACAACGGCAATAAGTACGTGGGTGAGACCAAGGATGGCAAGCGCCATGGAAGGGGAATCTTCCTCTGGAAGGACGGCAGTTCCTGGTATGGTCGCTGGGAGGACGGCTCACGCTCCGGCCGCGGAGTTTACTTCCCGTACACCGGCTCTCAAACCGTCGGCTCCTGGAAAGCCGATGAATTCACCGCCGATTAGCATGAGACGTTTAGTTCAACTGTTTTTATTGTGTATTGTCAGCGTGTCCGTGTCGGCATGCTGCAAAAAGGAGCCGGAAAAGACGGCGCCCCGGGATACCTGGTTTGTCCGTCCGTCCCACCCTGAGTTAACCAACTCGCAGTGGTCTTTCGACAGGGCCAACAATACGGTATCATACCGCGGAGAGTTGAGAGGAGAGAATGTTGAGAGTTATTCTCATGCAGTTTTGATTCTTTCGAAAGATATATGGCAGGAGGACGCTGTCTATGAAGTTCCGGCGAATGTCTCGGATGGCATCGTCAGAGCCTCGCTTTCTTTCACCTATGACCATTCCCTGCAGTATTATGCTATCGTAACGTGTTCAAAAGACGAGGACTCCGATCTTGTTTACAGCGACCTATATCCGGTTCCGGCATGGGCCGATCCTTCAAAATATGTAGATCTTGGGTTGCCCTCCGGCCTTCTGTGGGCCAAGTACAATATCGGGGCGAGCGCCCCGGAAGAGGGAGGAGATTATTATAGCTGGGGCGAGACCGAAATAAAGGATCACTACTACACGGATAATTACCGCTTCTATGACGGGAATAAACGCTTAACGAAATATTGCAGCGTTGATGAGCCAATATATTGGGCACAATCGGGGGAGCCGGACGGCATCCTCGTTTTACAGAAGGCGGATGATGTTTGCACCGTCAAGTGGGGCAGAGCCTGGAGAACGCCCACATGCGGCCAGTGGGAAGAGTTAATCGACAATTGTAATTGGGAATGGACGGAGATTGGAGGGCAGAAAGGCTATAGGGTTTCGAGCAAAACCAATTCTAACTCCATCTTTCTTCCGGCGTTCGGTTATATCAATAATACCACACTTTACGACAAGAATGCAGAGGGCTATTACGCTTCTGCAAGCATTTGGACCTCGTACCCCTATTATTTTGATACCACAGAGATAATGGCCGACAGGATTTGGACTCATTTCGGCTTGTATCGTTATTATGGGGCAACTTTCCGCGCAGTCGTCCGGGACTAAATTATTTTCTTGGGACTGAGAAAGTGATTCTCAGTTTCGGAACCGTGGTGCGGTAGTAGAAGTCCTTGTCCAGTTGGTAGGTAGTGCTGGTGCTGGTCTGGCCTCCGGCGTACATGGCAGCCATCATATAACTGTAATAGTTGCTGTAGTAGTTGTTGCCGTAGCCGCCATAACCGTAACCGCCGTAGCCTCCATAGCCTCCGTACATGCTGTTGTAGTAACTCTGGTAGGCCAGATACTGGTAGTACTCGCTGAGGTCGGAGTTTCCTGAAGAGGTGGTAGTGGTGGTCTCCTTGTTCATCACCAGCATCCAGATATCGTAGTTTCCTTTGACGAGGTTTTCGTTGTCGTCCTCGAGGTTCAGGAGTTGCTGGAGGTGATAGGTGATATCCGGAGTGTAACTGCAGATAGAGCGGTTGATATTTCCCTGGTCTTCACTTTCGGTGCTGGCGTCGGTCAGACCCATAAACGACGAAGTCGTGTCTGTCTTGATGCGGCAGGTGGGGCTGAGCCTGGGAGGAAAGTAATTATCCAGATCCGTGTAGTCCGCGGGCATATCGTAGGGCAGCACGATGGTGGCTTTGTTGATGACGGCTTTCTCCAACAGGGCTGCGTCCAGTCCGTGCGCGGCGATGCTGTCCGAGACGGCTTTCTTTGCGAGGTCGATCAGCGTGCGCGCGGCGATCACCGGCTTGAGGCCGGCGCCACCCTCCACATAGACCTTGTCCGCCGCCTCGCCGGCCAGGCCGCGCGATGAGTGGCCCGTGACATTGAAGGCGTACTGAGGGAAGGTTCCCGTTTTGTAGTCGGAGAACAGCGAGGAGATAGGGGTGTGCTTCTGCGCGCCCACGTAGAAATAAAGGATGGTGTCCTTCGCTTCGGTCTCGCCGTCGGGGATGGTGTTGATGGTGATTGCTCCGTAGTTGTCCTCGAGATAGTACTCCGAACTATTGAATTTCATCTGGAGGTCGAAGGAGTTGATGCGTCCGCCGTTGCCCACCGGATCGTCAGTCTCCAGCCAGATGCCCGGGAACTTCTTCAGAAAGGCGTCGAAGGTCAGCGAATCGGACAGTATCTTGCCGTTGAGGTAATTCACATAGGCGTTCGCGAAATCGGCGGTGAAGTCCAGATCCAGGTCAGCGGAGCCGTTGATCAGCGGTGTGCCCTTGATGACGCTCGTGGCTCCATGAGTGATAAGCCCTGCCTGGTCATTGGCGTCCATCAGTTTCGTCCAGTCCATATTTTCGTCCAGCGCGTAGGCATAGACGTTCTGGAGGATGCGGTCCTGGCCGCGCTGGCTGGTGGCTGTGCTGTCGAAGGTGGCGTGCAGATGGAAACTCTTCACGGACTGGATGTTGCCCAGGTTCAGCGTGTCCCCGAGGGGGACGAGGGTGAGGGCGCAGGAGCGCTTCGAAAGGCCATAGACATCGTCGCGTACGGCGCCGAGCACGATGCGCGAATCGGAGAAGCCGGAAAGGCTGTCCGCCATCTTCATCTGGACTTTGTCCAGAGGCATCTCCGCGGAGAAAACTTCGTATTGCGAGTCTATGGGAATGAGGTTGCCCCCTATGAGTCCGTTGGTCTCAACACAGGAAACGCAGCCGATAAGGGCTACGCTTGCGAGGATGTGATTGAGCAGTTTCATCTACAGCTGATCGTAAAAAGCGTTGTATTCGTCTATGTAACTCCCGTCGGCGAAACTCTTCGCCTTGATCTTGGCGACTTTGAGACCGCGGTCCTTGCAGTAACTGATCAGAGATGCAGGGATGTTTTCGCTGGCCACAACTACGCCGTCCGAGAACCTTGCCGCAGTTTTGGCAAGATTTATGCCATCGGGAGCGGCCTTCAGAAGGTCGATGTCTTTCTCGCTGACTGCTCCGAAGTAAATCTTGTCCGCGAAGTTCGGTGAGAAGGACTCCTTCGGGAGGTCGTCGTGCAGCGAGAGCACTATCTTGCTGTTACTGAAGATAGGGTCGTCTTTATACGCTTTCTTGAGGTAGAGAGGCAGAAGGTGAGAGATCCAGCCGCTGCAGTGGATGATGTCCGGAGCCCAGCGGAGTTTCTTGACGGTCTCGAGGACGCCGCGCGCAAAGAAGATCGCGCGTTCGTCGTTGTCTTCGAAGAATTTGCCCTCATCATCGCGGTCTATCTGCTTACGCTTGAAGTAATCGTCGTTGTCGATGAAATACACCTGCGTGTGCGCCGCGGCTATGGAGGCGACCTTGATGATCAGGGGCCTGTCCATATTGTCGATGATGAGGTTCATGCCCGAGAGGCGGATGACTTCGTGCAATTGGTTCTTGCGTTCGTTGATGCATCCGTAGCGGGGCATAAATGCACGAATTTCCTTCTTTCGCTCTTGTGTGCCCTGCGGCAGATAGCGGCCGAGGGTCGCTATCTCGCTCTCGGGAACATAAGGAAAGATTTCCGAGCAGACGAAAAGTACTTTTTGTGCAGAATTCTCCATTTGGCTCAAATATACGAAATTTTATCTAAATTCGCACCGAATTATGTCCGGAAAGCAGAATAAAATTATAAGAAGAAGGCTCGCGGGCTCTTATTTGTCGTCCGTGATAAGCATCAGCCTCGTTCTTCTCCTGGTCGGCGCGGCTTCTTTCGTGATGCTGAACGCATCCGCAGTGGGGGCCTATTTCCGCGAGCATATCCACGTCACAGTCATCCTCAAGAAAGATGTTCCCGCCGTGCAGGCAGTGGCCTACCAGCGCAAGATAGAGCGTGAGCCCTTTGTGAAGGAAACTCACTATGTCAGTGTGCAGGAAGGGGAGAAGGAACTTCAGGAGATGCTGGGCGAGGACTTTCTGGACGTGTTCGAGACCTCTCCGGTGCCCAGTTCGGTGGAAGTGACCGTGCGCGCGGCGTGGATGAATCCGGACAGCCTGCTGGTGGTGCACAAGCGCCTCTCGGATTCGCCCATAGTGGAAGAGGTGGACTGCCGGATCCCACTGGTGGAGTCCGTCAGCGTGAGTTTCGGCAAGGTCGGCCTGGCCGTGCTGCTGGTGGTCGCGCTGCTCCTGGTCATCTCCGTGGCGCTGATAGCGAACACCGTCAGGCTCAACCTCTATGCAAACAGGTTTACGATTCATACCATGCAACTCGTCGGCGCCAGCCGCAGTTTCATCGCGCGCCCTTATGTGCGCAGGACGGTGGTCCAGGGGCTCGTCGGCTCGATCGTCGCGCTCGGGCTGGTCGCGCTCGGCGTGTATCTGGTATGGAAATCGCATCCGGATATCTATGAAATATTCACTCCATCGGCCTTTATCGGCACGGCGGTGGTGGTCATCGCCCTCGGGGTGGCGCTGTGTTGGCTGTGCAGCAATGCCGTGGTGGGCAGAATTGTGAAACTGGACAACGACGAACTTTATGGATAAGATGCCTCTTTCCCGCAAGAGTGTCAGGCTGCTTCTCGCAGGCCTGATAGTGATGGTGGCAGGGTATGTGCTGCTCGCGGGCGGCGGGGTGAAAGACCCCGAAGTGTTCAACTACTCTATGTTTGATTTCCGCAGGCTGGTCGCCGCCCCGGTGGTGATAGTCGCGGGTATCGCCGTGATAGTGGTCGCTATTATGCGTAAGCCCAAGGAGGGGGAAGAGTAGTATGGATTGGCTTCAGGCTATTATTCTCGGCATCGTCCAGGGCCTCACGGAATTTCTTCCCGTGAGCAGCAGCGGACACATTGCCATTTTCAAGGAGTTGCTCGGAGTTGAGGCTTCGGAAGACCTTATGTTCGAAGTCACCGTGCACGCCGCGACCGTCCTCGCCACGATAGTGGTGTTCTGGAAGCCCATCGTGCAACTGTTCTCCGGCCTTTTCAAGTTTAAGTACAACGACGAGACTGACTACATCTGCAAGATTCTCGTCGGCACCATCCCCGTGATGATAGTGGGCCTGTTCTTCAAGGATCAGGTGGAGGCTTTGTTCAACTCGCTGTGGGTTGTGGGCGGCTGCCTGCTCATCACCGCCGTGCTGCTCTATTTCTCGGACGCCGCTGCGAAGGCTAAGGCCCGGGAGACGGAGGTCCGGAACGGTATCTCGTTCTGGCAGGCGCTGCTGGTGGGAGTCGGTCAGGCTTTCGCAGTCCTCCCGGGCCTCTCGCGCAGCGGCGCGACCATCGGCACCGGTCTGGTTTCCGGCGTGAAGAGGGAAGTGGTCGCCCAGTTCTCGTTCCTGATGGTCATCATCCCCATCCTTGGGGAGATGTTCCTCTCGATAGTCGGCGGCGAACTTGCCGCCTCCACCACGGGGCTGCTGCCGCTGGCTCTCGGCTTTATCGCCGCGTTCGCGACCGGCCTTTTCGCCTGCAAGGCGATGATAGCCCTCGTGAAGAAGGCCCAACTCAAGTGGTTCGCGCTCTACTGCGCGCTCGTGGGCTTCATAGTAATCCTCACCCAGATATTCTAAGTTATGGCTGAGCGCACACTGGTCTATTTCACTTCGGATGTCCATCTCGGACTCGGCACCGCGGATCCCGCCGAGCGCGAGGAGCGCTTCGTGCGCTGGCTGAAGGGCCTTCCGCGCGACGCGAAAGCGCTCTACCTGCTCGGCGACATCTGGGATTTCTGGTATGAGTACCGCGACGTGGTGCCCAAGGAGGGCGCGCGCGTCATCGCACAGTTGATAGACCTCATGGACAACGGAGTGGAGGTGTGGTTCATGCCCGGCAACCACGACATCTGGTGTTACTCCTTCTTCGAGTCGCTTGGTATGCACAAAATCCTCCAGCCGTACTACACTGAGATAGGCGGGAAGAAGTTCTGTCTGGCGCACGGCGACCGGCTCAAGGACGCCCGCTTCGGCTACCGCCTGATGCTGTGGATCTTCAATAACCGCGTTCTTCAGGTGCTCTTCAGCACCCTCCATCCCTGGTTCGCTTTCCGTTTCGGCACCAGATGGTCCAACAAAAGCCGCTACACTCATCTTCCTTATGAGTGGAAAGGCGCTCAGGAACCGCTAGTGCGTTTTGCCGAGGAGGAAATCGCGGAAGGTCGCAAGGCGGATTATTTCGTGTTCGGACACTACCATCTCAGCGCCCGGGAGACTCTCTCGGACGGCAGCGAACTGTTTGTGATGGACACCTGGCTGAAGGGAGGAGAACCCTGCCTTATTTTTGACGGGAAGTCGTTGAAAGCCGGTCAGCCACGATAACCGTTTTCTCGGGATATTTCCCGAAGATCTCCCAATAGAACTCATCCCACGCTCCGCTCTCCCAGATGCGGATAAGGTCTTCCGTCTCTTTGTCCACCCCTTCCGGGTCGTAGTGTGACTTGAGGTCCTGGTCGAAGAGTTTGCCCACCAGATTCCAGAAACCGGCGGCGAAGCCTCCTTCATAGTCTTTGATTATGTCGTAGACGGTGTGCCCGCATTCGCGGTCCACCAGCCGCACGAGCAGGAAGCCCTGTGAGATAGTGGTGTTGCGTATGTCTTTTTCGAAGAGGCGGAGGAGTTCCTTTTCCACGTCATTGATATAACGCGCGCGAACTCCGTGGTCCAGATGATCGGCCTCGATAGTGCTGTCTATCTGGTTCATCAGTTTGCGGCCGAGCACAGCGAAGGGATAAACGCGGTTGAAATTATACACGAGGCGGTAGTGCCTGCGCCACTCGCGGCGTTCTTTACGGGTGGGCTTGCGCCTGCCCGTAACCGAACTCGGCTCGATGAAGTCGTAGTATTCCACGTTGTCGTCGACGGTGGCGCGCGCATCTTCCTGCGCCAGAGCACCGGGGCTCAGACACAGCAGCGCGAGCATGCCTATCAGAAGACGTTTCATCATCATTGCAAATATAAGCAAATCATATTTCGAGCCAAAGCCGTCCAAAAATCGTGAATTCCGCGTCGAAAACTTCGCAAACTTTTTTCGGGCCGCTTCGCTAAGTCGCTAAAACACACGGAAGTTAACTATCAGAATATTGTGTCGAAAATTTCAAAAAAATATTTGCGAATCCGAGAAATAGTGCTATATTTGCAGCCCTTTTTACAAGAGACGAAACAAATTAACTAAAGTAATATAGAGATGTTACAACCAAAAAGAACCAAATTCAGAAGGGAACAGAAGAACCGTATGAAGGGAATGGCCCAGAGAGGAAACCAGCTCGCCTTCGGTTCTTTCGGCATCAAGACCCTTGAGAACTGCTGGCTCACAGCACAGCAGATTGAGGCTGCACGTCAGGCTATCTCGCGTTATATGAACCGTGAAGGCCAGATCTGGATCAGGGTATTCCCTGTCAAGCCCGTTACCAAGAAACCTCTCGATACCCGTATGGGTAAAGGTAAAGGTGATCCTTACGGATTCGTGGCCCCTATCACCCCCGGCCGTATCCTCTTTGAGGCTGAGGGCGTTTCGCTCGAGATCGCGAAGGAAGCAATGCGCCTTGCGGCAAACAAACTCCCCGTTGCGACCAAGTTTGTCGTCCGTAGAGACTATGTTGAATAATTAACCCCAGGAGACAAGATGAAAGCAGCAGAAGCACGCGAAATGTCTGTAGCAGACCTGCGCGACCGTATTGCAATCGAGAAGTCAAACCTCGACCAGATGAAGATCAACCACGCTATTTCTCCCCTGGAGGACACCTCTAAGTTTCAGAAGACCAGAAGGGATATCGCTCTTATGATCACTATCCTTGCTGAGAAAGAAAAACAGAATTAATTATGGAAAGGAATCTTCGTAAGGAAAGAATAGGAGTCGTGGTCAGCGCCAAGATGGACAAGACCATCGTAGTTGCCGTGGAGCGTAAGGAGAAACACCCTATGTACGGCAAGTTCGTCAAGAAGACCACCAAGTTCGTCGCCCAGGACGATAAGAACGAGTGCGGTGAGGGTGATACCGTCCGCATTATGGAAACCCGTCCTCTGAGCAAGACCAAGACTTGGAGATTAGTTGAAATCGTAGAAAAGGCTAAGTAATTATGATACAGCAGGAAACACGTTTACAGGTGGCCGACAACAGCGGTGCGAAGGAAGTTCTTTGCATCCGCGTCCTTGGCGGAACTCACCACCGTTATGCGACGGTCGGAGATCAGATCGTCGTGTCGATCAAGAGTGCTATCCCTGGCAGTGATGCCAAGAAGGGTACAGTTTCAAAGGCTGTAGTAGTACGCACCAAGAAAGAAATCCGCAGAGAACGCTTGTGTTCTTCTGAACAATGCAGGCGAACTCCGCGGCACCCGTATCTTTGGCCCCGTCGCCAGGGAACTCCGCGAGAACTATATGAAAATCGTGTCATTGGCCCCCGAGGTCCTTTAACAAATGAGCACTATGAACAAATTACGCATCAAGAAAGGTGACAATGTCATCGTGATCGCAGGCAACGACAAGGGCAAGACCGGTAAGGTCCTCTCCGTCGCTCCCGCCGAGAACCGTGCTATCGTTGAAGGAGTTAACCTCGTCAGCAAGCACACCAAACCCAATTCGAAGGCCCCTCAGGGTGGAATCATCAAGAAGGAGGCCCCCATTCATGTATCCAACCTCTCGCTCATCGACCCTAAGAGCAACACCGCTACCCGCGTAGGTTACAAGATGGTCGACGGCAAGAAGGTCCGTTATGCTAAAAAATCAGGAGAGGAGATCAAGTAATTATGGCAAAGACTAATAAAGCAGCAGAGGCTCAGGTACTTCCTGCAGGCTATGTTCCTACCCTCAAGAAGGTCTATAAGGAGCAGATCGTAGATTCTCTCGTGAAGCAGTTCAATTACTCGACCGTGATGCAGTGCCCTAAACTCGTCAAGATCACCATCAACGAAGGTGTGGGCGAAGGCACCCAGGATCGCAAGGTAGTCGAGGAGGCTGCAGCAGAACTTTCCCTCATCACCGGCCAGAAGGCCCTCATCACCACCTCAAGGAAAGACATCTCGAACTTCAAACTCCGTAAGGGTATGCCCGTCGGCGTGAAGGTCACCCTCCGTGACGTCAAGATGTATGAGTTCCTCGAGAAGCTCGTCCGTGTGGTTCTCCCTCGTATCCGTGACTTCAACGGTGTCGCCGAGAATATGGACGGCCGCGGAAACTACACCCTCGGTATCAAGGAGCAGATCATCTTCCCCGAAATCGATATCGACAAAAACCCGCGCATCCACGGTCTTGAGATCACTTTCGTAACAACCGCCAGGACAGACGAAGAGTGCCACGCACTTCTCGCAGGTTTCGGCATTCCTTTCAAGAAACATAACAACTAAAGAATATGGCAAAAGAATCAATGAAAGCCCGCGAAGTAAAGCGCGCAAAACTCGTTGCCAAGTATGCCGAGAAAAGAAAGGCTCTGAAGGAAGCCGGCGACTATGCCGCCCTTGACAAACTTCCCAAGAACGCTTCGCCCGTCCGTCTGCACAACCGTTGCAGCCTCACCGGCCGTCCGAAGGGATATATGAGAGCATTCGGCCTTAGCCGTATCCAGTTCCGTGAGATGGCGGCCAATGGCCTCATCCCTGGCGTAAAGAAGGCAAGTTGGTAGAATTTAAAAAGTAAACAGATATGACAGATCCAATTGCAGATTATCTCACCAGGATCCGCAACGCCTACATGGCAGGAAAGAAAGTCGTGGAGATCCCTTCGTCCAAGATGAAGGTCGCTATGACCCAGATCCTCTTCGAGAAAGGCTACATCCTCTCCTACAAGGTAGTTGAGGCCCAGCCGCAGAATACCATCAAGATCGCTCTGAAGTATCATCCTCAGACCAAGGCTGCCGCTATCAAGGGCATCGACCGCGTGTCGACTCCTGGTCTCAGAAGGTACACAGACGCCGAGAACCTTCCCCGCGTCCTCAACGGCCTCGGAATCGCAATCCTCTCGACCTCCAAGGGCATCATCACCGACAAAGAAGCCAAGGAACTTGGCGTAGGCGGTGAGGTTATATGCTACGTATATTAATATTTTAACCTTATTATAAATAATGTCACGAATTGGTAAATTGCCTGTAAGCCTTCCGACCGGAGTAACAGCAGAGCTGCTCCCCGGCAACGTGGTGAAGGTTAAAGGACCTCATGGCGAGATGTCCCAGAAAGTTGATGCGGACATCACTGTGACCATCGAGGACAATCAGATCAAGTTCGCTCGCCCGACAGATCAGCCCCGTCACCGTTCGATGCACGGTCTCTACCGCGCTCTGGTACACAACATGGTGGTTGGTGTCAGCGAGCAGTTCACTATCCAGCAGGAACTCGTCGGTGTCGGTTACCGTGTCGCAAGCCTCGGCAACAACATCCTTCAGTTCACGCTTGGTTACTCTCACGAGATCCAGCTCCAACTTCCCAAAGAGGTCACCGCGGAGATTCCCGACGTCAAGAAGGGAGAGAATCCGAAACTCGTCCTCAAGAGCTGCGACAAGCAGCTTGTGGGCCAGGTGGCAGCCAAGATCCGTTCATTCCGCAAGCCCGAACCTTATAAGGGTAAAGGTATTAAGTTCGTTGGTGAGCAGCTTCGTCGCAAAGCTGGTAAGACTGCAGCCGCTAAATAATAGGAGATTGAATTATGGCATTGAATANNAAGAAGAAGAAGGATTCATTACCGTATTCGCAAACACGTCAGCGGAACTGCAGAAAAGCCCCGTCTTGCCGTATTCAGGAGCAACAAGGCTATCTATGCGCAGGTAATTGATGACGAGCAGGGCAAAACACTTGCAGCTGCTTCTTCAAACGACAAGGCTCTCGCCGCTGAGTGCAAGGGCAAGAATGGTATCGAAGCCGCGGCGGTTGTCGGTAAGGCAGTCGCAGAACGCGCTCTCGCAGCAGGCATCAAGACCGTCTGCTTCGACCGCGGAGGTTATCTTTACCACGGAAGAGTTAAAAGTTTGGCAGACGCTGCCCGTGAAGGCGGCCTCGAATTCTAAAAGAACAGACTATGGCAAATACAAATGTTAAAAGAGTAAAGACCTCTGACCTTGAACTTAAGGACAGACTGGTCGCCATCCAGAGGGTTACCAAGGTGACCAAGGGTGGTCGTCACTTCCGCTTTGCCGCTATCGTGGTGGTGGGAGATGAGAACGGCGTAGTTGGTTATGGTCTGGGCAAGGCAAACGAAGTTACCTCCGCTATCGCGAAGGCGACCGAGGATGCGAAGAAGAACCTTGTGAAGGTCCCGGTCATCAACAAGACCATCCCTCACGAGCAGGAAGCCCGTTATGGTGGCGCACGCGTGTTCATGAAACCCGCTGCCCCCGGTACCGGTGTGAAGGCCGGCGGTGCTATGCGCGCCGTTTTCGAGAGCGCTGGCGTCCAGAACGTCCTCGCAAAGTCGAAGGGCTCTTCCAACCCCCACAACCTTATCAAGGCCACGGTAGCTGCCCTGACCGAGATGAGGGACGCCTACACGGTTGCAGGGCTTCGCGGTATTCCTATGTCCAAGGTGTTTAACGGTTAATCATGGAGGACTAAGAATATGGCAAAGCTTAAAGTAACCCAGGTTATCAGCAAAAACGGAGAGACCAAGAGGCAGATCGCTAATCTGCGTTGCCTTGGCATCCGCAAACTCAATCAGACCGTCGAGATCGAGGATACTCCTGTCGCAAGGGGTCAGATCCAGAAAGTGGCTCACCTCGTGAAGGTCGAAGAAGTCGGTACATCTAAGAAAAAGTAAGGAGGACTGAGAAATGAAACTTGAAAATTTGACTCCCGCTAAGGGATCCACCAAAACAAGGAAAAGAATCGGTCGTGGCGAAGGTTCAGGACGCGGCGGCACCAGTACCCGCGGTATGAACGGCGCCGGACAGCGTTCCGGTTTCTCCCACAAGATCGGCTTCGAAGGCGGTCAGATGCCCCTTCAGAGGCGTATGCCGAAGTTCGGTTTCAAGAACCCCACCCGCGTTGAGTTCAAGGCGGTCAATGTGGCTACTCTCGAGACCATCGCCCAGAGGTTCAACCTCACCGAGATCGGTGTGGACGACATCAAGGCCGCAGGCTTCGCTTCCAAGAACGATCTTATCAAGGTGCTCGGCAACGGAGAACTCAAGGCTGCCCTTACGGTAACCGCTGACGCTTTCTCCAAGTCCGCAGTCGCCAAAATCGAGGCTGCCGGCGGAAAGGCAGTCGTAGCTGAATAATTACAACGATGAAGTTCATAGAGACAATTCAGAACATCTTCAAGATTGAGGAACTGAGGAAGAGGATCGCTTACACGGTCGCGCTTCTTCTGGTGTATCGTCTCGGTTGCTTCATTGTGCTTCCGGGTATCGATGCATCGATGCTGGCTACCCTCCAGAGCAACTCGAATCAGGGTCTCGTAGGACTCCTGAACATGTTCTCCGGTGGTGCATTCGGCAACGCCTCCATCTTTGCATTGGGTGTGATGCCTTACATCTCGGCATCCATCGTTATCCAACTTCTCGGAGTGTTCGTTCCTTACTTCCGCAAACTCCAGATGGAGGGCGAAAGCGGACGTAAGAAGATGAATCAGATGACCCGTGTCCTCACGATCATCGTCATCTGCATCCAGGCTCCCGCGTACCTCGCTTCGATCCACTCGCAGATTCCTGCAGAGGCGTTCGTGGCGGTGCGCAACCTTGGATGGAGCGGCTTCGTGTTCAACCTTGTATCCACTCTCATCCTGATGTCGGGTTCGATGTTCGTGATGTGGCTGGGCGAGCGTATTACCGATCGCGGTATCGGCAACGGTATCTCGATTATCATTATGATCGGTATTGTCGCACGTCTCCCTTACGCAGTCGTGGCCGAGGTCACTGAGAAGGTTACCACCACCAACGGCGGCGTGCTCCTGCTGATCATCGAACTGGTTATCTGGTTCTTCGTGATCGTAGCAGCCATCGCGCTTGTACAGGCTGTCCGTAAGGTTCCCGTACAGTACGCCAAGAGAGTTATCGGAAACCGTCAGTACGGCGGTGTGCGTCAGTACATCCCTCTGAAGATCAATGCCGCGGGCGTTATGCCTATCATCTTCGCCCAGGCCCTGATGCTCTTCCCGATCCTCTTCTCGCGCTGGGACGCAACCCGCGGACTCGCTGCCACTCTTGGTAACTACACCGGATTCTGGTACAACTTCCTGTTCGCCCTTATGGTGATCATCTTCACGTACTTCTACACAGCCGTGACCGTCAACCCGACGATGATGGCGGAAGACATGAAGCGCAACGGCGGATTCATCCCCGGTGTGAAGCCCGGCAAGAAGACGGTAGAGTATCTCGACGCCATTATGTCGAGGGTTACTCTTCCGGGTTCCATCGCCCTGGCTTTCATCGCGATCCTTCCCGCCCTCGCAATGATCCTCGGAGTCTCGAACTCGTTCGCAAGCTTCTATGGCGGCACCTCGCTGCTGATTCTTGTGGGCGTTGTTCTGGACACGCTGCAGCAAGTTGAAGGTTATCTGCTGATGCGCCACTACGACGGCCTTATGAAGACCGGCCGTCTAAGCGGACGCTCTGGCATGTAGTTCTTTGAAAAAACAAAAGGAAGATGGTTAAACCCAAAACCGAGGAGGAAATCGAGCTTTTGAGAGAGAATGCTATTCTCGTCTCGAAGACGCTGGCCGAGGTCGGTAAAATAGTCGCCCCAGGTGTGACAACTGCAGAGTTGAACAGGGTGGCTGAGACCTTTATCCGCGATCATGGCGCGATTCCCAGTTTCCTCGGCTTTGAGGGTTTTCCCGCAGCTCTCTGTCTTTCGGTCAACGACGTCGTCGTCCACGGTTTCCCGTCGGACTACATCCTCAAGGAAGGCGACATCGTGAGCGTGGACTGCGGTACTTTGTACAAAGGGTACAACGGTGACTCCGCTTACACTTTCCCGGTAGGGGAAGTGGACGCGAAGACCCGTCTGCTCCTGAACGTCACGAAGGAATCGCTCTACAAAGGGATAGAAGCGGCTGTGGCAGGCGGCAGGGTCGGCGACATCGGATACGCGGTGCAGTCGTATGCCGAATCATTCGGTTTCTCCGTAGTCCGTGAGCTTGAAGGTCACGGCCTCGGAAAAGAGATGCACGAACAGCCCGGAGTGCCCAACTACGGACGCAAGGGACACGGAACGCATCTCGTGGACGGAATGGTCATCTGTATCGAGCCTATGATCAACGCGGGAGGCCGCGGTGTGTATCTGGACCGCAATGGCTGGGCAGTGCACACGGCCGACCGCGCGAAATCGGCTCACTACGAACTTACGGTTGTTGTCCGTCGCGGGCACGCTGAGCAACTGTCAACCTTTGATTTTATCGAGAAAGATCCGAAAATCAATATTTAAAGAGAATTTCAATGTCAAAACAAGTAGCAATCGAACAAGACGGAAGAGTCATCGAAACCCTGCCCAACGCAATGTTCAAGGTGGAGTTGGAGAATGGCCACGTCCTTCTGTGCAACATCTCAGGTAAGATGAGAATGCATTTCATCCACATCCTCAACGGAGACAAA
>CAJOHV010000023.1:26705-28359 GCA_905234485.1 uncultured Bacteroidales bacterium | reverse complement strand
TTTCGAGGTTGATCCTGACATCGAGAAGATGTATACCGATTACATTCCTCAGATCAAGGAAGACCTTAAGAACAACCCTGTAGGAAATGCTATCCTTCTCGGAGACCCGGTAGCTCCCGAGATGGTCATAACTCGCGATTTCATGGCGAAGAAAGTCGAAGATACTGATCTGGCCGTCTTTACTATCTCGCGCAATGCGGGCGAAGGAGACGACAGGAAGGCTGAGGATGGCGACTGGACTCTCAGCGCTATCGAGCGCAGCACCCTCCAGAATCTCGCAGACCTGTATCATCTCGCAGGCAAGAAGCTCGTCGTGGTCCTCAATATCGGAGGCGTTATCGAGACTCAGTCCTGGAAACATATTCCGGACGCTATCCTCCTTGCATGGACAGGAAGGCGGTTATGCGGTTGCAGACGTCCTTAGCGGCGCTGCAAATCCTTCAGGAAAGCTTCCTATGACTTTCCCCGTCTCTTATTTCGACATACCTTCATCCCATAACTTCCCTCATCATTACCACGGAAAACCTTCAGTGGGTGATTTCGCATCGGTACTCAACGCCAACGAGAATCCCGAAGTCAACGTAGACTATACCGAATATGCGGAGGGTATCTGGGTAGGCTATCGCTATTTCGTTACTTCCGGCAAGCGCGTCTCCTATCCTTTCGGCTACGGACTCAGCTATACTCAGTTCGAGTATTCGGATCCCATAATAAGGGTCGCTGCAGGAGGAGCCATCACCGCTTCGGTAGTTGTTACCAATGTGGGTGATGTCGCAGGCAAGGAAGCCGTTCAGCTCTATATCGGAGCTCCCGACGGAGGTCTCGTAAAGCCTGAATACGAGCTCAAGGCCTTCACAAAGACTAAGGAACTCCAGCCTGGCGAGTCAGAGACTGTTACGATGAAGATAGATCCGTATACTCTGGCTTCCTTCAATGAGGAGACTTCCGCATGGGAGCTTGCGCCGGGAGTCTACAGGGCCTGCTTCGGCGCTTCGTCGGCAGATATCAGGGTTAAATCTTACTTCAAGGAGAAAGAGAAATCCTGGCCTGTCCACAAAGCTCTTCTGCCTGAGACACCGATCACCGAAATTACAGTCAGATAATTCAGAAAAAAACTCCCCGTTAGCCGCGGGGAGTTTTTTCTAGTAGTTCGGGCCTTAGAAGGCGCGTTCTTTCGAGCGCCTGTTCGTCTTGCCAGGCCTGGATGAGTTTAGGGTTGCCGCTGAGCAGCACATCCGGCACTTTCCAGCCGTTGAATTCGGCGGGACGGGTGTAGACGGGAGGGGAGAGGAGGTCGTCCTGGAAGGAATCGGACAAGGCAGATGTCTCGTCCGTGAGGGCCCCGGGAATAAGACGGACCAGAGCATCCGCCAGAAGGGCAGCGGGGATTTCTCCTCCGCTCACCACATAATTGCCCACCGAAATCTCACGGGTAATGAGATGCTCGCGTATGCGATGATCGATGCCTTTGTAGTGTCCGCAAAGGATGATTATGTTGCCCTTAAGAGATAGTTCGTTCGCGATGCCCTGATTCAGGATCTCGCCGTCCGGAGACATATATATGACTTCGTCATAGTCCCGCTCGGCCTTGAGTTCTTCGATCATACGGTAGACCGGTTCCACCATCATCACCATTCCGGCGTCGCCGCCGTAG
>CAJOHV010000023.1:9998-26666 GCA_905234485.1 uncultured Bacteroidales bacterium | reverse complement strand
ATTGTGGACATGGATCTCCACCAGACCCTTCTTGATTGCACGGCCGACTATGCTGTGGCCCAGGGGGCTTTCGAGGAGTTCGGGGACTACTGACAGGATATCGATTCTCATGGTGCAAAAATACCAATTTTTGTTATATTTGTAAGTTTTATAAATCATTTGATATGACAAGTACAGAACTTGAGAACCTTTCGCTGGACGAACTGATCGTCGCATTGCGTCAGATAGGCGCGAGCGAGGACAGAATGGAGCGAGGGAAGGAAGTCGAAGCGGTGAAGTCCGCATTTTACAGGCTTTTGGGCAAACTGAAGGCCGAAGCGGAAGCCGCGGGGGAGAACGTTGAAGAAAAGTTCTCGGCGCAGGAAGAGGCCTTCAAGATGGTCTATTCAGACTACAAAAAGGAGAAGGCGGTCTATAACCGTGAGCAGGATGCCCTGCGTTCGGAAAACCTTGAGAATAAAAAGGCCGTTCTGGCCGAACTCAAGGAACTTGTCGAGAATCTGAACGACGTCCAGACAGCATTTCCCGCCCTTCGTGAGATTCAGGCGAAGTGGCGCTCGATAGGCCCCGTGCCGGCGGCGGATTTCAGGGACATCAACGACACATACCAGTTCCTCGTGGAGAAATTCTACGATATGGTGCAGATTAACCACGAACTGCGCGACCTGGATTTCAAGAAGAATCTGGAGGCGAAGGAGCGCTTCTGCGAAGATGCGGAGAAACTTGCCGAGAGCGAGGATGTGGTGGGCGCATTCGCCGAACTGCAGAAACTGCACGAGCAGTGGAAGGAACTCGGTCCCGTGGCGAAAGAGTACCGCGAGAGTATCTGGGAGCGTTTCAAGGCCGCGACAGCCATCATCAACAAGCGCTATCAGGCCCATTTCGAGGATATCAAGAAATCCTTTGCAGCAAATCTGGAGGCCAAGGAGGCCCTCTGCGTGAAGGTGGAAGAGATTGCGAACAAGGAAGACATAAAGGATGCCGGTCAGTGGAACTCCCTCTCGAAGGAGATCGAGCAGATTCAAGCAGAATGGAAGAAGATAGGTTTCGCCACCCGCAAGGATAACCAGAAGATCTACGAAAGATTCCGCGCCGCCTGCAACAAGTTCTACGACCGCAAGAAAGAGTTCTTCGCCAGCGCCAAGAGCGGCATAGACGCCGCGATAGCCGCCAGGGAAGACCTCATAGCCCAGGCAGAAGCCATCAAGACCAGCACTGACTGGAAGAAGACGACAGACCAGTTCATTTCCCTCCAGAAGCAATGGAAAGAACTTCCGGCAGTTCCGCATAAGAAGGGCGAGCAACTCTGGAAGCGCTTCCGCGCCGCCTGCGACGAATTCTTCGCCGAGCGCGACAAGAACGGAAAGCCTGAGAACGATTTCCACGCGAACCTCAAGGCCAAGAAGGCCCTAATCGCCGAGATCAAGGCCTACCAGCCGAAGGAAGGCGAGAGCCGCGAGAAAGCCCGCGCCGCGTTTGAAGAGCGTTACAAAGCAATAGGTTTCGTGCCCTTCAAGGAGAAGGAAGCGATTGCAAAGGCCTATAAGGACGCCATGAACGAGGCCTTCCCTCAGAAGGAGCATTCCCGCAAAGCGGATCTCATCCGCCGCTACAATGCCCTCCAGCAGGACATAGTCACTTACGAAAACAATATCGGTTTCTTCTCGAATTCCAAGAATTCGGAGCCTCTGATCCGCCAGATGCAGGAGAGGATCGAAAGCGCCAAGGCAGAGTTGAAGGAAATAGAGGAACAAATCCGCAAGGAAGAAGCAGAAGCATAAATGGATAAAAATTCTATCATCGGTTTTATTCTGATGGCTGTGGTCCTCTTCGGATTCACATTCTTTCAGAACCGTAAAGCACGCGAACAGTACGCATTACAACAGCAGCAGGATTCAATAGCAAGAGTGGAGGCAGCGGCCCGCGAGGCCGAGTTGGCCGCCCGGATGCCGGCGGAAGAAGCCGTTCAGGCTTCCGCCCAGACGGCAGTCGCCCCGGCCCCGAAGGCTCAGCAGGCCCGCATCTACAAAGACGCAGGACTTGATGCAGCCCGTAAAGGAGAAGAGCAGATCCTGACTCTCACAAACGACTTATTCGAAGTTAACTTCACGACCAAGGGCGCTCAGATCGCCTCTGTACGCCTGTTTGACTACACCAACTACGGCGGTTCAGACCTCTACATCTTCAAGGAAGGTCAGAACAAATTTGAACTCAGCGCCTATGTGGGCGAGCAGATCAAGAGCACGGATTTCATCTTCCAGGTGGCTGAGAAGACTGATTCGAGCATCGTTATGAGACTGCCCTTCGAGAACGGAGGCTATATCGAGCAGTCCTACTCGATCAAGAGCGGGGCTTACACCGTGGACAACCTCCTCTCGTTCGTGGGCGTGCAGATCCCGCGCAACGTGGGCTCGGTGGACATAGACTTCAGCACTATGATCCCCCGTATGGAAAAAGGCTACAAAAACGAATCGCAATACTCCAAGGTCAACTATTATTTCCCCGAGGACAAGAAGCCCGTGGAGATGGGCCGCGGCCGCAACCAGAGCAAGAAGATCAGTTCGAAACTCGAGTGGTTCGCTTTCCAGCAGCAGTTCTTCTCAATGATAGTCCGCGCTCCGAAGGATTTCAGTTCCGGCGAAATCTCCGTGAATTACCAGG
Organism: uncultured Bacteroidales bacterium; assembly: GCA_905234485.1. Taxonomy (GTDB): domain Bacteria; phylum Bacteroidota; class Bacteroidia; order Bacteroidales; family UBA932; genus Cryptobacteroides. The sequence continues at coordinate 24,005 of CAJOHV010000023.1, read as the reverse complement.
GTGATGAAGATCCTGACCATAATCTGATGGCCTGCGAGGCCGCTATGAGGGTGGACATCCTGCCCGGCCAGGACATCGCGATTCCTCTGGAGTACTACTTCGGCCCGAACCACTTCAACACCCTGAAGAAGTTCGAGCATAAGTACGAAAAGATTATCCCTCTGGGAGGCTGGCTGGTGGGCTGGTTCACCCGCTACTTCATAATCCCGATGTTCGACTGGCTGCACAAGAGCATGGCGAACTTCGGTCTTATCATCCTCATAATGACGCTCATAATCAAGATCGTCACTCTCCCTCTCACCTACAAATCCTTCGCTTCTTCGGCCAAGATGGCGGCCCTCAGGCCTTACATCGAGGAAATCAACAAGAAGTATTCAGGCGAGGCGGATCAGATGAAGAAGCAGCAGGCGACCATGGACCTCTATAAACGGGCGGGAGTGAACACCCTCGGCGGCTGTCTGCCGACCCTCCTCACCTTCCCGGTGCTGTGGGCTATGTTCCGTTTCTTCCCGGCCTCTATCGAACTGCGTCAGCAGAGTTTCCTCTGGGCCGAGGACCTCAGCGCATATGACAGCATCGTGGATTTCGGCGCCCGTGTGCCGCTTATCGGCGACCACCTCAGCCTCTTCGCCCTGTTGATGGCGGTGGTGATGTGGGGCTACAGCAAGATGACCATGTCACAGCAGAGCGCCGGCAACGACCCGAGCGCGAAGTCGATGCAGTTCATGAGCGTGTGGATGATGCCGATCATGATGTTCTTCATCTGCAACAACCTCTCGTCCGGTCTTAGTTACTACTACCTCCTCTCGCAGCTTATAGCAATCATCGAGACCTTCGTAATCCGCAAGTGGGTCGTGAACCCGGATGCAGTCAGGGCCAAGGTCGAGGCCAGCAAGGGTAAACCGCTTCCGAAGAGCAAGTGGCAGCAGAGGCTGGAAGAGGCTCAGAAGATGCAGGGGCAGCAGATGAAAAACCGCAACAGAAGATAGCCAATGAAAACCACAATTCTTGTATTTGCCTGCGCTTGCGCGGCCCTTACCGGATGTTCGGACAAACCGGCGGGGGAGGCCTATGAGAAACCCTTGGAGAATCCTACCAAGGTCACACTCACTCAGAGGCCTTTCACCAATATTGTCGATATCACCTGGCAGGACAACAGCGACAAGGAACTGGGCTACGTCGTCTGGAAAAGGGACGGATACCAGCAGACCGAGATAGCGACTCTCGATCCCAACACCACCGAGTACACTATCGACGGCGGCCTGGACTACGGCGGCAAGTATAATCTCGGCGTTCAAGCCAAGGGACCCGAACTCGCCACCAGCTCGCAGATCATCTACAAGAATATCGAACTTTTCGACTATAGCGTCCTGCCCCGAATCGTTCTTGAACCGAACTGGACGGCCACTCCCACATCCGTGGCGGTGACCTACAACATACAGAACTACAAGTCAAAGTACGAGATCAAGAGGTACGGACTATGCTGGAACGACGCCGCACAGTCGAAGTATCCCACGGTGGAAGACGGCCATCAGCATGGCCCCAGGACTTCGAACGGATTGAACATCACTCAGGCAGTCACTGCGGCCTCCATGGACCACGACAAGACCTATAATCTCTGCGGTTTTGTGGAGACTGAGATAGGCGTAGCCTATTCAGACCCTATTCAGGTGAAACTCGGCGACGCTGCGGCTCCAATTACGTTCGACTGGACAGAGATTACTCCCGCTGATTTCCCGGCTGAAGTCAAGGTCTACAAAGCCACAGGACTGGTCAACGGCCGTACCGTCAACTCATGGTATTCAATAGCTGACGTCACCACCGGAAAGGTGGAATTCCGTTTTGAATTCGGCAAGTTCCTCACCCTCGAGAACTGGTATACTCAAGGCAGTAAGGACGCAGGCAATATAGTGATGACCAACGCCGGTTATTTCAATATGACCACCCACGAAACCGGAGATTTCTCCGCCAACAAGGGCGTCATCACCCCCTGCCAGTATGCAGGTACTCCCCACGGCGCTTTCGCTGTGGACGCAAACCAGAAACCATATGCTTTCTGGTGCGGCAAAGGCACTGACGGCATTTCTTACTACTTCAACGAGCCTGAGCCGAACATACTGAACGTCAACGAATACGGCACCGTGAAGGCGAATTATCCTTCGGACAACTTCATCTTCGATCCCTATTATGCCATGTGCGCCGGACCGCTCCTCGTGAAAGACGGCAAAGTAATCACCGATGTGACTCAGAGCGGCTCGGATTTCGTCCGTAACTACGAACAGATAGCCCTGGATATCTTCACGAACAGTAACACTACCCCCGACCGTACGGCAGTGGGTTACACCAAAGACGGCAAGATCATCCTTTATGTGTGTGACGGCCGTATCAAGGACAGCAAGGGCGCGTCCATAGTGGAACTAGCCCAGATTATGGTCGGCCTCGGCTGCGAGGGCGCGGTCAACTTCGACGGCGGCGGCTCCACGGCGATGACGCTCAAGGGCGTCCGGCAGAATTCGCTCGAATCCAATATGAGCGGCGGCACTGAAAACCGCTCGGTGGGAACTGTGATGGGCTTCTATCTAGTCAAGTAGCATGAGGACTCAGAGTTCATATTCTTCCAGCGCATCGCTCTTTCAGGGCCTTGCTGCCGACATCTTCGGCACGGACCTGAAGGTGCAGATAGCCGGCCTCCCCGAGAAGAAGGCTTATGCGGTGTGGTCCGAGATCACCAAGGAACTGTCCGCACTGGACAAGACTTTCAACCGTTCGAATCCCCAGAGCGAAGTCTCGCTCCTGAACACATCCAAGGTGGAAATCGAGACCAGCGACACTATGAAGGAGGCTTTGAACCTCTGTGAGTCGTATTTCATCCAGACCAAGTGCCTTTTCGATATCAGCAAGGGGGAGGATAAGGAAATCGATTTCGACGGTTTCGTGAAAGGCTATGCCCTTCGCAGAATAGGTCTGATCCTAAAGGCGGGGAAGGTCAAGGACGCATTCGTCAATTTCGGGGGAATCTCCATGATGGCCCTCGGCAAGCATCCCTACGGCGACTGCTGGACCTTCACGCTTGAGCATCCCGAGACAGAAGACGAAATCAAGGAGTTCGAATTGAGAGGAGAGTGTCTGAGCATTTCGGGCAATACTTCCGATCTTTCCGGCCATATAATCAACCCGCTTACACACAAAGTGTTCGAGGCTCCAAGGCTCTGCGCCGTGAGTTCGAAAGATCCGCTCGACGCGGAGATACTCGCTATGGTGCTCCTCATCGCAGACGAGAAGCAAGTGAAGGAGATGTCCTACAATTTCAAGGGCGTCCAGTCGGAGTTCTTCGATCTTTAGATAACTGAAATGAAAGCCAATCATATACTGTCGCTGCTCTCAGCGGCCATTATCGCCGTTTTCGTGAGTTCTTGCTCCGATCCGGAGGTGTCCGCAGTCCGCGGACTCGCCAGACGCCTGATGCCTCAGGAGACATCGCATTTCCGCTTCGTCCGCACCGCGGACACCGTCCAATGCTTCACCGTCTCGTCCGAACTGGGAAAGGTGGTGATTTCGGCCCCTGACGCCAACACCATGGCCGTGGGCCTCAACTACTACCTCAAGAATTTCTGCGATGTGACAGTGTCGTGGTACGCCGCCGACGAGGTGCGGCTGCCCGCCTCGCTCCCGCTTCCGCAGGAGCCCCTGACGGTCAGCGCCCGGGTCGGCGAGCGTTTCTTCCTGAACTATTGCACTTTCGGCTATTCGCTGGTCTGGTGGCAGTGGAAGGATTGGGAGAGGCTCATCGACTGGATGGCTCTTAATGGTGTGAACAGGCCTCTGGCCATCACCGGTCAGGAAGCTGTCTGGCAGAAGGTCTGGCGCTCCCTCGGTATGACCGACGAGCAGATCCGGGCCTATTTCACGGCGCCGCCGTTCCTGCCCTGGCAGCGGATGATGAACATCGACCGCTGGATGGGTCCGCTCCCGCAGGGCTGGATAGACAGCCAGGCGAAACTTCAGAAACGCATCCTCGCCCGTGAGCGCGAACTCGGCATGAAGCCGGTTTTGACGGCTTTCAGCGGCCATGTCCCGGCCGATATGAAGGAACTGCTGCCCGGTGCCGATATCAGGCCTGTGAGCCTTTGGGACGGCTTCGGCGAAGAATGCAGAACCTACATGCTGCATCCCGATGATCCTTCGTTTGCGAAGATCCAGCGGCTCTTCCTCGAGGAACAGACCAAAATGTTCGGTACAGACCATATTTACGGCCTGGATATCTTCAACGAGGTGGATTTCTTCGACCATGGTCCCTGGGATCCGGAGGAACTCTCGCGCATCTCTCATCACGTCTATGAAACGCTGGCCGCCTCCGATCCGGATGCCGTCTGGCTCCAGATGGGTTGGATGATGTACTACGACCGCGCGCACTGGACGCCCGAAATAATCAAGGCCTACCTCAGCAGTGTGCCGCAGGGCAGGGTCATCATGCTCGACTATTTCCTCGAGAAATCGATGATCTGGGACTATACCGAGGGTTTCTACGGCCAGCCGTATTACCTCTGTTTCCTCGGCAACTTCGGCGGCAACACGCTGATAGAAGGGGACTTCGACGACATCGGCCCCCGTATCGAGAAGACCTTTGCCGAGGGCGCTCCGGCCGGAATTGGCTGCACGCTCGAAGGTTTCGGCATCTCGCAGTATCTCTATGAATACGTGCTCGACAAAGCCTGGGCTTCGCCGCTCACGGACGAGCAGTGGATAGAGAAACTCGCCGACCGCCGCGACGGCCATGGAAATGCCGACGTGCGCGAAGCGTGGCGCCTGCTGCTTCACGAGGCCTATGTCAGGCCGGCAGTGTCCAGCGCCGGTTCACGCCTGTGCAACCGTCCGTTGCTGGATCCGAACCACTCTTTCCCCACCTGGAACTATTCCGCCTGCGATCCCGAGGTGCTCGAGAGAGCCTTCTCACTGCTTGCGCGAAGCGGTTGCGAGGGAGATGCGATTAAGTTCGATCTGGTGGCTCTAGGCACAAAAGTTATGGAGAACCGTTTCGATGCATTTTTCGATGAATTGAGATCTGCATACCAGCGCAAGGATGTGGTGGCGATGGAAGACATCCTTGACGAGGTGGAGGAATTCTCTGAAGAACTGGAGGCACTTCTCGCTTCGGACGCGCGCTTCTCCTTCCAGGAATGGATCGACGCCGCGCGGGCGATGGGGAAGACCCCGGATGAGAAAGACTACTACGAGCGCTCCGGCCGCGTCCTGCTGACCTCCTGGGGCGGAGCCGGACAACTCACGGACTACGCAGCCCGCCAGTGGAGCGGACTCTTCCTGAACTACTACAAAGCCCGCTGGGATATGTTCGCGGAGAGGGCGCTTGAAGCGATTGAGAATGGTCAGGAGATAGATCAGCAGGCATTCGATGCCGATATCCGCGAGTTCGAACTGGCCTTCGGTAATTCCACTGAGCCGCTTAAGACCGTTCCCGCGGCGGATACCTACGAACTTTGCAGAAAACTTGCGCGATGATAAAGGAAAACCTTCAGGCCCTTCTTTCTCAGTTGCCGTCCAATATCCAGTTGGTGGCAGTGAGCAAGTTCCATCCTCTGGAAAACATACTCGAAGCCTACGATGCCGGTCAGCGCATCTTCGCCGAAAGCCGCCCTCAGGAACTGGCTGAAAAGGTCAGTCAATTGGACGGTGCAAAATACCCCGGACTGGAGTGGCATTTCATCGGACATCTTCAGACTAACAAATTGAAAATGGTCCTTCCGTATGTCTCTCTGGTTCAGTCCGTTGACTCAATTCACCTCCTGAAAGAAATTCAGAAGTGGGGCGCTGCAAACGACCGCATCGTCAATGTGCTTTTGGAGGTCCATATCGGCGCGGAAGAAACTAAACAGGGCTTCCACGAAGAAGAAGTCGTCGACCTCCTGTTCGACTCCGATAAATATCCCAACATCCGTTTCTGCGGACTCATGGCCATGGCTTCGCACACCATAGACGAATCCGTCATCGACGCAGACTTCGAACGTATCGACACCTTCATGGCCTACCTCGTCGACCTTTTCCCCGAACTCACCGATTTCAATCAATTGTCTATCGGCATGTCCGATGACTGGAAGATTGCTATCCATCACGGAGCTACCATCATTCGTATAGGAACTGCTATCTTCGGGAGCAGGTAGTCATATACCCTCCAGAGGAACTCAGTCGCTTCGCTCCTTCGGCCCCTCCCACTTCGTGGGCCCCTCCCCCTGCCCGCGTCCGGTGGTGGACACGTCCTCTGGAGGGTATATGACTACCTGCAAATACAAAAAAAGGAGACCGTTTGGTCTCCTTCTTTGATAAATGATATCACAAATTACTTTGTGATGCTACGCATTTTGAAATAATCCTTATTTCATAATGACTTTGGCCATTTCACAAACCTTGTTGCTGTAGCCCCACTCGTTATCGTACCAGGCGCAAACCTTGACGAAAGTAGGATCGAGCTGGATACCAGCCTTCTCATCGAAGATGGAAGTGCGAGCATCACCGCGGAAGTCGGTGCTGACAACAGCCTCGTTTGTGTATCCGAGAACTCCCTTGAGTTCGCCCTCGGAAGCCTTCTTCATCGCTGCGCAGATTTCCTCGTAGGTTGCAGGCTTCTCAAGCTCGCAGGTGAGGTCAACGAAGGAAACGTCGCTGGTGGGAACGCGGAGGCTCATACCGGTAAGTTTGCCGTTGAGCTCAGGGAGAACCTTACCCACTGCCTTGGCTGCGCCAGTGCTGGAAGGGATGATGTTCTCGAGGATGCCGCGACCGCCGCGCCAATCCTTCTTGGAAGGACCGTCAACTGTCTTCTGAGTTGCGGTTGCAGCGTGAACGGTGGTCATAAGGCCGCGCTTGACTCCGAAGGTGTCGTTGAGAACCTTGGTGAGAGGAGCAAGGCAGTTGGTGGTGCAGGATGCGTTGGAGATGATGGTCTGGCCTGCGTAGGTCTTGTGGTTCACACCATAGACGAACATAGGGGTAGCGTCCTTTGAAGGAGCGGACATGATGACCTTCTTCGCACCGGCCTTGAGGTGTGCCTCAGCAAGTTCTGCGGTGAGGAAGAAACCGGTGGACTCCACGACGACGTCTACCTTGAGAGCGCCCCAGGTGATGTTTGCGGGATCCTTCTCGCAGAAAACCTGAATCTTATTGCCGTCGACGATGAGGAAGTTCTCCTCAACCTTGATGTCGTGCTTGAACTCTCCGTGGACGGAGTCGTACTTAAGCATGTAAGCGAGATAATCAGGATCGAGAAGGTCGTTGATACCGACGACTACGATGTCCTTACCGAAGTTCTCAACTGCTGCACGGAAGACCATACGACCGATACGGCCAAATCCGTTAATACCAAGTCTAATCATTGTTGTAAAGATAAATATTAAGTGTTAGTACAATATATCTACTTTTTTGCGTCCCAAATTTAAGAAAAAATAGCGAAAATCAATTACTTTTGTGTAAAATACGATTGAGGATGAAGATTCTGCTGACAAACGACGACGGATATCAGGCAAAAGGCATCCACGCCCTTGCCCACATAATGAAAAGATTCGGAGATGTGACTGTGGTAGCCCCCAAGACACACCATTCCGGAATGTCGATGGCTATATCCCTTGGCCTGAAGCCTCTTGGGTTCAGGGATCTGGGTATAATCGACGGCGCCCAGTGGATGTATCTGGACGGTACTCCCGCAACTTGCGCCAAGTTCGCTATCGACGAAGTATTCAAAGACGGCCTTCCGGATGTGGTTATCAGCGGTATCAATCACGGATCGAACGCGTCCACGGCGATGTGGTACAGCGGCACGATAGGCGCGGCGCGTGAAGGCGCCCTCGGCGGAGTACCCGCTTTCGCCGTATCGCTTAACAATCTCCACGAAGACGCGGACTTCTCGGTCGTGGAGCAACTTTTCCCTGCGATCTTCGAAAAGTTGATGGCGAATCTGCCCAAAGACAAGATAGTGGTCTATAATATCAATTTCCCGGATCTCCCCGCAGACAAGATAAGTGGAGTCCGCATGACTACGCAGGGCGTGGAGAAATGGGTTAACGAATTCGTGCCCGTGGATCCGTCCGAGCGCGCGGAGGGGGAGGCCTACTATGTGATGGCTGGAGATGTCGTTCCCCTTCCGGACAACCCTGAATGCTCGGATAACTGGGCCGAAGACCACGGATATATTTCGATAACGCCACATAGCCTGAACAACACGGATATGGACGAATATCGCAGGCTCTCGCAACTGTTCTGATGAAGTACTACTTAATTGCCGGCGAGGCTTCGGGCGATCTGCACGCCTCGAACCTTATGAAAGGCCTGAAGGCCGAAGACCAGGAAGCGGAGTTCCGCTTCGTGGGCGGAGATCTTATGGCCGCCGTCGGTGGGAAACTCGTGCGCCACTACAAAGAAGGCGCGGCGATGGGCGTCACGGACGTGCTTCGCAAAGCCGGGACGATCCTGGGCGCGCTCAAAGCGACGAAGGCCGATATCCTCGAATGGAAGCCGGATGCGGTTATTCTGGTGGATTACCCGGGCTTCAATATGAAGATAGCGAAGTTCGCCCACGCACGAGGAATCAAGGTATTCTACTACATAGCGCCAAAGACCTGGGCTTCGCGCGAGAGCCGCAACCGCAAACTCAAGAAATACGTAGACAAACTCTTCATAGTTTTCCCTTTCGAAATCCCGTATTTCACTCAGAAGGGAATACCGTTCATCTACAAAGGCAATCCGCTCGTGGATGCGATAGAGGCCGCGGAGTTTTCGAACGTGTGCGACAAACCTTATGTGGCGCTTCTGGCCGGCTCCCGCAAGGGGGAGATATCCCGTATGATGCCGATCTGTATGGAAGTGGCGGACAAACTGCACGCGCTTCCGGAGTACAAGGATTGGAAGATAGTGCTGGCCGGGGCTCCCGCCCGCAGCGCGGAGGATTATTCCGCCTGGCTCGAGGGAAGGGACTATGTCCAACTGGTGTTCGGGCAGACCTACAGCGTGCTGCACGGCGCGCAGGCGGCTATCATCAATTCGGGCACTGCTTCGCTTGAAGCGGCCCTGATCGGCACGCCGCAGGTCGTCTGCTGGTCTACATCGGCCGTGACAGCGTTCCTGGCCCGCAAGGTCTTCAGAGTGATGGACCATATCAAATTCATCAGCCTCGGCAATCTCATTCTGGATCGTCTCGCTTTCAGGGAACTGGTCCAGGAAGAGTTCACGTCGGAAGCGGTTCTTGCTGAAGTGCGCAGGCTTATTGAAGACCAGACCTATCGCGGCAAGATGCTCTCTGAGTACTCGGAGATAAAGAAAGCCCTCGGAGGCGGGGGCGCTTCGAGGGCTGTGGCTCGGGAGATGATTTCCCTTATTTGACTACTATAGTAGCGCTGATTGTTTCCTTCAAACCGCTGGCATAAGAAACGCTGGCTTTGACAGTATGCGTTCCGGCGGTCAGGTTCGCTGAAATGCCGCTCTGATACTCGCCGTCGTAGTACCAGTTTACGCTCGTGACCTGAGACGAACCGGGAACGAGTTCGAAGAAATAGGTGTCGCCGGCTTTAGCATTCTCGGGAACCAGTATATAGGCCGCATCCACCGCCGGAATAGACTCGTTCAAGAATACACGCTTGGGATTAGACTGTGACTGAGAGTAATCCAAAGACTCTCTGCCGTGAATCATTTCCCATGCGCCGGTACTGGTCTTATAGAATAGCACCACACGGTCTCCGAAGATGACGTCGCCTTTGATTTTGCAACTAATATCTGTGAGTTGGGCGAGATTGTAAGCGGGTAAGTCGAATTCGAACTCCTCAGAAATGAATTCCTTGACGGAACCTCTCCAATCCAGCAGGGCGGCTTTGAGCGCGCCGGTGTAGTCTACATAATAGTTGACGTTGGAAATGGCTTTGGCCGAGAGGGTGAACTGCTTGGAAAGGATGCTTCCGGATTGCACGGAAAGTCCAGTGCTCTTGGAGTCTGCGCCCTCGTATATAAGCGGTCCGGCCACCGTGATGTCGTCTCCCTCGCGGTCAGGCTGAAGATTGATGATCATACTCTGGGTGTCCGAGAAAGTGTACATGCCGGGAATCTTCAGAGTAAGGGTGAAGTATCCGTTGTTATCTCCATCCCATCCCCAGTTGATGCGGATGTAGTCCCTGGTGTCGTAGCCGTCGCAGACAAACTGATGTCCGCCTTTCGAAGGATCCTCGCCACCATAAATAATAGGCCTGTCCTCATCGATCTCTTTCTCGATCAGCCTGGTCCACTCGGCGTCTGAGTAGGCCTGTCTGTAAACCAATTGAGCGGAAGCGGAGTAAGACATATGAGTCACCAGCGCATTGACGACTTCTTCAGTAAAGGCTCCGGTGCCGGTGCCATAGTTGTAATTCGCATAGACCATTACCCCGCAGTCGTGCATAAGTTGGGCGACGGCGGCTTTCTGGGCGCTGTTTTCCGAACCCTTGTATTCGAAAGGCATCAGGGAGTAATCATAGTTGTGCGAATCGATGCTGTAACCTTCAATGGTAACCGTCTTTTTGTAGTCACTCTGGTAAGTGTAGCCTTCAAGGGTGCCGGTGCCGTGCTCGGGCCACTGATGGTACCTGATCACTTCGGACATAGCGGTGGCCACACAGCCGGTCACGGCGGTGTAGGTCTTGCCGCCTTCTGTGACCTTGGGACAGAGGTCGTTGTAGGGCGATTCCTGGCCCCACAGAGGGGTGCTGAGAACCTTGCCTGCAGCGGACTTGGTTTTGTAGCCCGCCGTCTTCCAGAGGGCTTTTACTTCCATCGAGGCCTCAAGCCTTTCGGCGCGGGCTTCAAGGATTTCTCTTTCGTATCCGCCGATCCAGGCCTTGAAGTTGACGGGAAGGCGTTCGGGGTTGATGCGGCCGGTGTCGCTGTATCCCAGCACGGGGGTCGCCGCATCTTCCGCGGAAACTATAATCCAGCCGCCGCTGTTTCCGTTGAAAATGTAGAATGCATCCGAGCCGTAAGAGGCTTCGGTGACTTCTGTGCCAAGCCAACGCTGGGCGATGGTCCTGGCCTGCTGTCTGTCGATCGTGTCGGCCGATGAGATTACGGCGATTAATAACGCTGCCGCGCTGATAATAAACTTCTTCATACTATTCCGACATGATTATATATCCATACTCTTTGTTCTGGTCCTCAAGCCAGACCAGACCGTTTTCCACCTTGACCACTTCGGCTGTGGAGGAGTAATTCGCCTCGTCCCATTCGAGTCCGAAACTGCTCACCTGAATACTGAGGGAATTGCCTTCTTGGGAGAATGAACCGTTCGAGAGAATCTGGAACATTTCTGCGTTCGCAAGGTCCATAATTCTCCATCCATATTTCTGACTTGCAGCCACTACGGAGTACTGGTCGAAATTGGGAACGTATGCGCGGAGCTGGGTGGCTAAACCGTTATTCAATCTGTAAAGACCGGGGTCGGTGATATCCTGGAAGGCGGCTCCGCCGGTGATGGGTTCGAGATAATCGAAGTCCGGAGTCTGAGCCCAGTCGGCTTCCTTGATAGCAAAGTTGAACGGCCTGTTCCTGCCTTCCTCGAGAACGGTAAGCCTCACATTGGAGTACTGTTTTCCGCTTGCGAAAGACGTCTTGGTGCTCATCAAAGCGGTGTACTCTGCAGCATCGGTTCTGATGGTCAGCGAGAGGGTGGAGTTCTGCGGGGCCATAATGATCTCGTAGGCCTGAACACCGTCAGCGGAGGTGGCGCTCAAATGGGCGTGGATGTCCACTTTCTCGCCGGTAACCCTTAAGTTGACCTTGTCCATATTGAACTGGACTGTGGGGTAGGCGGTTAGGTAGACGTCCTTGACCGGACTGCCGCTGTCGTTACGGAGGTAGAACACCAGCTTGCTCATCTTCTGCTCGAAGTTGAATTCCACGGCCGGCTGAGTGTGCGAGGCCTTGGCGAGAGCGACCATAAGGGATGAAGCCCTGAAGGCTTCGTCAGCGCTCTGGTCAGGCGAGGCGGTGAACAGCACATAGCCGCCGTTGTTGTATTCTGCCGAATAAGGATAATACGCCATAAAGTTGACCGCGCTGTCCGGCATATCAACCGGCCAGTAAAGATCGTTAGTGGGCGTGAGGGCGCCTGACGAGCAGGTCATCTTGACATTAGTATAAGAAAGAGGGGAGTCCATCGACACTCCCACAAGATCTCCGTCGCGGAGGAATGTGTCTTCGGTGATGAACACTAATTTATCGCCATGTTTGACCTTTATTTTCGGCTCGTCGTTGCAGGATGCCGCGAGCAAAATTACGGCGATTAAAAGTATGATTCTTTTCATGCTTCAAAGGTAGTGATTTTTTAGATATTCTTATTAAATTTGAAGGTTGTACAAGATTAGTAACGTGTAATCATAATAGTATGAAAAAGTCTCTCGCAATCGCCGCCGGCCTGCTCGCTCTTTCGCTGAGCGCCTCCGCGCAGGCTCAGAAACCGAAGGTTAATTTCCCCGAGTACAAATTCACGACCATCAAGGAACTGCCCGTCACTTCCGTGAAGAACCAGAAGAGCAGCGGAACCTGCTGGGCCTTCTCGACCATCAGTTTCGTCGAGTCGGAAATCATCCGTATCAACGATATCAAGGATCCTGAGAAGTATCCTGATCTGTCCGAGTTCTTCGTGGTCAGCCACTCATATTCGGAGCGCGCAGTCAAGTATGTCATGCTGGACGGAGCCCTCGCTTTCCGCGTGGGCAGCGAAGCCGACGACGTGCTTCATGTCATCCGCGACTGGGGTATAGTCCCGAATGCGGAGATGACCGGAATGAACTATGGAACCGACCTGCCCAAGCAGGCGGAGTTGGACGCCGTCCTCAAAGGCTATATGGATGCAGTCGTCAGGAACCCTAACAAAACTCTCACCACCGCGTGGAAGAGGGGCCTGGACGCCATCCTGGCCGAATACCTCGGCAAGTATCCCGAGAAGTTCACCGTGGACGGAGTGGAGTACACTCCGGAGAGTTATCGCGACGCCCTGAACTTCAATCCGGACGATTATGTGACCATCACCTCCTTCACTCATCATCCGTTCTACACCTGGTTCCCGATCGAGGTCTGCGACAACTGGCGCTGGGATGAGTCCTACAACGTCCCCATCGACGAATTCATGGAGATTCTGGACAACGCCCTCGAGAACGGTTACACAGTGGCCTGGGGCGCAGATGTGAGCGAGCCCGGTTTCACCCGCGACGGCCTTGCCATCCTCGCCGATGTGGAGCAGACCAATGCCGGTTCGGATCAGGCCCGCTGGGTAGGCTATGGCGAGGCGAAAGACAGCGCCAAGAAGCCCAAGAACGGATCCAAGACCAATAATGTCGTGGAGAAGGAAGTCACTCAGGAGTCCCGTCAGTTCGAGTATGAGAATAAAACCATGACCGACGACCACGGTATGCACATCTTCGGCACCGCCGAGGACCAGTGGGGAGGCAAATACTACCTCGTGAAGAACTCATGGGGCGTGACCGGCAAGTACGACGGCATCTGGTATGCCAGCGAGCGCTTCGTCAAGGCCCAGAGCCTGGATATCATGATCCACAAGAACGCGCTTCCCGCAGGCTTTGCCGAGAAGCACCCCAACATCAACCGTTAGGAGATGTCCCTTAAGAAGTATATTCCCGATATGATCACCTCCCTCGGCCTCGCCTGCGGCGTGGTTGGAGTGGTGTTCGCCCTGGAGGGCAGGATCTGGCTTGCGTTCCCGCTTATGCTCGCAGCCTCCGTCTTCGATTTCTGCGACGGACTGGCTGCCCGTGCCCTTGACGCATATTCTGATCTGGGCAAGGAGTTGGATTCGCTGAGCGACATGGTGAGTTTCGGCGTTCTGCCGGCGGTTATGCTCTATAACCTGATGAAGACCTGCACGTTCTCTTCGAGCGCCTGGTGCCTGGTGCCGCTGCTTTTGGCGGTGTTCTCCGGCCTCAGGCTCGCCAAGTTCAACGTGGACCCCCGTCAGCACAGGAGTTT
>CAJOHV010000023.1:0-9952 GCA_905234485.1 uncultured Bacteroidales bacterium | reverse complement strand
GTAGCCTACGAGCCCGCCTCGCTGCTCGCGACCCTTTCCGGCGGCCTGGTGTTCATTCCCGCTCTCGCCGTGGTCCTTTGCGCCCTGCTGGTGTGCGAAGTGCCCATGTTCTCGATGAAGGTGGCTGCGGACGACACCAAAACCATCCTCCTCAAGAGAATATCTTTCATAGTGGAAATAGCCGTGATTGTGGCTGTCGTGCTGCTACTCGGCCATAACTGGTCGCTGGCAGTGACGCTCTCTTGCGTGCTCTACATTATTAAAAACCTCGTATACGCAATCTTCAAAGTCTAAATGAATATCAGAAGATTATCAATAGTTCTGCTGCTTCCGCATCTGGGCATCTGCGCCTGCAAGCCCAAGGAAGTGTCGGAAAGACCCGTCATAGAATATGTCTCTGAAATAATCCAGGAAAGGGCCAATCCTGCGCATCAGTTGCTTGCCGGCTTCAATCCCGGCGCCGCCGGCGGTAATATAGTCGTTTTGGGTCCCCTGGAGGAAGTGCGGCCAATGTCGGCTTCGCTGATGCTGTGCGACCGCTTCGACAATGTGGACGCCCGCCCGGTGCGCGACTCGCTGCTCGATTTCAGCGGGGAAGTGATCACCAGGGTGATTATGGGCGACAAGGCTCCTCTGACCGCCGTGCAGACGGAAGAGGGCATCAAGAACCTGCGCGAACTCACCGTCAGGGCGGCGCTCGCTGCTCTGGACACAACCGGCAGGCGTACTCCAGGAAAGGTGGTGATCCTCACTTCTTCGGCGATGGCGGCCTATGGCAAGTACGATCTGGACTCGCTTATGCGCGCTTTCCATATTCCGGACGCTGTGTTTTTCCCGCTCGATCTGATGGCGGAAAAGGCACTTTCGAAGCCGGAATCCCGAATCGGAATAGTCTCGCCCCTTCCTCAGCAGGTCTACGAAGAGTACTTCAGATACCGTGATGAGTTCGAGGGCATTTTCAATTTTCATAGGCGTGTACCCCAAGGAAATGGTGCTGGACAGCGTCAGTGTGGTGGACACCCTCGCGCTGGACGTGCTGCTGCTGGATGATTGCACGGTAGCTGCCGACACTCTCCGCTCCCGTTTCCCGAAGGTGGAAGTGGTGACCCCGGGCTCGGTGACCAGCGAAGCGTGTTTCAAGGCAATGCGCGGCAGAAATATTTTCACCCACAGGGTCGCATACCCGAAGAGAGAAACCTTTACCGCTCTTCTTAACGAAGATTCAGAGTTTATCCTGACGGATTCAGATGACAGAGAACTCTTTTAAACAGTCGATTACTCCGGAAGAACTGGAAAAACTCCCTCTTGAGGCTTTCAAGGGAGAGATAGTCGTTATCGACTCTCCCGGAATAGAATACTATAAGGCGCTTCAGTATCTCAGGAAACAGAAGGTTCTGGGTTTCGACACAGAGACCAGACCCGTCTTCGAGCCCCATCATCCACACCACGGAGTGGCTCTCCTTCAGCTTTCCGGCCCGGAGAAGGCTTACCTGTTCAGGGTTTGCAAGATGGGTCTCAGGCGCAGGCTCCGTTACATTCTTTCGGATCCGGACATAGTCAAGGTGGGCGCGGCTTCGGGAGACGATGTGCGCTGCCTCCAGAGGCTCGCTCCGTTCGAAGGCAAGGGTTTCGTGGACCTGCAGAAGATAGGCTGGGAGTGGGGCATCAGGGACAAGAGCGTCAAGAAGATGGCGGGTCTTATCCTGGGAATCCGAATCTCGAAGACCCAGCAGTTGTCGAACTGGGAGGCTGAGAAACTCTCTCCCGCGCAGCAACTCTATGCCGCCACTGACGCCTGGGTGTGCCGCGAGATGTATCTTAAACTGAAAGACACAGAGAAAAAACCGCTTAAGTTGGATGAGCAAGGTAATATTAAAGAAAGATAGGGAAGGGAGCCTCTTGAGGTTCCATCCCTGGGTTTTCTCAGGAGCCATCGCGCAGGTGGTCGGCAAGCCCTCCGAGGGCGATGTCGTCACAGTGCAGGCTTCCGACGGAGCCGTGCTCGGCTGCGGGCATTATCAGATCGGCTCGATAGCCGTGAGGATGCTCTCGTTCGAGATGGATAATCTGGATCAATCGTTCTGGACAGACTCCCTCCGGGCGGCCTACGAGGCTCGCAAGGCCTTCGGGCTGGTGGACTGCGCGCAGACCAACTGCTACCGTCTCGTCCACGGCGAAGGCGACAGCCTGCCCGGGCTCATCATCGACTGGTACGACGGCGTGTGCGTGATGCAGGCCCACAGCGTGGGCATGTTCAGGGCGAAGAAGCAGATTACCGAAGCTCTTCGTGAGGTCTATGGCGACCGCCTGAAGGCGGTTTACGACAAGAGTTCGGGCACCGCGCCGTTCAAGGCAGGCCTTGACCTCGTGGACGGATATACTTACACCGCTCCTGGCTTTACCGGGGCGGAACAGATTGTTCTGGAGAACGGCCATAAGTTCTATGTGAATTGGGACGAAGGCCAGAAGACGGGCTTCTTCCTGGATCAAAGGGAGAACCGCGCGCTAGTGGCCCGCTATGCAGCCGGCCGTAATGTGCTGAACCTCTTCTGCTACACGGGCGGTTTTTCAATCTACGCGCTGGCTGCTGGCGCGCTGCACGTAGACTCCGTGGACTCGTCGGCCAAGGCTATGGCTATGGTCGATCGGAATGTGGCTCTGGGCGGTTTTACGGACAGGCATACGTCGTTCTGCGCGGATGCGATCGAGTTCCTCGGCAATGCGCCGGAAGGGAAGTACGACCTAATGGTGGTGGATCCGCCGGCATTCGCCAAGCATCGCGGCGTGCTGCGCAACGCCCTCCGGGCGTACCAGCGCCTGAACGCTGCCGCGATTGCGAAGGTCGCGCCCGGCGGCCTCATCTTCACATTCTCCTGCTCGCAGGTGGTGGACAAGGAGGCCTTTGCGCTGGCGGTGTTCAGCGCCGCGGCCCAGGTTGGCCGCCGCGTGCGCATAGTGGACCGCCTGTGTCAGCCTGCCGACCACGCTGTGAACATTTATCACCCCGAGGGGGAGTACCTGAAGGGACTTCTTTTATATGTAGAATAAAATATGGGCAATCTTAGATTCGATGTGGTGCAAGAGGCCTTCAGAAAGAAGGCCGTTCCGGTGGAGATCCCTGCCGGAAAACCGTCTGATTACTTCGGCTCGCTGGTCTTCGGGCGCAGCAATATGCGTAAATACCTGGATCAGGACACCTATCAGCGTCTTGTGCATTGCATCGATGACGGTGTACCCCTGGATAGCGAAATAGCGGACAAAGTTGCCCGGGGTATGAAGGAGTGGGCTATGGAGCACGGCGCCACGCACGTTACTCACTGGTTCCAGCCATTGACTGAAGGGACGGCTGAGAAGCACGATGCATTCCTTACTCCGGACGGCAACGGCACCGTGATCGAGAAGTTCGACGGCAAGTCGCTGGCTCAGCAGGAGCCTGACGCCTCGTCTTTCCCCAACGGAGGCATACGAGCCACTTTCGAGGCGCGTGGCTACACCGCCTGGGATCCCACATCGCCTGTCTTCATTCAGGACGATACGCTTTGCATCCCCTCGGTGTTCATAGCCTACACAGGCGAGGCTCTGGACTACAAAACCCCTCTCAAGAAGGCCTTGAAGGCTGTCAGCGATGCGGCCGTGCCTCTTTGCCAACTCTTCGACCCCAAGGTCAAGCGGGTCTATTCATATCTGGGCTGGGAACAGGAATACTTCCTGGTGGATGAAGATCTCTTCGCCGCCCGTCCGGACTTGATGCTCACAGGCCGCACCCTTATGGGCCATTCTTCTTCGAAGAACCAGCAGCTGGGCGACCACTACTTCGGCTCCATTCCATCGCGTGTGGCGGCCTTTATGAAGGATGTGGAGATAGCCGGCTATCAGTTGGGCATTCCGCTAAAGACTCGCCACAACGAAGTAGCGCCCAATCAGTTCGAAATGGCTCCCGTCTACGAAGAGGCGAATCTGTCTAACGACCATAACCAAATGATAATGAACGTGATGACGCGCCTCGCCCGCAAGCACGGCTTCGTGGTCCTGTTCCACGAAAAGCCTTTCGAGGGTATCAACGGCAGCGGAAAGCACAACAACTGGTCGTTGGGCACGGACACCGGCGTGCAACTGATGGCCCCTGGAAAGGATGCCAGAGGTAACCTCCAGTTCGTTACCTTCTTCGTGAACGTGCTTGCCGCCGTGCAGCGCCATAACGGCCTTCTTAAGGCCAGTGTGGCGAGCGCAGGCAATTCGCATCGCCTTGGCGGCCACGAAGCGCCGCCCACCATCGTGTCTGCCTTCGTGGGTAACACCATGACCGAAGTGCTGCAAAAACTCCGTGAACTGCCTTCCGGCACACCCTTCGAAATCGCCGGCAAGAAAGGCCGCAAGGTGGGCGTAGTGGAAATCCCGGAGATTTTCGTGGACAACACGGACCGCAACAGAACCTCTCCGTTCGCTTTCATAGGTAACCGCTTCGAATTCAGAGCCGTGGGCTCAAGCGCCAACTGCGCCGGCGCCCTGACTGTTCTTAGCGCTGCCGTGGCCGAGCAGATTAACGAATTCAAGGCTGCTGTGGACAAGGCTATGGCGGAGGGAAAGACCCTGGAGATTGCCGTTATGGACTGCCTGAAGCCCCTTATAGGCCAGATACTCGATACTGTCTGCTTCGAGGGTAACGGTTACTCGGAGGCATGGAAGAAAGAGGCCGCAAAGCGCGGGCTGGACACTGAGAGCAGCATGCCGCGTATGTTCTGTCAGTTCACTGCTCCCGAGTCGGTGAAACTGTTCACTGATCTTGGCGTGTATAGCGAGAAGGAGTTGGAGGCTCGCAATGAGGTAAAGTGGGAGACTTACTCCACCAAGGTGCTTATCGAGGCCCGTATGGCTGCGCGTATGGCCGTCAATCATATCCTGCCCGCCGGCATTGAGTATCAGCATCGCCTGCTGGGAGATCTCGACCTGCTTCGTCAGAATTACCCTCACGACTGGCATAAGATGGCCGTGACCCAGAAAGGACTCATCAGCGAATGCTCAGCCCTTCTGGCCGATATAAAGACCCGCACTGATGCGCTTAACGCAGCCAGAGAGGCCGCTGAAGCGAAGGAAGACGCCTTTGCCAAGGCGATCGCCGCCGAAAAGGCGGCTGAGGCTCTGAGGCTCCTGCGCGAGAGCATAGACAAGTTGGAGGAGATCACGGACAACGCCCTCTGGCCTCTTCCCAAGTATCGCGAGTTGCTCTTTATCAATTAAAGCGTGTGCATCTGAATCGGCGCGGAGAGATCTTCGATCAGTCGGAGTTCTTCCGCCGAGAATGCAGGCGCGTCAAGGGCTTTCAGATTATCTTCTATCTGGGCGGCAGAACTGGCGCCTATTATTACTGATGTCACTCTGGAGTCATTCAGAAGCCAGGAAAGCGACATCTGGGCAAGGCTTTGGCCGCGCTGCTCGGCGAGTTTGTTCAGTCCATTGAGAGCACCGAGCATCTCGGGGGTGAGCAGTTCTTTTCTGAGCGAAGAGACGCCTTTTGCCATTCTGGAATCCTCGGGAACTCCGTTCAGATAACGGTTGCTCAGCAGGCCTTGCTGGAGGGGAGAGAAAGAGATGAATCCCGTTCCGTTCTCCGCGCTGATATCAATCAGTCCCTTGCTCTGCGGGGTGCGGTCGATGATATTGTAGCGGTCCTGATAGAGAAGACAAGGCACGTCGTGGGCTTTCAGATAGTCGTAAGCCTGTTTCATCTGCTCGGCCGGATAGCGCGACAGACCCACATAGAGCGCCTTCCCCTGACGGACTATGTCCACCAGCGCCTGCATAGTCTCCTCGATCGGGGTCTTTGGATCCCAGCGGTGCGAGTAGAAGATGTCCACATAGTCCAACTTCATACGCTTGAGGCTCTGGTCCAGGCTGGCCATAAGATACTTCCTGGAAGCCCAGTTTCCGTACGGTCCCGGCCACATATCCCATCCGGCCTTGGTGCTGATGAAGAGTTCGTCGCGGAAGGGGCGGAAGGATTTGTCCATCAGGCGGCCGAAATTCTCTTCTGCCGAGCCGTAGACCGGGCCGTAGTTGTTCGCGAGGTCGAAGTGGCAGATGCCGTGGTCGAAGGCGCAGTGGGCCATATCCTTAATATCCTGGAACGGCTTGAGTGAGCCGAAGTTGTGCCAAAGGCCCAGCGTCAATGCGGGGAGATCTATGCCGGAACGACCGCTTCGGCGGTACTGCATTTCATCGTAACGGTTTGAAGAAGGGGAGTAGGGGGCTTCTGTCATGGCTTGAGTTATTGGTGCTTCACAAATATACAAATCTTGTTATTTTTTCGAATTATTTTTATTTTTGACAAGAGTTGTCAAAAACGGGGCATATCTTTGCATTGTAAACAAAAAGAAAGAGTGTTATGAGCAAAGAAATGTCAGAATGGATCAGCGCTTCAGCGGAAGTTGCGATGCTTATTGATGAGTTGGACCTCGAATTCGTGGAGGTAGAAGAATAGTTCAGTATGGATCAGCCAAAAATCGAGCGGCTGCTGCGCCTGATGGCGCTTATGTCCGGCAGTGTTGATTACACTGTGGACGAACTCGCGGCGCGTCTCGAGACTTCCTACAGATCGATCTACAGATATATCGAGACCTTCAAGGAGTGCGGTTTCGTGGTGGACAAACTCGCCCCGAACATTTACAAGTTGAAGAGCACGCCGGAGGACTACCCGGAATTCTCGAACCTGGTGTATTTCTCGGACGAGGAGGCCCATCTGGTGAACAATCTAATAGACAGGCTGGATCCGACCAACGCCCTTAAGGCCAATTTGCAGAAGAAACTTGCAATTATCTACGACAGCACCGGCATCGCCGACCTCGTGGACGGGCGTTCTTTGCGCAATATAGTTGAAACCCTCGCAAGGGGGATACGCCTGAAAAAGAAGGTCGTCCTGAAGAATTACGAATCGGGCAACTCTCACACAGTCAGGAATCGCTATATCGAACCTTTCGGATTCACCACCAATTATATAGATGTCTGGGGCTATGACCTTGAAGACGGCAGGAACAAGTTGTTCAAGGTATCCCGCATCGAAGAAGCCCTGCTGGTGGAAGAGGAAGACTGGGAAAATGAGACCAAGCACGAAAAACAGGGATTGGACGTGTTCGGAATGTCGGGGAGGACTCCGCTTCACGTCCGTCTCAAACTTGGTGTGATGGCGAAAAACCTCCTGGTGGAGGAGCACCCCCTTGCAGAAAACGAACTTAAACTTGAGAGAGGGGAGTGGATCCTGGACACGGATGTGTACAACTACGCCGGCATCTGCCGCTATTATGTCGGTGTCGCCTCCGATGCCCGGATCCTTGACTCCCCGGACTTCGAAGCCTATGTCGCGGAATATGTCGCGAAATACTTGAAAAAGTAGGGAACATTTCGCGGCCGACATGCATCTAGTAAGCATGAAGAAAACTATTTATCTCTTTTTGGCCGTTCTCGGCTGTGTGATTGTTTCGTGTGATCCTCCATCCGATCAAGATTTTGAGCCTACCGCCAAAGAGCAGGCGATGATTCCTGCCGAGATGACTTGGCAGTTGGATTCGATACGTGTTATCGAGAATTATCAAACTGCTGGTGAGAAGTCTTACATTGTTTATCCCGGGGAAGAACTGCCTAGTTGGTCCTATACCTTCTATCCGTGCACATGGGGCTTCCCGGAGGATTTGTACTTCGTGAATGCCTACACGGAGGAGCGGGTCTATTTGTCGCGCGAATTCGCCCAGGAGTTCTGCAAATACATCTGCAAATCGGACGGTGAGATTGTCGGAGCCGGGTATCTTTGCTACTACCGCGAATTCTTCACCTTTAACGGCCTCCAGTCCAACGGCATGATGCAGTTCATGATTCGCGAAGCTGAGACGGACTGGCGCACCACCGAAGTCTGGACCTGCGCCTACAACCCCACGGAAACGGATGACGGAATCGTCCTCGAACGCAATATCGAGTATTATTCGAGGGTCAAATAGGTCGCCCGCCTGCGGAGCGGGGACGCACGCGCTCCGCTGGTATTGGTGCCATTTCCGACTTCCGCCAGAATGAAGCCATGGCACCCCTTACAGGAGCATCTCTGACGAGGGTCATCTGGCTTCACGCCCTCATTTCGGCCTATGAAGCCAACTCGACCCTTGCACAGCACTCCCTGAGGCATGTCGGCTGACTTCATTTTGGCAGAAATGTAGTGTTTTTGGGGCGGATGGACCAAAAGAGTTGGTAATTGAAAGAAAAGATGTATATTTGCAGTCCAAGGTGCTTGGGCCGGGAGGTTAGGCACTGGTCTGCAAAACCAGTTAGAGCGGTTCAATTCCGCTAGGCACCTCAAACATAAAGAGCGACACGGTCGCTCTTTTTTCGTTTGAGGTGCCAAGGCACTATTATCACCCTGCGCCCTCAAGGGACTGTGGGGCGTACCCCCCAGACCCCCTGCCCATCGGCGCATCTGCGCCTCTAAGCGTGTGTCTGCGGGCTTTTATTTTGAGGTGCCAAGTCACTATTATCACCCTGCGCCCTCAAGGGACTGTGGGGCGTAGTCCAAAATAGGATCAGTCGCAGTAGTTGTGGTCGATTAGGATGCTGATTGAGCAGTCGGGGATAACGGCCTTCAACTCCTCGGACAGGAGACGAATGAATGCTTCGTCGTCTCTGATGCTGCGGTCGGGGACCACGTCGACGGACACGCTATTGTTGTCCTTATCGTAGTAGAAAGCGTGGACCTGGACGACATGTTCCTGACGGGTAAGAGTCTGGACAACAGTCCTTTGGAGTTCGACGTTCTTATTATCGCCGGTCGGGACCGAATAGACGCCGACAGTCATAATAATTCCGTATTTGTGAGCCATCAACTCGGAAATCTTGCGGGTCAGGCCGTGAATCTGATAGGCGGTCATGGTGTCCGGAACACCGATGTGAAGCGAGCCGATGGAGAGGTTGGGGCCATAGCCGTGGAGGATGATGTCGAAGACGCCCTGAACATTGTCCATCTCACTGATGTCCGACTTAATCTGGCGAATCATATCCTGAGGAGCCTGAGTGCCGAGCAATTGATTGATAGGGGAGGCGAGCATTTCCACACCGGCCTTGATGATTACGATGGAAATCAGAGCACCGAGGTAACCGTCCAGAGAGACGTTCCAGATGAGCATGACTCCGGCAGAAACGAGCGTTGCCAGGGTAATGATAGCATCGAAGAGCGCATCAGAGCCAGAGGCAATAAGGGCGTCGCTGTCCAACTGTTTGCCTTTCTTCCTGACATACCATCCCAGAGCAAGTTTGGTCAGGATGGCCACTATAATCACAATCAGCGTCACGGTTGTGTAGTCCGGGTCAGTGGGGTTGAAGATCTTCTTGACGGACTCAACTAGCGAAGTAATACCCGTGGTGAGCACAATGACGGCAATGATGATGGCGCTGAAGTACTCCACGCGGCCATATCCGAACGGATGCTTGCTGTCTGCCGGCCTCAGAGAGAGTTTTGTGCCGATGATGGTGATTACGCTGGAGAGCGCATCACTGAGGTTGTTGACTGCGTCCAGAACCACGGCCACCGAGTTCGCCAGCAGACCGACGACAGCCTTGAAGGATGCCAGCAGCACGTTGGCCACTATGCCGATGACGCTTGTGCGTATGATTTCTTTAGAACGGTTCATTATTACAATTCTAATCTTAAAACTCTAATTGGGGTATCTCGGCCCTGATCCGGGTCAATTACCGTCTCGCCGGTGGGGACAAAGCCGCATTTTTCCATGACGCGGCCGGAAGCGGGGTTGTCGATGAAATGGCCGCTGATGAGAGAATTGATATCAGTGGTCTTGCGGATATGGTCAATCATCAACTGCAGGGCCTCCGTGCAAATACCCTTGTTCCAATACGGCCTTCCGACCCAGTAGCCGATGAGGGGCTCGCCTTCGCGTGCGGGTAGATTGCATTGGCAGGAAGG
>CAJOHV010000022.1 GCA_905234485.1 uncultured Bacteroidales bacterium | reverse complement strand
AACGCGGATGGGGGTGTCCCGGCCCTGGTCGGGATCTACTACGGTTTCTCCCGTGGGGACAAAGCCGCACTTTTCCATTACGCGGCCCGAGGCCGGGTTGTCTATGAAGTGTCCGCTGATAAGGGACTTGACATCCGTGGTTTTGCGTATGTGGTCAATCATCAGCTGCAGCGCCTCCGTGCAGATTCCCCGGTTCCAATAGGGCTTTCCTACCCAATAACCGGCCAGGGGCTCATTATCCCGCGCAGGAAGATTACAGTTGCAGGACGGCCCGTAACCCATGGCGCCGATGGCCTCGCCGGTCTCTTTCAGCACTATCGCCCAGGTGTTGGTGGCGTCGTTAAAAACGGTCCGGATGACCTCCAGGCTCTCCTCCACGTTTTTGTGCGGCGGCCAGCCTGCGCGCGGCCCTACCTCCGGGTCGCTGGCGTACTTGAACAGCGCCGGTGCATCGCTATCCCTCCAGGGGCGTAATAATAATCTTTCCGTTTCCATCATTTTCTCCAGCGTTTGAGCATAGGGAAGTAGCTGCGCATCATGTTTTTGTATTGCTCCTGCGTCATGGGCTCGGGCATCATCTTGTTCACTTCGTCCACAAACTGGGCACAGTGGTCAATCATCTCCTCCATTGTGCATTCCTGCAGGAACTTGCCGTTCTGATAGCAGTACTGGCAGTAGTCGAAGTTGGCGCTGCCATCGGCATTTCGGCCGCAATCCTCGTCCTCGTTCAAAGGCATGCCGCAGCTTTGGCAGAACTGCGGAAGTTGACCGGGAACCAGGTGTTTTTCCTTGTGAGGGAAGGTGGCTTCGTAGGCAGCGAGGGCTTCAGGCTGTGCGTCGGCCACGAAGTAGCCTGCCGGCGGGCAGTACGTTCCTTCGCGGCATCCCCAATAGCCTGGAATAAGTTCCTGGGCCAGGAAATAGGGGACCTCTGCTTCTGCCGGCTCACCGTGGTAATGTATTCTCAGTTTACTGGCAAGGTCAAAGCCGGCGTGCTTGTAAAACCCAATATTGCCCTCCATCTGGAGCAGGCCGACTCCCATCTCCCGGGCTTTCTCCAGCGCGTACTGCAGCAGCTTGAGGCCGTAGCCTTTGCGCTTGTAGTCCGGATGGATGCTGATGGGGCCGAAGGTCCAGGAAGGGAAAACTGTTCCATCGGTAAGGATGATTTCGGCCTTGGAGAACATGACATGGCCGATGATTCGGCCGTCCTCCTCCATAACGAAGTCCAGATCCGGGATGAAAGCCGGATTCTTTCTATACTGATTCAGCACAAAGTGCTCAAGGCATCCGGGGCGGTACGCGTTCCAGAATGCTTCCCGCGTAAGGTTTTCCACCTCCCGCCAGTCTTTAGGCTCTTCTAATCGAATATTCATCGCTTAATACAAAGTTATCTGAAAGATACGAAAATACCGCGACAAATCCCGGTATTTTGGGGACATCTGTCGCACTAGAATACCGCTCGCGCACGTTCCTGAGATGTTCAGCATCCTGGCGACCTTCCTCCTGCTGGCAATCTTCCTGATTATTCGGGGGAAAAGGCAGAAAAGCTCTCATAATGCCTTTGTATACCCTTGAAAATCAGGCTGTAAAAAATTTTTAAAAAATTATTAAAAATATTTTGAAATTAAAAAATAAGTCGTACCTTTGTATTCGGGTTGAGTAAGAGCTGGTTCTCAGCCGTCAACCTATTGGTTATTAGTTTTAGTGTTATTAATTATGTGGTTAGTATGAGTTGTTGCCGTGAGGTCACAACTCATTTTCTTTATAGATGGTGAAAGTCTCGGTTTTGCCGCTCACAGGATGACGGAAACCGAGGCTTTCTGCGTATAGTTCCAGCCTCCCGCCGTCTGCAGCGCCGTAGAGGGCGTCTCCCTTGATCGGGCGGCCAAGGCCCATGGGAGAGGCGCAATGCACCCTTATCTGATGCGTGCGACCCGTTTTAGGGGTAAAGCGCACGTCCATCTCCCCGTCCGGGAAGATATCAAGTATCTCGAAGTCGGTGATCGCCGGCTTGCCGTGTTCGCGGTCCACCATCTGACGCGGGCGGTCGTCCCAGTCCGGAGAGAGGGGGAGGGCGATCGTTCCCTTGCGCTTTCCGCGCCACGGTCGGCTGCCGGCGACCAGATGCGCCACATATGTTTTGACGACCTCGCGGCGTTCGAACTGCTGCTGGATGTCGGCCTGGAATTCGACCGACTTCGCGTAGACTATCACGCCGGTTGTGTCCATATCCAACCTGTGGCAAGAGAATAACTTGCCGTGGTCCTTCTCAAGAATTTCTTGAAGTGATTCCGTGCCCGTCAGACCGGGCGCGCAGAGCATCCCGGAAGGCTTGTTAGCCACCAGAATCGCCTCGTCTTCATAGATTATCCTGATGCTTTCAGCATCCGGTTTTCTCTGCAGCGGATTATCCTCCACATCCAGGCCCTGCATCATCCAACTAAGCAGCGGACCGCACTTGCCAGTACACGACGGATAGAACCTTCCGTGCTCCCGCACTTCGCCGCTTTTCGGCGAAGCCCCATACCAGAATTCACCCATGGCGAGAGGCTTTAAACCCTGCTTATATGCCTCCTCAAGAAGTTTGGGCCCCGCGCATTCTCCCGTCCCGCCCGGCGGCACCAGACCCCTCTCCTCGAATATCTTCTTCACATCCGACATCCCTCCCTTCGCATTATTGACGATGTAACTTCTGAATAGTCTATCTTGTAGTTGGGCCGAGGTCACAGTGGGGGCACTGTGACCATCGGCTGATATCCATAATTCGGGAATAGTTAGTGTGTCAAAGATTGGAGGAACGAAGCCAGGAATGATGCTGCGACCGCCAGCCAGGCCGGAGAAGGCCCGGAGGGTCTCCAGGGACTCGTCGGGGGCGGCGCAGACGAGGACTCCGAGCATTTTGCCTTCGGCGAAAATGCGCGAGAGTTCGGGATCGGCGTCGATGTCGGCTATGAGCGCCCCGGCCGCGTCGAGGACTAGCGGATTGGGGACATAGCGGAAAGGGTATGTGAACTTCAGAGGAAGCACTGGAGTTCGCGGTAGACCCGATGGACAGGGAAGCCCATCACATTGTAGAACGAGCCTTCGATTCCGGAAATACCCACATAACCTATCCATTCCTGGATGCCGTAGGAGCCGGCTTTGTCGAAGGGTTTATAGTTGTCTATATAATAGTTGATTTCCTCGTCTGTGAGTATGGCAAAGGTGACCTTGCTGCTGACGGAGAACTCCTTTTTCTGGTTGTTGTCGCGGATAACGACGGAAGTGACCACCTCATGTGTGCGGCCGGAGAGTTTGTGGAGCATCGCGATCGCGTCCTCGCGGGAGTGGGGTTTGCCGATGACTTCGGAGTCCCTGCCCGGATAGTCGAGAATCACCACGGTGTCCGCCGTGATCAGGATCTCGTCGTCCGCGAGAGGGCGGTGAAAGCCCTGGGATTTACCCTCGGCCATAAGGACGGGTATCCGGTGCGCCGGCGTTCCCTCGGGGAAACTCTCCTCGAAGGTGTTGCCGGTGTCCACGGTGAACGGGATGTCTAGCCCCCCGAGGAGTTCGCGCCGGCGCGGTGAACCGCTTCCGAGGATAATCTTCTTAGAAACGTTTTTCATATTTGTCCACGTCGAAGGTCCAGTCTCCGCGGGCCTTCAGAACTTCTTCAATTGCGTGCCTCACGCAGCCGCGGCCGCCGGGGTAGGGCGAGACCAGGTCCGCAGCCTCGCGCGCCACGCCGATTCCGGCGGCGCGAATCACCGCGACATCCGGAATATCGTCGCCGATGTACATCACCTCATCGGGGGAGAGGCCGTACTTATTGCAGAAATGCTTGAAGTCGCGCACTTTGTTGCGGGAATTGAGGTAGACATCCTCCTTCGGCACACCGCACATCAGCGAGCGGTGGATAAGGCTCTCAGAGCGGCCGCCCGTGATCACGGCGACAGGGTAACCGTGGAGCGAAGCCATCCTCACTCCGAAGGAGTCCTTGGCGTTGAAGATGCGAAGGATGTCGCCGTCCGGCATGGCGAGGACGCTGCCGTCCGTCATCACGCCGTCGATGTCGTAGGCGAAGGCCCGGATGTTCTTAAGACTTTGAGCCATTGCCGTTGCCGATGAAGTCCGCTACGTTGAAGGTGCCTTTGGGGGTGCCGCCGAGGTTGATTTCGCCGAACTGTTGCTCGTACTTGCCCACATTGTCGATAAGGGCGTTCATAAGCCTCTTGGCGTGCTCGGGGGCCATCACGATACGGCTGCAGACGTTGGCCTTCTGCAGGCCGGGGAGCATCTGGGCGAAGTCGATGATGAACTCGGTGCGGGAATGGGAAATGACTGCCAGGTTAGAGTAATGACCGCCCGCCACTTCGGGCTTGATTTCGATATTGAGCTGGGGCTTTTCGTTGTTATCCATAATAATGTCGTTTTCGCAAAGTTACTAAAAATAGTTATCTTTGTGAGCTATGCAGTTATCAAGTAAATACAATCCTTCGGAAGTAGAAGACAAGTGGTACGCCTACTGGCTTAAGTACAAGTGTTTCCACTCCGAACCCGACACAAGAGAACCTTATACTATCGTCATACCCCCGCCCAATGTGACAGGTATCCTGCATATGGGCCATGTCCTTAACAACACTCTTAACGACGTGCTGATCCGCAAGGCCCGCATGGACGGCAAGAACGCCTGCTGGGTGCCCGGAACTGACCATGCCAGCATCGCCACCGAGAACAAGGTGGTGGCGAAACTGAAGGGGATGGGAATCAACAAGGAAGACATCACCCGCGAGGAGTTCCTCAAATATGCGTGGGAGTGGAAGGAAGAGCACGGAGGAATCATCCTCCAGCAACTCCGTAAACTCGGCGCGTCCTGCGACTGGGACCGCACCCGTTTCACGATGGAACCCGCTCTGAGCGAGGCTGTCATCAACACCTTCGTGTACTTCTACAAAAAGGGTTGGATTTACCGCGGAGTGCGTATGGTCAACTGGGATCCGGAAGGCCACACAGCCGTCTCGGACGACGAAGTGATCCACAAAGATACCCCGAGCAAGTTCTACCATATGAGGTATTTCATCTCGGACGGAGAGGGACATCCCACGGACAAGTATATCGTGGTGGCGACTACCCGTCCCGAGACCATTATGGCGGATGCCGCGATCTGCGTTAACCCGAAAGACGAGAGGCATTTCTGGATGAAGGGCAAGAAGGTCCTCATCCCGCTGATTAACAAAGAGATACCTATCATCGAGGACGACTATGTGGAGATGGACTTCGGTACCGGTTGCCTCAAGGTTACGCCGGCCCACGATGCGCACGACTACGAAATCGGCCTGAGGCACAACCTGCCGATTCTGGATATCATCGACGACCACGGCCGTTTGACCGAAGAGGCGCAGATTCTCGTGGGAGAGGACCGCTTCGTGGCGCGCAAGAAAATTGCGAAGATGCTCGAGGAGGCCGGAAACATCGAGAAGATTGAGGACTACACCTCGCCTATAGGCTATTCTGAGCGTACGAACGCCGTGATTGAGCCGCGCCTCAGCGCGCAGTGGTTCCTCAAGATGGGTGAACTCGCTCCCAGAGCCCTGGCCAGCGTGGAAGACGGCTTCGTGAAGTTCATACCGGACAAGTATAGGAACACCTACCGTCACTGGATGGAGAATGCCCGCGACTGGTGTATCAGCCGCCAGCTTTGGTGGGGCCAGCGTATCCCTGCGTACTATCTGCCGGACGGCTCATATGTGGTGGAAAACAGTTTCGAGAAGGCTCTCGAGGCCGCCAAAGCCATCAATCCGGACATCAAGCCCGAGGATCTCAGGCAGGACGAAGACGTGCTGGACACCTGGTTCAGCAGTTGGCTCTGGCCTATCTCCGTGTTCGATCCGGAGATGCCCGGCAACCCCGCTCATAAGCCCAACGCAGACCTTGCGTACTATTATCCGACCAGCGACCTCGTCACCGGTCCGGACATTATCTTCTTCTGGGTAGCCAGGATGATTATGGCCGGCAACGAGTTCATGAACGATATTCCGTTCCGCAATGTGTATTTCACCGGTATCGTGCGCGACAAACTCGGCCGCAAGATGAGCAAGACTCTGGGGAACAGCCCGGATCCCCTCGATCTGATAGCCAAGTACGGAGCAGATGCAGTGCGTCTGGGTATGCTTCTGTGCTCATCTGCCGGAAACGATATCCTCTACGATGAATCGCAGGTGGAGCAAGGCCGTAACTTCTGCGGCAAGATATGGAACTCCTACCGTCTCGTGAGCGGCTGGAGCGTGGACGAGAAGGCGGAGCAGAAGGAGTCTGCCCGCATCGCAGTGAAGTGGTTCGACAACCTCCTCTCCAAGACCATCGAGACGGTTGAGGATCACTATTCCAAGTTCCGCATCTCGGACGCCCTGATGACCATCTACAAACTCTTCTGGGACCAGTATTGCTCCTGGTATCTGGAGATGGTCAAGCCCGCGTTCGGGGAGCCTGTGGACGGCCGCACCTATGAGGCGACCATAGAGTTCTTCGAGAAACTCCTGAAACTCATCCACCCGATTATGCCGTTCATCACGGAGGAACTGTGGCAGGCAATGGCGGAGCGCCGTCCGGGCGAGACGATTATGTTCGAGCGCACTCCGGTGGCGGGTCCTTACGACGAGAAGTTCCTTCAGGACTTCGAACTGCTCCAGGAAGCCGTTATCGGCATACGTGCCGTTCGCGCCCAGAAGCAGATAGCCCCCAAGGAAGCCCTCAAACTCTATGTGGAAGGCGGATTCAGCGAGGAACTGATTCCCGTTCTGGAGAAACTCTCCAACCTCAGCAGTGTATTCTTTGCCGCTCCGGAAGGCACAGCCGTGTCGTTCATCGTGGGCACGGTGAAGATGAGCGTACTCCTCGAAGGATTCGTGGACGCAGGGGAAGAAATAGCGAAGATCCAGGCGGAACTCGAGCATCAGAAAGGCTTCCTCGAGTCAGTCCGCAAGAAACTCGGCAACGCCTCTTTCGTGGAGCATGCTCCCGAGAAAGTGGTGGAGATGGAGAGGAAGAAAGAGGCCGATGCAATCGCGCGTATAGCCGCCCTTGAAGATTCACTCAAAGCATTGAATAATAACTAATTGCATAACGATATGTTAATCAATCCTTTACTTTTCCAAACCCTCGGAATCTGGGAGATACTCATCATCGCCCTAGTCATTCTTCTCCTCGTCGGAGGCAAGAAGATTCCCGAACTCATGAAGGGTCTCGGCAAGGGAGTGAGCAGCTTCAAGAAGGGGATGAAGGAAGGCGATCAGCCTGATGATCAGGAGCAGCCTGAGAAATAGGAATGATCTCCCTTGACGATGTGACCGTTGCATATGGAAGTTTTGTCCTGTTGGACAAGATTAACTTCCATATCAGCGAGAGCGACAAAATAGGCCTCACCGGTAAGAACGGGGCAGGTAAGTCCACCATAATGAAACTTATCTTCGGCCTACAGGCGCCCACCTCCGGCCACATCGACAAACCCAACCGCATCTCGATCGGCTATCTGCCCCAGATAATGGAGCATCACCGTGGCCGTACCGTCCTGGAGGAGGCCCTGACGGCCTTCGACGAAGAAAACAGGATGGAGGCCGAGATCGAGGACATCACAGCCGAATTGGGCAGGCGTACGGACTACGAATCTGAGGAGTACCTGGAACTCACAGCCCGCCTTTCGGATCTCAACGACAGATTATCCACATCCCACAGCGAGCCGCCGGAGATACAAGCCCGTCGGACGCTCGTGGGTCTAGGCTTCCGCGAGAGGGAACTCGGCCGCCTGACCGAGACTTTCTCGCAGGGCTGGAACATGCGTATCGAACTTGCGAAGATTCTCCTCCAGCGGCCGGACGTGCTGCTTCTGGACGAGCCGACCAACCATCTGGACATCGAGTCCATAGAGTGGCTTGAAGACTATCTGGCGGCCCGCAAAGGCTCCCTGATGCTCGTTTCGCACGACCGCAAGTTCCTCGACCGCATCACCAACCGCACTATCGAGGTCGTCCTCAGCCATGTCCAGGACTATAAAGTCCCGTACACCAAGTACCTGGAACTCCGCGCTGAGCGTATGGCCCAGCAGACGGCCGCCTACGAGAATCAGCAGAGGATGATCGAAAAGACGGAGGATTTCATCAACAAATTCCGTTACAAGCCCACCAAGTCCAATCAGGTCCAGTCGCGAATCAAGGCCCTGGACAAGCTGGACAGGATCGAAATCGACGAGACGGACAACGCGACCCTTACTGTCAAGTTCCCGCCGGCGCCCCGTTCGGGCGACGTGGTCTACAAAGCGACGGACCTCACTGCGGGTTACCCTCAGAAGGTGGTCTTCCGCAATGCGGAGATAGAGATCAAGCGCGGCGAGAAGGTGGCCCTGGTCGGGCGTAACGGCGAGGGAAAGACCACGCTAATGCGCGTGATTATGGGGCAGTTGGATCCCATCTCGGGCGAGTCCAAGGTGGGGCACAATGTCAGCATAGGCTATTTCGCGCAGAACCAGGAAGATGCGCTTGACAAGTCCCTGACGGTCTTCGAGACGCTGGACAGGATTGCGGTGGGGGAGATACGCACAAAGTTGCGCGACATCCTCGCTCAGTTCCTATTCAGGGGCGAAGACATAGACAAGAGGGTTAACGTCCTCAGCGGCGGCGAGCGTGCCCGACTGGGCATGGCGAAACTTATGCTCGAGAATCACAACCTCCTGGCCCTGGATGAGCCTACCAACCATATGGATATCAAGTCCAAGGATATCCTGAAACAGGCTCTGAAGGCCTTCGACGGCACTCTGCTCATCGTTTCCCATGACCGCGACTTCCTGGACGGTCTGGTGGACAAGTTCTATGAGTTTGAAGATGGAGTGGTCAAAGAGCATCTCGAGACGGTCGCGCAGTTCCTCGAAAAGCGCAAACTGGAAACCCTGCAGGAACTCGACCGCAAAGAGGCTCCAGCGCCCGTTAAAACGCCTGAAAAACCCGTTCCCGCACCCAAACCGGCACTGTCTTACGCCGAGCAGAAGGAACAGTCCAAGCAAGAGCGCCGCAAGCGTGACCGGATACGCTATCTGGAAGGTGAGATATCCAAAGCAGAAGCGCGTCAGAAGGAGATTGAATCCATCCTCTCAGCCCCGCCGGCTGACGCGGACATAATGGAACTCACCCGCGAATACCTCGAACTTAAACGCACTCTGGATTCCCTCACTGACGAATGGGGTTCGCTCATTTAACCCCGTGGCGCCTAACTCGCTATGTATCAGCAAAATACTAAAACTCGGCTCCAAGAATTTCGGAGTCGAGTTTTGGTAATTGATTGAGAATCAAGGGATTGCGCGCCACGGAACTGTTGGCGGATGGCTAATCTGATATGATATAACGACGAAGCAGGTCTAGGGCGGAGGCGGCGAAGCGTTCGATGTTGCGTTTGCGGTCGTTGTGGTATGGGAAACGGCGGGTGATGGTGCCGTGCGGGCCGCTGACGCCTACCCTTCAGGGTTGCGCTCGTCGCCGCCGGGGCCGGCCAGGCCGGTGGTGGAGACGGAGTATGTGCTTCCGGTGAGGCGGCGGACGCCTTCGGCCATGGCGGCGGCGACTTCGCTGCTCACCACTCCGTGGGCCTGAATGGTCTCTGAGGGCACTCCAAGCACGTTTTCCTTAACGGCGATGGCGTAAGAAGTCACGCTGCCAAGATAGTACTCCGAGGAGCCCGGGATGGTGGTCAGCAGGTGAGAGATCATACCTCCGGTGCACGACTCGGCGGCGCTGAGTGTCTTGCCCGTGCCGCGAAGCAGTTTGCCGATAACGGATTCAAGGGGCTCGTCCTCTTCGGAGTAGATATTGTCTCCAAGGATTTCGCGGAGTCTTTCGAGGAGTTTTTCGACCTTAGCCGCGTCCTTTTCGCGCTCGCCTCCGTAGACAGAAAGGCGGAGTCTGATGCCGGTTGCAGTGTTAGGCAGATAGGCCAGATGAACATCCTCCGGAAGAGCATCTTCCCAGGAGGCAATCAACTGCGAAAGGGCAGATTCGGCATAACCGTAAACCATTATGGTTTTGTGGTATATGCTTTCCGTCTTAAAGTGACACTTTATATGCTCAAGAACGTCGTCAAGAGCCCCCAAAGCCTCGTGCGGAACGCCCGGAAGAGAGTAAAGACGGTGTCCGTCCGGCCTCTCAAAGACCATGATCGGGGCAGTGCCGAGGTGGTTGGGAATGACCTCGCAGCACTCGGGAACTTCAGCCTGTTTGAGATTGATGTCAAGGACGTCCAAACCCCTCGAATGAAGGAAATCCTTCACTATCTGGAGTTGCACGGGATCCGTTCTCGAGGCTTTGGAATGGAACAATTCTGCCAAAGCGGCCTTCGTAATGTCGTCTTTGGTGGGTCCCAGACCGCCGGTGGACACCACGATATCGTTGGAATCCAGTTCGCGGGATAGGGAAGTGATGATATCGTCGTGGTTATCGGCTATGCTCACCATGCGGGTGACCTTGATGCCGATCTCTCCGAGCCTTCTGGAAATATTGGAAGAATTAGTGTCGACTATCTGACCGATCAGAATTTCGTCGCCTATAGTACATATGGAAGACTTGACCATATGACAAAGATAACTGATTATGCGTTATCCTGTACAAGTTCCTGGAAGGTCCCGTCGTCGAAAAACACAAGAATTCTAGAGATAATTCTTTGGTTTTTAATCGGTTGGAGTCGCTTATTTGAAGTGATTACTTTAGGTATTGTCATTCTAATCGGGCTGATTTCCGCTTCTGGTTCGGCTTCAATCTGTTCGTCTGCAAAATCGAATAAATCGCCCTCCTGGACCACTGGAGTGTGGTTTTTATACATTTTTCCCTTGCCTGTAATCAGCCATTCTATGTTCAGGGCAGGGTAGCAGGCCGCCATTTTCTCAATCAGATCGAAACTTGGCTTGTTTCGTCCGGAGAGAATATGGGAGATACTTCCGCGCGCCACACCGATGGTGTCCGCAAGCTCAGATTGGGTGATATTTTCGGCGTTGATAAATTGTTGCAAACGTAAATTCATACCTCGAATTATTGTGTCACAAATGTAAATACAAAAAATATCATTTCAAAGCGTTTTTCGATGCCCCGGCAGGGAAGTCTGTAAAAAGCTAAAAACAAGCACCTCGAATTTAATATGGATATGAAGGCATAAAAGTCTGGTCATCGGCATTTTAACTTGATAAATACTATTCTATTTACCTTCAGATTGACGATTTTTGGGAATGCAGCCGATTAAAATTGCTGAAAAAATCTACTATTATACTTTTAGTAAATCTCGTAAAATATTGGGTATCAGCATAGTTAGCATTACTCATCTGCCGTTATTAGCAAAACTGATAAGCCCACCCGGGCGGCGGGGTGCATCGTCAACCCTTTTTTTGTAAACTTTTCATTTGTCAAACGTTACAAAAATTTTGGGTTTACATTTCGCGACAATAATTTTCGCCATTTGTGACATTTCAAAAATTCCCCGCTCCGCATTATCTTTGCAGAGAAATATGATTCCTGAAATTCACATAGAGGACTACAATTATCCTCTTCCGGACGAGAGGATAGCTAAATATCCCCTTCCCCGGAGGGATGCCTCGAAACTTCTTATATACAAGGACGGCATGGTGGACACGAAAGTGTTCTCCGAGTTGCCGCAATTCCTGCCGGAAGGATCCCTGATGGTCTTCAACGACACCAAGGTGGTCCCCGCAAGGCTTCATTTCGTCAGGGATACGGGCGCCAAGATCGAGATATTCTGCCTTCAGCCCGTCAATCCAGTGGAATACAACACGGCTTTTGCAGCCACAGAATCGTGCTCCTGGCAGTGTGTGATAGGCAATTCCAAGCGCTGGAAAGACGATTTGCTGAGTTACGATATTCCTGAGGGCTGCGAGGCTGAGATAGCGAAGATGAACCTGCGTGCAAGGCTGGTCTCAAGGGAGGCTCAGACGGGCGTGGTGGAGTTTACATGGGAAGGCGGAGAGCCGTTCAGCAGAGTGCTGGAACTATGCGGTCAGGTGCCTATCCCACCGTACCTTAATCGTGAGACGGAGGCCCTGGATGTGGAGCGCTATCAGACCCTCTACGCGCATATACGCGGCTCCGTGGCGGCCCCCACAGCGGGCCTTCACTTTACTGAAGAAACACTTCAGGCAATCAGGGACAAAGGCATTGATATAGAGAATGTTTGCCTTCACGTAGGCGCTGGAACATTCCTCCCGGTAAAGTCCTCCAACGTGGCGGATCACCCTATGCACCGCGAGCCCTTTGTCGTGACTCTGGACTTCCTCAGGAAACTGCTCGCGCGCAAGGGCAAACTCGTCGCTGTGGGCACGACCTCGGTCCGCACGCTCGAATCGCTCTACTATGTGGGCGTGAGCATAATCGAAACCGGAGCCCCCGAAGACGTCCCTCAATGGGCGCCTTACACGCGCGATTATCCTTATTCGACGGAGGAGGCGCTGCAGGCTATCGTTTCATGGCTCGAGAAGGGCTGTTTAAGCGCCTTAAAGGTGGGAACGCGTATCATTATAGTTCCGGGCTTCCAGTTCCGCCTTGTGGACGTTCTTGTGACGAATTTCCATCAGCCCGAAAGCACTCTCATCCTTCTCGTCTCCGCCTTCGTCGCCGGAGACTGGCGCACCATCTACGACTACGCCCTCGCCAACAACTACCGCTTCCTGTCGTACGGAGATTCATCTCTGCTATTTCGTAGATAAGTAGGATGAGGTAACTGCCCCCGGCGGACGTGTCCACCCCCGGATACGGGTAGGGGGAGGGGCCCACGAAGTGGGAGGGGCCGATGGAGCGAAGCGACTGAGTTCCGCAGGGGGCAGTTACCTCTCCGAAAACACAAAAAAAGTCGGCCATAAAGGTCGACTCTTTTTGAAGAAGCGTAGCGATTAGTTGCGATATCTCTGTCCGAATTGCATGTTCAGACCGAAGGTCATCTTGCAACGGAAAGGATCGATCGGAACGGGAACTCCGCCGTATTTGGGGATATTTACACCCTCGACGGGGAAGATACCCACGCGGTCGGCATAGGTGTCCACACCGATATATGCGTTGACGAAGAGCACGGTGACGCTGGCGGCGAGACCGAGCACATTGCCCTGGGTGTTCTTTCCGTAGTTGGCCGTGACGCTGATGAAGCGTAGCGGGCTGAGGGTGAGACCTCCGCGGACATCCCAGTAGGGAGCGATCTGATCGAAGTGATAGATTCCGAGAGCGCCCACCGAGATGAAACTCAGCACGGGCAGACGGAGCCTTCCACCGAGGTTGGCAGTGAAGGCGAGCCTCTCGAAACCGCTTTCTTCCAGACCTTCGATGACCTGCAGGTTCGCAATCTCCAGGAGATCGTCCTTGGCCTGACCGAGTTCATTCTCATAATTGGTGTCCTTGCCGATATGCTCGAATCCGTTGAAGGTGAACTGGTCTGCGGCCTTGGCGACTGAATTATACTTCCAGAAGATACCTCCGAGGTCGTTGATACCGCCGCTGATGGCGAGGCTCTCGAAGGGAGTCCACCTGAAACCGAAATCAATAGCTCCACCGAAGCCGGCAGGACGGAGATTCTGCTGGTTGAAACTGGCCTTGATATCTCCGTTTTCATCGTTGTAGAGGCTTCCGCCGCCCACGGCGAACCTTGCCTTGCCTTCAACATCAGTCGCGATGGTGCCGTTGTTGAAATAGATGTCTGCTTTGTCGAAACGGACATCCGTGCTGGCGAGACCTATGAGACCCTTGAGTCTGAAGCCGACCGTGAGGTTGCCGTCCGCAGGCCTCTTGGCTACTCCGAAAGCGATTTCGGTATAGGCCTTGGCGCCGAGATAGAATGCGCTGAGGTCGTACGGGTCAGTGGAATTACCCTCCTTGAGGAATCTGAAAAGATCTCCGGGGATGGATGAGCCGAGGTCTGCGCGGAAATTGATTTCGAAGGAGTTGAACTTGTTCTCCCTGCGCTTGCCCACACTCAGGATATTGATGTTGGCGTCTACTCCGAAAGGATTGTCCTTGCCGAGGTGAGACATCATTTCATCAACCGATACGTCGGGATGGAGGAAGGTGACGAGACCGTCGCCGGCGGCGTTGGGATAGATCAGCGAACTGATGCCGAGGCCGCTGCTGATGCCCATCTCTACGTTACCCGTACCGAGGCCGAAGAAACTCTTCTCGCTCATAATGGCGGGATTGAGCCTGTAGCCGTAGTTATAATTGTCGAGGAAGAATCCGCTTTGGAATTTGTCCTGAGCACTTGCACGTACTGATAAGAGGCTGAAAGCCACTGTCAGAATCGAAACGATGGTGAGTATCTTTTTCATATCCGTGTAAGTTTATTCGTTTTCATTTTCTTCCTGGTCGAGCAGCGCGTTGCCGTCGAGGTGGACTCCGTTAGGCAGGAGGAGGTAAATGTCCGTGAGGACGATGTAGTCTTCTCCCTTGAGGGCCTGGCCGTTGGCGTGGACGTCGATGCCCAGTTCCATATGGGTCAACTTCTCGAGGGCGGCGTTACCCTTCTCCGCGCCTATCTCAATGTTCAGCAGGCCTTCCTCGCCGGGGGCGGGAAGTTGGATGGACACAGGGGAATTCAGAGGAATGGCTGTGTAAGTGCCGTTGGCCTCGTCGTAGCCGAGGAACTTGATGGTGACATCGGCCGAGATCGGGATGGTGTTGGTCACGTGGGCCTTGACGCCTATCGAAGACTCCTGGAGGATCTGCCCGATCTGCTTTCCGGTGTCGGCGCCGATCTCAAGGGTGTCGGCGAAATGGATGAGTGTTCCCGCTCCGAAAGCGAGGGGGAGGCTGAGATCTATATCCAACTGCATACCGTATTCTGCGGCAGGCTCGATATAGCACCATGTGTTCTTGTCAGTTGCAATGCTGGTCACGAAGTCGAGGCTGTCGGCCGCTTCTTCAAGCAGGTCGTTCAGCGACACGGTGTTGTGTGAGGTCTTTTCTTCGAAGACGCTGGGATCAAGGCTATAGGGGACCTCGAAGTTGATGGTGGCCACCGCGGCGGCAGCGCCCTGGGCTTTGAGGTCGGCCGAACCTGCGAGAGGCAGAGCCATATTGGTCTTTACCGTGAGGTCCACGGTGGCGTCAGGGAGTTCGATCGTCGCGTCGGAGAACGCCTCGGGCAGAGCAAAGAACGCAGAAGTGAAGGTCTGGTTCATCTGGTAGTCGATCTTCGCCTGGATGCTCTTGACAAGGATTTTTCCGTTGGCGTCTGCGACAGCGACCCCGATGGTGCCGTTGACAGTCGGGCCCATGCCTGCAAGATTCACGACCACGTTCTCAGCGGCGACAGTACCGTTGATTACGATCTGGTCCGAGAGGGTGGTGTTGTTCTCTCGCATCGCCACGAAATCAACCGCTGAGAGATTGAATTTGTTGATCTGGACATTGCGAGAGAAGACTTCGTTCTTTTTGATCTTTCCCTTGAGTTCAATCGAGGTGGGATCGAAGAAGGCGGGGAGAGTGACTGTGGCGTCCAGATCGTATTCCTGGGTGTCCTGACCGGGAAGGTCTGTGAAGAGGAGTTCCACCGTGGTGTAGACCTGGTCGAGGACGATGTCTCCCACTCCGACGAGCATTTCAGGAAGGTCCTGACCGCTCAGGAGTTCGATATCCACAGTCTTGTCTATGTCGTAGTGGATGTCAGGGATGGTGTATTCGCCCTGGAGTTCCGGGGGAACAATGGCGAGCAGATTCGCCAGATCGAAGCCCTCGAGGTTGTACGAGATGTCTTCGTTGAAGTTCACTGCGTCGATAGTGATCACTTCATCGAGGCCGATTCCGCTGATGTCCTCAGTGAGATCCATCGAGTCGGAATACGAGATGTAGTAACTTCCGTCCGGACCCTGCTTGATGAATTCCGAAGAGTCAAGCCCCACGGACTTCATCAGAGTGTCCACGCGGAACACCGAAGAGCTGTCGGCCAGCCTTAACTGAATACCGTTCTGAAACAGGGTGACGTTCAGGTCTATGTTCTGAAGATTTTCCAGAGTGTACGCCGGTTCGACATTGCAACTGGAAAACGCCAGAGCAAACGCCGCGAGAGCGGCGATCCCTGTGGTTTTCAAAAATTTTTTCATCCGGTTATAAGATTATGTTGTTTCAAATAATCACCCTAATCTGCGTAAATATAGTTATTAATTTTCAAATACAAGATGCAATTTCCGGCCGAAACGTTTCTAAAAAGATTTGCGACGCGTCATGCGGAAGGGGTTGCGGGTCTTGACCAGATTGTGGTTGATTATCATCTCGGCGGCGAGGCGTCCCATTTCGGGGAAGTCCGTGGAAACTGTGGTCAGGCCGCCCAGGATGAGTTCGTTCATAGGGTATTCGTTGTAGGAAATAATCTTGACATCCTTTCCTATTTGCAGCCCGTTGTCCTTGATTTTTCTCGAGAGTTCCACCAGTCCGGAATCCAGGCTTGAGTTCAGCAGCAGGAAGGTGTCGCCTTTGTTGACGGTCTCGGGCACGCCGTACATACACTCCACCTCTATGCCGCGCTCCGCCGCGAAGCGCTCGACGCTCTTGGTGATGCGCTGGCCGTACATAGACGAAGCGAGGGTGATGACACGGAGATTGCCGAGTTTGGCGGAAGGACTGATGTTCTTGACCAGACAGTCGTGGATGTCGTTGTCGAAGTCCTGATAGACAGAACCGAAATGTCCCTTCATGCCTGGCTGGAGATTATCGATAAGGATGAGTTTGCGGACAGGCACCCTCTCCAGAAGTTTAACTATTCTCTTCTGTTCTTCTTCCATTCCGGGGAAGTGAGGCGCTATCACATAATAGTCGAAATTATCCAGATGTGTGTCCAGGAAGTATTCCAGCAGGTCAGGATTCTGCTCGTGGCTGAGAATGGTGATTTCGGTACCCTGCGGAAGGGTCTCCGCAAAGGCGTCGAAAGAAATTTGCTTGTACACGGAGAACTTGTCGAAGACGACGAGTATCCGGAATCTGGCTCCGCTGCGGGTAATGTCTTTGACATAGAATCCCTTTCCATGGCGGGGTTCCACAAAGCCGTGGTCCACGAGGATGCCGTAGGCTTTCTTCACCGTTTCCCTGGAGATACGGTGGCGGTCGGCCAAAACATTCATCGAGGGCAACTGCTCTCCGGGCGTGAGGGAACCGTCCCTGACTCCTCTTTCAACTTGCTCCACTATCTGCTTGTAGATGGAGTTCTTCGTGCGGCTGTTAATTTTAAAATCCATATGGTAAGTATTATTCTTCTGTCGGTATTCCCGCGGGGTCTTCAAGCCCTGCGGCTGCGTAGTCTTCAAAGGTGCGGTAGCCGCTCCTGGCCAGATTAGTCTCCGTGCGGAGATCGAAAGTGTTGTAGCCGGCGGCCCTGAGGACATCCTGCATGGCGAGAGCCCTCTTTCTGAATCCGTCGGGATCTTTGCTGCCTGCGGGGCTCCAGCCGGTTTCCGCGATAGCGAAGGCCCTGGGCCACAGCATGTATTCGGCATGTTCGCAGGTGGGGATATATTCGCACCACAGGTTGGCCTGCAGCCCAAGGACGAGCGACTCGTCCATTCCGGGCGCTACGGGCTCATAGGAGTAGACATGGCGCAGGGAGGTGAGTTCGCCGCATGCCGGCGGCTCCTTGCGTATGAGGTCCTGATAATAATCGAAGTAGACGTGGCTGTTGGGCGACATCACCACCTTGTGGCCGGCGGCATTGGCCTTCTTTCCGCCGCTGACGCCCCTCCAGCTCTGGATGACGGCGGTCTGGGGTACGCCGGTCTCGAGTATCTCGTCCCAGCCGATTATCTGGCGGCCGCGGCTGCGGACGAAGGCTTCGATCCGCCGGACCAGATAACCCTGAAGCTGCCTGATGTCGGTAAATCCTTCTTCCTCCATACGGCGGCGGCAGTTCACGCACTTGGTCCATGAGTACATAGAGGCTTCGTCTCCACCGATGTGGATGTATTCGGACGGGAATATGTCCATCACCTCGCTGAGCACGGTTTCGAAAAGCTGGAAGGTGGCTTCGGAGCCGGGGCAGACATCCCACGCGCCCTTGAAACGGGTGCCGTCTTCCCGCTGGCAAGCCACTTCCGGATAGGCCGTCGTCACCTCCATGCTATGCCCGGGCATCTCGATTTCCGGGATAATGGTGATGTGGCGCTCGGCCGCATAGGCCACGAGTTCACGCATCTCGGCTGGGGAATAGCATCCGCCATAGGCCTGAGGATGGTCCTTGTCTACGAAGGGATAACCGTTTTTCTCCCAATCCCAGTAGAGTTGTCCGATGCGCCATGCCGTCTTTTCAGTGAGCAGAGGGTAGGCCTCGGATTCAATGCGCCAGCCGGCGCTGTCGTCAAGGTGCAGATGCAGGATGTTGAATTTGAGTAGCGCCATCGCATCCATCTGCTTCTTGAGGAAGTCCATTCCCTTGAAGCTGCGCGACTCGTCTATCATCAGGCCGCGGTGACGGAAGCGGGGATAATCGAGAATTATTCCGCGGGGCACATTTCCGAGCGCCTGAAGCTGCTCAAGGCTCTTGCGGGCCCGGAATACGCCTTCGGGTGTATAAGCCTCTATAACGACCCTTCTGCGGCCAATGCGGAGGCGGTACGCTTCATTGCGGGAGAAGTCGGGCAGTTCGGCTGTCGCCTTCTTGAGCACGCGCGAAGGTTTGCGGACGACGACGCGGTCCACGGAGGAAGATCCCTTCGCCGGTTTATAGTCCACCGGAGCGGGAATGAGGCCCAGCATCAGGGGCAGTAAGATGCTAAGTAAGAATTTCATTGCTTTTCGAAGATAAGGACAGCCAGTTCGTTCTGGCCAAGGGTGACGGAGTTGCCGCCCACCTTTCCGCCTATGTTGCGGCTGTCTGTGAGTTTATATCCAGGTACGTTGATCTTGCCTTTCTGCTTTTTCGCGCCGGTGTTGGTGACGACTATTGCCATACGGCCAGCGGCAGAGTAGCTGCGGGCGGTGAGGGCCGCGTTCGAGCAGGAGAAGCCGTCGGTGGCGGTGTACCTGCCTTCGAGCAGCAGTTCGGGGAAGTCGTGCCTGATGGCGTTGATCTTCGCCAGATGCTCCTGATACACGGGAGTTTCGTCGATGAGTCCGCGGCAGCGGAACACCTCTATGTCGTTGCGCAGACCCTTCAGGAGAGTATTGTTGACCCTGCGGGGCACATCGTTGTCGTCGCGAACGCACCTGTCGCTCCAGATGACCTCCGGGAAGGTGTAACGGAACCACTCGGGGAAGCTCTCGGGGAGGGCGGTGAATTCAACTATATGGACGAAATCGCAAAACTGAGAGGTGCAGTCGGAGAGCCACTCGGTCCCGAGGGCGAATTCCGGATTGCGCGCCTTTATGTGGTCGCGGATTTCTTTGAGCGTTTCGGCTTTGTAGAGGCCCGTGAAGATATCCTGCACGGGGAATTCGCGGCTGAGATCCCAGTTGGGGAATTCTTCCGCCACACCGAGTTGGTCGTAGAAGACGGCGTCCGAGCCGAGGGCCATCGCCCTGTCTGCCCAGTCGACCAACTGGTCGCGCCATTCGCGTTTGCTCATGTCCGCGATGGCGAAGGTGCGGGAGTCGTAGTAACCAAGGGTAGTACCTTCGCCCGTGAATTTGTAGTGCTCCGTGAATTCACGGCCGGTGTTGTCTTTGTTCGCCACGCGGGATCCGCCTCCGGAGCGGTAGAAGTCGCTCTCCACGTCGATCAGACGGCCGTTGAAATAGAGCAGCAGGCGGCCGCCGTTGTCGCGGTACTGCTTTATGGCCGCCTTCCAGGCGTCATCGCCGCCCTGGGAGGCATCGGGGGAGTAGTTCGGGTAGCCGTTGTCCATTCCTTCGGCCCACCAGCCGAACGCAAGCACGGCGTTGCACTCGACCGACTCGCCCGCGGCGGCGATACGGCCGTTAAGGTCGTCGTAGGTCCTGAGGTACTCGCCGTACTGGTGCTTGAAGATGATGCGCTGCCATCCGGTCATGTCCTGGACCCACTGAGGCACTGGGGCGTGGTGCCACCACGTGTCCGCCCAGCGGCGGTAGATGCGCGAAGTCGCGGTCCAGTCGCCCTCGTAAGGGGTCACCACGCTTGCGTCGTTGGACCAGGTGTCGCCGCACATCGCGTTCGGATAACGGTAGAAGCCCGCTTCCAAATGTTTGAAATCGTGGGTTTGATGGCCTATGGTTCCACGGTCGGGATAAGTCCGGAGCCCGTGCCAGGTTTGCTGCAAGGACGTGTCGTGCGAGCCGAAATAGAGTCCGTCCTTCGGCCCCACGAAGGCAAAGCAGTTGGATGCGGCGTTGCGGGGGTACTGGAGGTCGTACTGGCGGAACTTCTGGGCCGGGGTCATGTAGAGCGGCCTGACATCCACGTTGGATATCTTCCAGACTGGATTGTCGAAGAT
The DNA here is from genome assembly GCA_905234485.1 of uncultured Bacteroidales bacterium. GTDB lineage: Bacteria > Bacteroidota > Bacteroidia > Bacteroidales > UBA932 > Cryptobacteroides. The sequence goes on along the minus strand of CAJOHV010000022.1, from coordinate 10,634 downwards.
CTGTCCGCCCGTATGGGTCGTGAGAAGTTTGTAGTCTGCCGGAATCTGAAGGTCGCCGACAAGGGGATACTGGAGTTCGCGTATGACGGTGTGAGGCTCGTCGTTGCGTACCGTGGCGGCAAAATGTACTGCGGCGCCCTCCATCCAGACTTTGAGTTTCAGGCCGAAAGCCTTGCCGCCCACGCGCTCGTAATTGATGAATACCGTGTCTGCAACCTCTTTCACCTCGGAGGGCTTTTCGTTCCAGCCGGACACCTCGATCTCTTTCTGCTCGAGGGTGTTGTAGTAGAGTCTCCACAGAGGATAGCCTCCGGCGTAGTTGCGCCCGCCGAAACTGAGTTCGGTCAGCAGGCCGTTTTCGTCTATGCCGACCTTGGCGCGGGGAAGATCGCCCCTGTTTTCAAGCACGAAACGGCACAGGTCGTCATAGAGAGCCTTATCCTGAGCAAGGGGAGAGGTGGCCAGTTGGGTAAGGGCGTTCGAGCCGCTGTAGAGCGCGATAGAACCCTTGCCGAGGAAACCTGCCTCGCGATACCTGCGCATGTACTCGCGCACGCGCCCCTGAAGGGCCGGCACGTCGGCGGCGTCGAAGATAAGCCTGCCTTCGCCGTCGGGGCCCTTCACGCCGGGCTTCATCTCGTTTGCCACGGCGCTGTATTCGAACTCCATCTCCATCCCGAGGCCGTGATCCTGCATAGCCTTGAGCGTTTTGGCGAAGGGATGGCGTTCTCCCGCCTTAAGATCCCAGTACCAGTTGGGCTGCATCCAAGCCTGGTCGATACCTATCTGTTTCCAGAATTTGTGGCCGGGTGCCATGTGGTAGGGAACCCAATAGAGTTTCTGACCGGCGGCATGGCAACGCTCCGAAAGCGCAGGCACTATCTCCTCCCAGTTTTTGTAACGGCAGTTGACGTCTATGTCGTACTTGAGGTATATTTCTTCAGATGTGATGTAGAAGCCGTCTAGTTCCAGGTATTTGGGGGCTAGAGCCTTGAAGCGGGCGCGCGCCTCGTCCATATACCAGTCAAGGGCCTTGAGCCTGTCTTCAGTGCTGGCGAAATCAAGTCCGTCGCCCCAGTAGGTTGTGGAAGATTTCTTGTCCGCGAAGTTTTCGAACATCACGGGGTCCGGAAGACCTATGATGACTTTGCGCTTTGCGGGCGGATTGCCGATTCGGGAAGCGGCGTCGGCGCAGGCTTTGTCCAGCGCTCCCACTCCGCAGTCTTCGCCGAGCCAGAGGTCCAACTGGCGCTGCCATTCCGCCTTGGTGGCCGATTTGCCGGCGGGGGAGATGACGAAGGTCCTCCCGGTCAGATAATCCTGCCCTTCGAGGAAGATGAAGGCCTCGAACAGCCAATGCTCGCTCCCGTCAGGGGATTTCCAACTGACGTGCGGGGCGAAACGCTGCGCGTCCCAGGCGTGCGGCTCGCGGTGCCAGTAGCCCACTAGGTCGGCGTCGTGAACCGGGCTGTCGCCTGCCGACATCACGGGCCCGAATGCAATCAGGGCCGCGAGTATGGTAAGGAGCCTTTTCACTTGACCTTGATTTTGAAAAGTGAGATACCAGAGCCCGTTCCGAGGGCTGCAACATACCAGTCGTCGCCCACTTTCCAGGTAGCCATGTCGCCCGTGTAGTTGCCGTTCTGGCGGCCCATGGGCGAAGTCAGTTCGGGATCTGAGAGAGGATAGGACTGCGCGTCGGAGACGCCATTGAGGGCCGCGATTCCCTCGCTGAAGGTATCGCCTTCGAGCTGGATAGTCTTCACGTAGGAAGTCCTTGCCGTCTTGTCGGCGTTTCTGAGGGCGGTGACCCAGAGCAGATACCTGGAATCGGAGATGGTGAGGGCCTTCAGGCCGTTCATGATGCCGTCGAACCCTCTGGAGGGCAGCAGCCTCAGCTTCGCGTCGCTGAAACTCCCGCCCGAACGGGTTACGGTGCAGCAGTAGAATTCCTCGTCGTTGGAACTGCCATAGTAGATGTAGTTATCACCGTCGAGGTAGCCCAGAGTGGCGAAGTTCGAGCTCCCCGTAAGGATGGAGCCGAACTGGGTGTCGATGGGTGTCGAGGCGATGGTCCCGTTGGTGATGGGGAATATGAGCATCGGCCTGGCGGAGCCTGTAGCGAAGTAGTCCACGAAATAGAGCTCGCCGCTGAGCCAGTTGCCGCGCACGCCCATCTTGTCGCCCAGACGGCTTGTGGCGTGGGTGTCGGCATAGGAATATGTGACCTTCTGGGGAGCGGAGTCGATGTCCTTCCAGGCGTAGATCTTCAGGATGTTGTTTTCGGCCGAGCGGGACATGTTGCATGCAATGAGCACGCTGCCGCCGTTGCCGTCGTCCACAACCTGCAGGGCCGAAACAGCCCAAAGGCCGACCTTCTCGATTCCGGCGCCTTCGGCCATCCTCTTCTTGAATGCCCCGGTAGCACGGTCGATGACCGCGATACCCCAGGTGTCGCCGGGGTTGTTGTTGGCGATGAGCGAAACATAGATGTTGTCTTTGTCCATGGCGATGAAGCGGTCCTGGTCGGCTCCGCCTGCTCCTATCTGAGTGAACCAGTCGGCATCGCTCGAAGTGTACTTGCCCCAGACACGTTCGAGTTCGATTCCACTGCCCGGGCGTCCCTTCTGGCTCACGGTGAGGGTGGCGAGCACCTTCTCATCGTAGGAGAAGGACAGTTCGCAGCTGCGCGGCTCAAGCTCGTCGTTGGGCTTGGCCGTGAGGGTCACTCCTTCGGAGGTCTTGAGGGCGGAAAGCCAATTCTCGGAAGATGCTACCGCATAGGGGACGTTGGCCGTGACGGAGAGGCTCACTTCGCCTCCTGCATATCCGAAGACTGGCACTTCGCCTACAGTCACGGACGGATCTTCGGCCGCAGCCTGCACGAGTTCGAAGGTGAGCAGGGGCTCCGTGCCGTCCTCTGCCGTGATGCCGACGGTGACCGAACGCTCGGACTTGTCGGGATTGGCCTTGGCATCGAAAATCAGGGCGTAGGTGAGAGTGGACCGGCTGGTCATCTCGATACCGTAGTAGGTGAGCCAGGAAGTCTCGGGGATCTCTGCCTTCACGGGAACGGTCGCGGTGATGCTCACAAGGAAGCCGTCGCTTCCGCTCCATGGTATCAATTCGGACTGGATGAGCCTGGCCGAAGGGGCGACTGCGCCGGAATTGGTCTCGAGAGTGTCGCATCCCGCAGCCAGCAGGCCCGCCAGGGCCGTTGCCACAATAATGAAAAATCTTTTCATATTATCTATCTTTTATTGAAAAATCCGAGGGTTGCCTTGACCGGGCGGTTGAAAGTCTCATTGGGATTGTGAGGGTCGTCCTCGCCGGTGTAGAGGCTGTTGAGATGCTTCCCGCCAGCCCACATGCCGGTAGAGCCGCCGCCGTCGAGGTTGATGGCGCCTACGCAGCCGAGCCCCTTCATGATGCGGGAAAGCTCGAGGGTGGTAGCGCCCTTTGACGAATCTATGCGCCCGTCGCAGACAAAGAGGATGATCTTGCCGTCGGCGGTATATCCCACGCTTGTGCGATCGGGTATCTTAGTTTCGTCCGAACTCTTGACCACTCCGAAGATGTCATTTGCCCAGAACTCGAAATTGGAGAGCCAGTAGCCCGCCTGGGTCTTGCCGTCGTCGAAGGGGCAGACTCCGTTTTTCAGCAGGACCGGGCCGCATGTCACGGCCTGGTAAGGGGTCCATGATGCCGGTTCGCAGGGGAAAGTGGCGTCGGGTTCGATGTAGGAAGTCTCTCCTGCGATTTCAGGCAGGGGACGGTCGTAGACGCTGACGGTGCCGTGGGAAGGGGTATAGCTCCAATACACTCCGGGAGTGCCGCTGCGGTCCACGCCGAACATCGCGCGGGCTACGTTGTGGAGCTTGGAGTCGGCGCCCCAGTACTGGTGGTCGACCTGGAGGCCGTCGTCAGCGACTCTCCAGGGAGTCTGCACGCCGTCAGTGAGCGCGAAGCCGATGGGCGGATTGCCTTCGAGGGTCATGCTGAAGATTCCTCCGTTGACGAGCACGTAGCAGTCGCCAGCATCCTCTGCCTGGCGGTCGATGGTCTTGACTCCGGAGGAGGGCATCTGCACCCTGAATTCCACGTCCTTGGTGCTTGCTACGGCATACCATGCGTTGAAGTTGCGGCCGTTCAGCTTGTCGGTGGTCTTGTAGACCTTCACGGCTTCGGGAAGTCCGAGTCCGGTGACTTCGCTCCAGTTGAAGGTGATGGCTTCGGGGGCGTCTTTGAGGGCAATCTGCTTGGATGCACTATAGTAGTAGTCGTCTCCCGACTTGGCGAAGACCCTCAGGCGGTAGGTGGTGCCGTACTCGAGGGTGGAGGCCGAAATCAGCTGCAGGCCGCCCGACTTGCCCGAAGGGCCGCGGAAGACGATGTCCCTGACGGTGGGGGTGCGTTCGGCGCTCAGGCATACGCCGTACTCGGGCTTGTTCCCCTGGAGCTTGTCGATGGTGTAGTCGACAAGGATGTAGGCGGAGGTGGAGCTCACGCTGCCGATGGTGATGGCGGGGGCGTTGGAGAGGTCGTTGATCTTGAAGGGCAGGCTCTCGCGAACTGCCGAGTTACCGGCGATCTCGGCGCCGGTAGCCTGGACACCTGCTATGTAGACCGTGCCGAGTTTGAGCCCCTCGAAGGTGTACTGCCTGGTGCCTTTCTCGAGGTGGGCTTCGAGGTCGCGGAATACGGCCTCGGACGTGTCCCTGATGTAGATGTTGTATCCGAGGGCGTCGTCGGAGGTGGCCTCCCACACTATCCTTGCCGAAGTGTTGGAAATCTGCTCGGGCTCGACTATGCCGGGGATTCCCACCTTGGGGCTATCGTCGTCGACATAGTTGCGCTGGTCAGCCGAGAGGATTACCATGGGCTCGGTGCGCACCAGGGGAGAGACGCTGTTGCCCTCGCCGAAGGCGCGGATGCTGAATGAGTAAGTCGCTCCGATAGCGAGGTCCGTGAACGTGTAGGTCCGGGAGTCGGCCTCGAGGGTGGCGGCAGGCTTGGAAGAGGCGCTGGAGAAGACGTAATAGCCGGATTCGTTGTCGCAGTTGTCCGTCCAGGTCAGCACCACTGAGTCGCTGCTCAGCTGCTCGGCCATGAGGTCGGTGGGAGCGGCAAGGGTTACCAGGTTCTCCGGCTCTTTCTGCGTGCAGGAGAGTGCCAGCAAGAGAAGAGCTGCGGGGAGGAATTGTTTCATCTGCTTTATCATAAGTTTGTGGTTGTGATTATCGTTTTCGTAGCGGTGAGCCCGCAATGAAATGGCATAGTTCGAGATACATCCTGCGGTCGTCGGGGTCGGGAGAGCGGGCCAGCTGGTTCATCGCATCGGTCCCGGAGTACATCGCGACCGAATTGACTCCGTAGAGCCTGGCGTCGCGATAATAGCTCATGTACTCCTTGAGGCGGAACTCAAGATCTGGGATGTCCTTGTACTGGAAGGTCGGGCGGCCTGCGCCGTCGGGCCCCCAGCGCCCGTCTTTCATGATGTCCCTGACGAGAGAGTACTCGAATTCGAGCTCGATGCCCATGTTGCAGTCCGTCATCGCCTTTACCGAAGTGGCGATCGGGTGCTGGTCGGCGGTGTCCCAGTAGTGGTTGGGCTGCATCCAGACCATGTCGAAGCCCAGCTTGCGCCAGAGCCTGTAGCCCGGAGACAGGTAGTAGGGTATCCAGTACAGGCCCTCGTGGCAGGAGTGAAGGTAGGAGGCGGTTTCGGGGAGAATGATTTCCCAGCGCTTGAGCCCGGCGTTCCAGCTTTCGGCTTCGCTTGCGGTGAGACCGTACTTGGAATAGAAGGACTTTGCGAGCGGCAGTTCCTCCGAAATCACATAGAAGCCCGCGAGTTCGAGGTGGGGATAGTTCCCTTCGTCAAACCCTTTCCGGCACTCGTCGATGAACCAGAGGTAGGCCTTGATCTGGTCCTGCACGTCCTCAAAGTCGAGCTGCCGCCCGTCAAGGGAGCCCCAATAGTCTGTAGCCGACTCGGGATCGGGGAAACACTCGCGGATGATGGGGTCTGGAACCCCTATGATTATGTATCTGGGGGCAGGCGGTTCGCCGATGCGTCCTGCGGCTTCGCTGATTGCCTTCTCGAGCACGCTGAGGGTGCCGTCGGGGGCGAACCAGTAGTCGATAAGGTCCTGCCACGACTCCTTGGTGCCTGAATGCTGCCAGCGGGGGCTGATACACATGGTGAGTCCGCGCTTGGAGTCGAACCCTTCGGTGCAGAGGATGGCCTCGAAAAGCCATTTCTCCTTGCCGTCGGAATCGACGAAGGTGATGTGGGAGTTGAACCTTTCCACGGTCCAAAGCGGAGCCACAGTGTTGTGCTGGCCCCTCGTGACGAGGCTCACGTCGGCAAAGAAGGGGGGACCGCTGCGGGCTGATTCCCAGGCAAAGCTGCCATCGGCTCCGCGGGTAGTACTGAAGCTTACCGTGACTACCTCGCCGGTTTCGCCGCCGGGTCCTATCCCCATCAGCGATGCGGTGTAAGCCTTCTCGCTTTCGAGTCCGCTGATGCTGACCACGGTTTCCGCATTGTCATATCCTCCCACGACGGCGGTTTCATTGCCGGTCTCGAGGATTTCCGCGGCGGTGAGCTCCCCGAGCTCCGAAGCGGCGGCCATTATGCGCGCCGCATCGAAGGACCTGACGGTGAAGCTCGCGCCGAAAGCCGAAGAGTCCCGAAGCTCTGCCACGATCACGGGGCTGTCGGGGTCTTTCCCGCCGCAGGAAGCGGCGAGAAAGACGGCCGGAACGACAAGTATGCGGAAAATTTGCTTCATCTGGAGGGTTACTGCAACTGGAAGAGGCTTACGCCGCCGCCGTTGAGCAGGGTGGCGATATAGGTGTTGCCCCTAACTGTGCGTACCGTACAGTCTGTCACCGACGAGCTCGAAGCCTCGCATGAGGCGGCATCGAAGTCTTCAGGGTCCTGCAGGGGGAATTCGAGCCTGTTTTCCTGGGCCTTGAGGACGGCGGGGAAGTCTGAAGGCTTCTTGCAGGTGTCGTCGATGATGACCAGGCGGCCGGAAGTGCCGCTCACCTCGTCGAGCTGGGTGTAGGCGATGAACTTCTTGTTGTGGAAGGTGAAGAAGTTGTAGCCGTAGGACAGGGCGAAATCATTGACCTGCTCGAGCAGCGAGTAGGGCTGCCACTGGTTCATGCTCGGGTTCGGAGAACCGGGAGTGTAGAAGGCGGCGTCGCTCACGGAGGTGATGAGGGCGGAGTCGAATCCGGGGTACCAGACGACATCGCGGATGCCTGAGCTCATGTTGGGGATGTAGTAGTCCACGGGGTCGCTGGGGTTGGTGATAACACCGCCGGAGAGCTTGAATCCGAGGGTCTTGCCGGCAGCGCCGTTGTTCCAGGTCTGGAACCACAGCATTCCGCTCTCCCAGGTGCCTTCGACCGTGTAGCGGTCGCCGTAGCGGCGCCAGTCGCTCGTGCCCGCGGGCTTGTTGTCCACAAGGTAGTCGAGAAGGAGACTGGGGGCCGCTCCCGTACCATTGATGTAGGCATACACATAGAGATGGCTGGTGGCGGTGTCGCTCTTGAGGGTGCAGAAGGTCAGGATGTCCCTGCCGCTTCCACTCGGGATCATGCGGACGCATGAAGTGGCGAAGAGCCCTCCCTTGGTCGCGGCATCGCCGATGTCGAGTGTCTTGACGAACGAGCCGTTGGTGAGGCTCAGGGCATAGATGCCGCCAGCGTCGCAGGAGTGTGCGACATAGACGTACTCGTCATCCATCGCGATGGTGCGGTCTGACTTGAACGTGAAGCCGGGAAGTGCGGTGTACCACGGGGTATCCTTTGAGTACAGGCCCCAGGTCCTCACTACCGTGGAGATACCGTCGCTGGTGTACTTGATGGTGAAGTACACCGTGGTGTTGGCGCTGGCAAGTCCCTTGAGGGAGAATGTCTCTTCGCCTATCGAGGCGGTGATGTTATCCGTGTCGAGCCTGATGGGAATCACGTAGTTGGGGAAGGGGACGAGTTCGCCCGAAGAATTGAGGAGTTTTTTCTTGTCGAAGAAAACCTTGAACTGGGCGTCGGTGCCTCCTGCCGCTATCTTCACGTCGTCGCTCAGGAGCGTGACGATGCCTTCCGGCGCGGCGACGAACGGCTCCTCCTGGGCGTCGCTGAATGCGGCGACCAGGCTGTTGTCGATGCTCACGGGGATGCTCATCGTCACCTTGGGGATGGCGTTGGTGTTCTGCACGTCGAAGGTGACCGTCTCCTCGGTGACAGGAGCCTTGCCGTCTTTTTCCTTGAAGTCATCGGAATTGACGCTGCGGGGAGTGCTGCTCTGGTTGATGGAAAGGGTGCTTCTTACCGGCTGGATGAGGATAAGGTTCCTCTCGCCGTTGACCTCGATGCTCTCCGACTTGAGACGGAGGGCTATCACGTAGTCCCTGGTGTCGCCGATGAGCGTGGCAAGCTGCTCGACATCCCAGCTGACAGTGACATAGCACAGGACGTCATCTGCCTTCCAGTCGAGCGTGCTCTTGTCGAGGGAAAAGTACTCCGAAGGGACGGCCTTGAGCGAAGTCCCGTTCTGGATGTTGTAGAGTTTGAGGGCGGAAAGTACATCATCCTGTTCGCCGCTGACAGTGGCGGTGGCGGAAGCCTGTCCCTTGCCGTTCTTCGCGACTCCGAAGGTGAAGCTGCCGGGATGCACGGACGCGGTCTGGAGTCCCGTCGCGGTTATCGACAGGGTGTCGTCGACCATGAAATTGTTGCGGTCGTCGGGAATACATGCAGCGCAAAGTGCTGCGGCCGCGGCAATCATATATAAAATACGTGTTGTCTTCATATCGCTATAGGTTTACCATCCGGGGTTCTGGGTGAAATTGGTCATCTCCGCAAGCTGCTTGGAGCTGAACGGGAAGAGGTAGTCGCGGTCGGTGAAGCGGGCACGTCCTCCCATGTAGTCGTCGCTGACCCTGCGGTAGGAGTCTTCGTAGTTGTCGCTCTTGACGTGGAGAGTCCAGTTCTCGGTGTTGTACTCTTCCTTGGCCATCATCCAGCGGTTCATGTCGTAGTGTCTCTGGCCTTCGAAGCACATCTCGACCATCTTCTCCTGGAAGATGATCCAGCGGAGCCACTCCTTGCCGGTGCGGCTCACGCCGCCGATGGTGGTGATGCCTTCAGCGTCTTCGAAGTCGATTTCGGGATAAGCCTCTGCGAGGGGGTTGAGCCCGCTGCGCGCGCGGATCATGTCGATGTACTTCACGGCCTCGGCAGCCTCGCGGTTGGGCTTCTCATTGCAGGCCTCCGCATAGTTGAAATAGACCTCGGCGAGTCTGAAAGCGGGGTAGACGTAGCGGATGGTGTTGAAGTCGCCTGCGATGTCGAGCGGGTTGCCCGCCTTGTACAGACGCCTCCAGCAGTAGCCCACGCGGTTGACCTGACCTTCGCTCATCCACTTTACAGTGGCCTGGTCGGAGTTGTAGCAGGTAAAGAGCATCGAAGGATAGGTCTCGGTGGTCTTGTCGTAGTAGTGGGTCTTCTCCGAAGGCCACCAGAATCCGTTGGGCACGAGGCTCGCGTAGTAGCGCGCGTCGCGTCCGATGGTGCTGTTGTGGGCCTTGATGCGCTTCGCCCACTCGGGATACTGGTTGTTGTAGTAGAGCTCATAGTCCATGGGCTGCTGCCAGTTGGAGGTGAAGCCCTCGGCCACATAGCCCGATTCGGGATCGATGTAGGGGCGCGAGAGGTCCTGCAGCCCGCCGCTCTTGGCGTAGCCCACGACGGGGTATCTGCCGGTCTCCCACATCGGGAACGCGTCGACGAGCTTGAGCGAAGGAGTGATGAGGGAGTATCCTTCGAGGGCGATGATGCGCGGAGCGGACCATGCTATGTGCGCCCCGATGCTGCCCATGTAGCCGTCGTCCACGGTGCGGAACCACCATCCCCAGATGGTCTCAGGGTTGGTGTCCCAGAGCTGGAACCAGACGTTCTGCCAGGAGGCCTGCGCGTTCTGGAAGGGAGTGCGGAGCGGGTCTTCGGAGGTGGTGAGCCTGAAGCGGGGAAGGTCGATGATGGCCTTGGCGGCATCGGCTGCATCCTGCCACTTGGTTTCGTCATACTCGGGGAAGAGTTTCTCGCCGCGGCTGTTGCGGAGTCCGTCGTAGAGTCCCGTGCCGTTCTGGCCGTTGTAAAGGGGAGAAGCAGCCCAGAGAAGGACCCTTGCCTTGAGAGCCATGGCGGCTCCCTTGGTGGCGCGGCCCATGTTGTTGTCGAGAGGCTGGTTGATGTCGGCCATCGAATAGGGGAGGATCTCAATCGCCTTGTCGAGTTCGGAGACGATGAAACTGATGTTATCTTCGACGGTGTTGCGGTCGAGGGTCGCCCCGTCGACGTTGATGTCGGCCGCCTTGTCGCCCCAGATGATCACCGGGCCGTACTGGCGGAAGAGGACGAAGTAGTAGAAAGCGCGAAGGAACCTCGCCTCCGCCTTCATCACCTTGCGCAGCCGCACGTCGCCGGAACCTTCGAACTCCACGTTGTCCATGAAGGTAGTGCACTGGTTGATGGCTATGTAGTATTTTTCCCAGAAGTTGCCCGTGCCGGTACCCTGGGTGTAGGCGGCGGAGTAGTCGCCGCGGCGCACCTTGTAC
>CAJOHV010000021.1 GCA_905234485.1 uncultured Bacteroidales bacterium | reverse complement strand
GATCACAGAGGCAGCCAGCTTGCCGGAGAGGACAGGGTCTTCCGAATAGTATTCGAACACGCGGCCGTTGAAGAAGCTGCGATGGAGGTTGATGGCCGGGCAGTACCAGCCGTTGATGCCGTTCATAATGGACTCCGCGCCGAAGGCCCGACCTACCTCGTAAATAAGGTCCGTGTCCCAGGTCGCCGCCATCAGCGGGGCGAAGCCGAAGGAGGAGGACTTGGTCATGTCGTATCCCCCGTCCCCCGCGCCGTTGACCTTCAGGCCGTTGGCGCCGTCCTGTTCCACTGTGGCGGGCAGGCCGATGGAGTCGATGGCCCCCGTGGCATACGCCGCGCCGGAGAAGCTCATGAGGATGCCGGTCCGGTCCGCGTCCCAGTCGATCTGGTCAAGGAGCAGCTCCCACTTGGGGTCGTTGTAGTCAAGGCCGCGCAGCATGGAGACCGTGAGCTCGTTCTTCGCCTTGCTGGCAGGCATTTCCGCAGTATAGACCAGGCTTCCGGGGACATTGCCGAACAGGGGATCGTTCTGCACGTCAAAGACTGTCTCAATGCCCAGCTCGGCGGCAAACTGCGGGCTGATCTCCTTTGTGCGGTTCTCCGGCATTTGGGGCTGAGTGTTCTTCCAGTCCGCACGAGAGAGGATAACGGAGTCGGTGTTCATGTAATCCGAGGAGGTCTGGAACTGATTCACGGCATTCACGTAACCGTCGGCCTTCGCATCGGAGAGGGTATCCGTGGCGCTTCCGCTGCTGTCCAGGGCGGACTGGGCGTCCTTCTCGCTCTGACGGATGTGATCGTCGTCGCTGCCGTCGTACCAGCCATTGGCGCGGGCGAAGCTGATCACGTCGTCCGAATACTGGCAGTTGCCGGAGTCGTGAAGCGGGAAGCGGGTGATGCGGGCCTGGTTGGCGTGGGCGCAGATGTACCCGTCAGGCACACGGCGGGCAACCCACACAATGCCCTTTTCCTTGCCCTTGCCCACGAGGTCCATGATCCAAGCCTCATCCTTATCGGCGATGCTGAAGGTCTCGCCTTCCGAGCAGTAGCCCCATGTGTTCGCGAGATCGGCGATGATCTTGATGGCTTCGCGGGCCGACTTCGCGCGCTCGAGCGCTATGTAGATAAGTGAACCGTAGTCCATCAGGCCGTCTGTGTTTATCTGCTCTTCGCGGCCGCCCCAGGTGGTTTCGCCGATGATGAGTTGATGCTCGTTCATATTGCCCAGACGCTGGTAGGTCTGAGCGGCCTCGGGAATCTTGCCGAGGGGTTTGTAGGTGTCCCATTCGATAACCTGGCGCATCGCCTTTTCCTTGAAGGCGCCGGCCGGCTTGAAGTATAGTTCGCCGTAGAGCCAGTGGGAGTCGGCGGCGTAAGAGACCATAGTGGAGCCGTCAATGCTGGCTTCTTTGGTGACGATGATGTTCGTGCAGGCGAAGGCCTGGGCAGCCGACATCAGAAGAAGCGCCGCGGCGGCGAGGAGAAGCTTGTTTTTCATTTTATCTTGGAATTGATTAATTTTGCGTGCTTTAAGTGGTAAGCAAATATAATGAAATTATTCCGCATACTGATTTCCTTGGTCCTCGTCATTGCGATGAGCGCGTTTTCCGCCCGCGCCCAGGAGCCGAAGACTCCCGAGCAGCAGGAGAAGGAACTCCGCGAGGCGATAGACAAGGAAATTGATAAGTATATCCGTACTCTGGACATCGACATGGCCCAGGAATTCTATCTGGACTCCATCCTCACGCACGACTATTTCGCGATGAGGGATGAGATAATGGAGAAGAGCCGTGCGAAGGTCAACAATATGGACGTGTATCAGGCGATTCAGGACAAATGGGCTGAGCGCATCTATGTGGCTTTCCGCAAGGTCCTGGACGACGAACAGTGGGAGAAATATCTGAAAGGCGGAGCAGGCAGGGAAAAGAAAGCCCGCGACAAGCGTGAAGCGAAACGCAAGTAATTATGAAACAGGAAGACATACAGCAAGTGATTTCGGAGTTGCAGGCTCTGAAGTGCGAGACTCTCAAGGATGTTGAAGACGCAAGAGTGCATTTCCTCGGCAAGAAGGGCGTTATCACAGCCCTCTTCGAGGAGTTCCGCTCGATAGACAGGGCGCAGAAGGCGGAGTTTGGCCGCCCGCTCAACGAGTTGAAGCAACTCGCCATCGCGAAGGTCGAGGAACTCCGCGACGCGCTCGCGGTGTCCGAGGCTGCCTCGGGCCCGAAAGAGGATCTTTCGATGCCCGGCGACGCCCTCTCCCTTGGCTCGCGCCACCCCGTGAGCATAGTCCGCAAGGAGATCGTGGATATCTTCCGCAAGTTCGGTTACGATGTGGCCGAGGGTCCGGAGATCGAGGACGATTACCATGTCTTCGAGGCTCTGAACTTTCCTCCGAACCACCCCGCCCGTGACATGCAGGACACTTTCTTCGTGTCCGCAGGCCACCTCAACCCGCTGCTCCTCCGCACGCACACCTCTTCGGTGCAGGTCCGCGCGATGGAGAAGATGCCTCTTCCCATCCGCGTCGTCTGCCCCGGCCGCGTGTTCCGTAACGAAGCCATCAGCGCCCGCGCGCATTGCATATTCCATCAGATCGAAGGCCTTTATATCGACGAAAACGTGACCTTCGCGGACCTCAAGCAGGCGATTCTCCTGTTCGCCCGCGAGATGTTCGGCCCGGAGACGCAGATCCGTATGCGCCCGTCGTACTTCCCCTTCACCGAGCCCTCGGCGGAGGTGGACGTGAGTTGCAACATCTGCCATGGCAAGGGCTGCAACATCTGCAAGGGAACCGGCTGGCTGGAGATACTCGGCTGCGGTATGGTGGACCCGAACGTGCTCAAAGCATCCGGCATCGACCCGGATAAATACAGCGGATTCGCCTTCGGCATGGGCCTCGAGCGAATCGCTATGCTGAAGTGGCAGGTCAACGACCTTCGCCACTATTTCGAGAATGATCTGCGCTTCCTCCGCGAGTTCTCTACTGCTGTGGAAGTGTAATCACCCACTGTGATCCCATCCATTTCCCGAAGAAGGCCGCATCGTTGTACGGAGTGGCCATGGATTCGCCGTACCACGGCATAGCCCAGAGCCACATCGCACCGTCCAGCGCGCAGGCGTCAGGGGATGGGATGGCGCTGCACTCGCTGAGAGCGAGCATCTTCTTGTTCGAGATGGAAAGCAGGATATCCCAGGCGTCCTTGCCCGAAGTGTGGTAAACAGCGGCATTCTGCGGATACCAGTCGTAGCCGATGATGTCCACATATTCGTCTCCGGGATACCAGTCGGCATCTCCCAGGCAGGAAGTCCATACCCAAATGAGGTTGTGCACTCCGGCTTGTCCCAGATAGTCGAACACATACTTCCACAATGCCTTGAAATCATCGGCGGTGCAGTTGCCCCACCAGAACCAGCCGCCTGACGCTTCATGCAGCGGGCGGAAGAGCACGGGGATGTTCTCGTCCTGAAGGAGTTTCAGATAACCGGCCAGTTTCTCCAGGTCGGCCTTCATAACGGTGTTCTCCCAAGTGCCGTCCTGAAGGGCTTCGTCTACCTTGAAGTTGTTCGCTTCCGAGTAGAATGAGAGATTGTCTTCGGTGCCTTTTCGGATAATTAGTTGCTTTGTGCTCTTCTGCTTGGGGGCAGGGAGTCTTAGCACGACCGAAGTCAGGGTGTAAGTGTGGCCGCAGATAATCAGACCATACTCCAGAATGCTGGCGAGCGACAGGTCGTCCACCTCCACAACCACGCTGCCGTCTCCCGCGGGGATGTTCAAGGCTTTGTAGTTGATGCCGTTGCGATTGGCCAGTGCAACCCATCCATCGTGGTTCTCCAGAAGTTGCATCTGGGTGTTGGGCGCCGCATTCTTATAATTGATAACCACCTGGCTCTCGTCGACCAGGTCAAGGAAGTACAGGGAATCGAGATATACCCAGCATCCCCACTGAAGGAGGGAATCTTTTTCATAAATGACGTGGTCTTCGTACTGGAGGGGATGATTCAGGCCAACTGCCCTGAAGGTGATGTTGCGGCCTGCGATCAGAAGGCCGTGCTCTCTGAGTTCGCCTATCATCTTGGCGTCCAGGGTAATGACATAACGTCCGTCACCGTCTTCCACATCGAGATACTCATACCTGAAATTGTTCGCTCCCACAAGGACGTCCCAAGTATCTTCCGGCTTTGACTTCAGCACTATCGTGCCGCTGTAGATGTCTTCGTGGAAAGCGTCTTTGTAGTATATGCAGAGTTTGGATCCGGCTGCAAGACCTTCGAAGACGGAACTGTCCACGAAGGCGTAGTTGCTCCAACTCATATCCAGGGTAACATCATCGAAATCTATCACTATGTCGTCCTGGAATTCCGAGGGCTCGGGTCCGGGGACGCCCGATCCGTCGCTCGTGGGCACGTTCCAGTGCCAGCCGGCCGCCACTATTCCGCCCTTGTCGTGCCACTCCTTCACGGGTGAGATGTCGCCGTAGTCGATCCAGTCGGCAGGACTATTGGGAAGATGGATATAGTCGAAGGCGTTGATGGCGGGATACACGCCGGTCGCCGTCTTGATGGCCTCGGCGTTGGTCGTGTTCCAGGCGACCTCAGCCATCGCGGCGGTGTAGATTGCAGATCCGAAACGCTCTTTCATCGTGCTGTACAGGGCCTTGGCTTCTGTGGTGGCTGATGCGTCCACTGGCACAGCTGCCAATGCAAAAGCAGCCGCGTTGAAGTTGTTCAGCGACACGGTCGTGAACGTGAGGGTCAGGTCTTCTGCGTAGTTGCCCTCCGAATCTTTAATCGAGGGCTTGAGCACCATGACCGTGTATTTCGTGCCTCCTTGAAGAGTTACCGGGATATAAAGGCTATTATCCACCACATATATGTCTTCGTCCACATACTGGTCGTTGACTTTGATGGTCGGATTGGGCGCCAGGCTTATATTCTTGTCGTAAGTGATGACGATCTCATCGATAAGCTCCACTCCGGTCGCATTTGCGGCGGGGGTCGTACTTACGACTTTCGGGGCTTCGGCCGGATTGTTTTTGCCGTCGTCCGGTTTTTCGGGCTCCACTTCCGGTTTGCAGGCGAAAACCGCGAGCAAAGAGCAAAGAATCAAAAGATACTTTTTCATATCAATAATTTTCAGGTTCTATACGAATATTTGCAATTGCGAAATCGACATCCCAGTCGGTAGGTGGTTGAATCGTGAAGGCGAAGCCCCAATAATCACCGCTCGAGGGCATCTCGGACGCCATCTTCGATAGAGGGAAGGAGAATGTCCTCCATTCGCCACCCGTGTTGATCGCGCCGCCGCCCAGGTCGAGGGGGACGTTGGCTTTGAGATTAAGTTGGACAAAGAGACCCTGATTGGCCGCCGCATTGTAGGCGGGGACTGGCTTAGCCGGATTGGTCCAGAGTTCGAACTTGAATACCCAATTGGTCGCCCAGTCTTCCGGCGTGTCGTAGTACCATCCGTCGCCCATTCCCAGGGAGTTCCAGGTCCAGGAAGCATAAGAATTCTTGAAACGCCAGAATTTGTAGCCAGGCGATTCAGGGTCGCCTTCTGTGGTGCCGTCGGTCACCACTGATGCGGCAAGATCGGCATCCCAGAAACCGGTGGTCGCAAAGTTCTTGAAGAACAGATACGACGTGTTCCTGAAGGGTATCTTCTTCGTCTGCGGCCCGAGTTTGAGGTCGTTCCACGAGAAAGTGATGAGAGTCCTGTCCGGAGTTCCTTCCGGAATCACGATATACAGCCCGTTTTCGTCGGCTGAGGCAATTTCGACAGGATTTGTACCTATGGTGATGGAGGCGTCTGAGCCTTCGGCACCGAAACCGTAAAGGTCGAAGTAGTCTCCTGCCACCCGGACGGTGCTGCCCGCCGAAGCGAATTCGTTGGCCAGGCCGTCCAATCTAAGTTCGGGAACGCTGATTTCGAAATCAATGCTCACGCTTCCCTTCGAGGTCTTGTATTCAAGTGTGTTGCTCACAGCGCTCGGCATTACCCTTGGAATCAGGATGTAACTGTGCTCGTTTTCGCAATAGCACTTATCCAGATCGGTTTCGATTCCATTGAAACTGACGCTCGTGGGATTTGCGAGGTTTTTGCCGACTATGTGTATGATTTGCGCGAGCGCCCCTTCGGTGAGCGGAGTCTCGAGATCGGCGTCGTGGATGTCGTACACAGCCTCTATAACCGGGGCGCCGCTGTTGGAGAAACGGTCCGGAAGATCCGTGTCGTAGGTCACTATGTCGTTGCAGGCGGCGGCAAGGACGCAGGCGGAGAGTATGATAAATAACTTTTTCATCGCTGCATTAATTCCATCCGGGGTTGTTCTCATTGATCATAGTGTTGGAGTTCAGTTCCTCCTGCGGGATGGGGAACAGAAGGTGCTTGGAATCACGTTTCTTGTTCACTCCGGAGTCATCCAGGGTAACAGCGTTCATAGCATCCACATAGATTCCCCAGCGCAGAAGATCCCAACGACGGTCGCTTTCGCACGCCAGTTCCTTCGCGCGCTCTTCGATGATGGCGCTGCGCATTGCATCCTTGCCGGGCGCCGTGGCCATCTGCACCGCGTTTGAGCGTTTGCGAACCTCGTTCAGATAGTACATCGCTTCGTCCGAGTGGCCTAATTCGTTCTCCGCTTCGGCATAGATTAGTATGACATCCGCGTAGCGCAGGAACGGATAGGCGGAGTCGGAGTTCTCGGCCGTGCGGTCGGTCACATCGTCGTACTTCATCGTGAAGGCGAGGGTGTAACTGTTGTGGGTGTACTGGTAGGTGTTGCCGTCACTCAGGCCGGCGTACTTGCCTTTGTCGGATTCGGGATAGTAGTAGTAGCCGTTGTAGTCGGCCTGGAAGGCCTGTTGCCAGAGATGGCGGACTCCCTTTGTGATGCGGTAGTCGCCGTCGTCGAACAGACGGTACCAGTTGTAGGTATTACCAAGCCACTGGCCGTTTGTGACCTTGAGGCTGGTGGCGCTGGAGAACACTCCGGAGTAGTAGACGTGGCACTGGGTGCGGAAGACCATCTCGCCGCTGAGCGACTGCACGTTGAACAGGAACTCGGAAGCATCGCGGTTGCCCGCTTTCCAAAGGTCGTCGTAGGCGGAGAGTTCCACCGTGCCGTAGTCGCCGTCGATAACCTTCTTCGCCCATTCGGAGGCCTTGGAGTAGAGGGCGGCCGGGTCCATCTGCTCGTATCCGGCGACCTTCTCCTTGTAGAAGATGTTCGTCATAAGCGGACTGTATTTGTAGACGGTCTGGCCGAACTCTTCGGTCTGGTAGACGGCGCTGACGCCATTGCCGGTGCGCACGGTCACGGGCGTGCCCTCGGGCATTGCCGCTGACGCCATTGTCGCGTAGACCTTGGCGAGCAGACCGGCGGCGCTGGCTGCGTTGACATGGCCTGGCGAACGACGTGGATCGTTGCTCTTGTGCATCTTGCCCGCCGCGTCTTCCAGCAGTTCGATAATGTGGTCATAGACCACGGCGACGCTGTCGCGCGGGTTGGAGTACGTTCCGCCGTCCAGCACATCCTTGGCGATGTAGGGGACGGGGCCGAAAGCGCGCACAAGCAGGAAATAAGCGAACGCCCTGTGGAATTCAAGTTCGCCGATGGCGTTGTTTTTATAATCGTCCGGGACGTTCTGCATCTTCGCAATCTGCCTTTCGGCAAGATTGGCGTCCACGATCAGGTTGTAGCAGCTCTTCCACATACCGGGCACCATTTCGGCCGCCTGGAAGTTGCCGGCGCCCATAGTTCCGAGGAACCATTCGGGTCCGGAGATGTAGTCGCAGTCGAGTTCAAGCACGAAGGGGAACCAGGCCCAGCGGAACATATCGTCAAGGTAGTTGGCATACACTCCGCTCACCCAAACGTCCACTCCCGATTCAGAGTCTTCGATCTGGTCCGGTCCGATGAAGGATTCGGGCTTTTCGGCAAGCCAGTTGTCGCAGGAAGCAAGGAGCGCCGCCGCAATAAGTATGAGAATTGTCTTTTTCATCTTAGAAGGTGCAACTGATTCCTAGTGCGAAGGTTCTTGAGGCCGGATAAGAATAGACGTCCACACCGCGGCGGGATGAATCCGTGCCGAATGCGTTCACGTCGGGGTCGTACCCTGAGTACTTGGTGAGAGTAAGCAGGTTGTTTGCAGAGAGGGTAAGGAGGATCTGCTCCACTCCCTTGAACGGAGCGGGAATCTTCCATGAGAAGTCGAGGCTCTTGAGTTTCACATAACTGCCGTCTTCGATGAAGCGGTTGCTCAGGAGGAAGTTGCGGGTGTAGCCGGCGGTAGCCTTAGGCCACTTGGCATTCTCCTTATTGGTTGGAGTCCATCTGGTGTCATAGGCGTCCTGGGTGATGTTTCCGATGTTGCCCAGTTTGATGTCCCACAGGGTTCCGTTGAAGATATCGTTGCCCTGGCAGCCTTGAATCAGGAAACTGAGGGAGAAGTTCTTGTACGATATGCTGTTGGTGATTCCGAAGGTGTAGTCCGGATTTGCGTCGCCGATGACGGTACGGTCGGAGGCGGTTATACTGCCGTCGCCGTCGATGTCGCGGTACTTGATTTCGCCTATCATCGAGAGGACCTTGGCGTCGGTCGCATCCCTGTACTGCGGATCCGCGCGAACTTCAGCTTCGTTGTCGTAGAAGCCGTCCTCCACATAACCGAACATCGCGCCGATGGGTAGCCCGTTGCGCTGCAGGAACACATCGTCGGCCGCGTACCAGAGGCTGTTGGCGAACTGGTCGCCATCGAGGCCGCCGATCACATTGCGGTTGAACGAGATGTTCGCGTCCACAGTCCAGTTCCAGTCGCGCTTCGAGACCGGCACAGCGCGGGCGGTGAGTTCGAGTCCGGTGTTTGTGACGTTGCCGCTGTTCACGAGCATGTTCGAGAAGCCGGTGGACGGCGGGATCTGAATCTCCTGCAGAAGGTCGCGGGTGATCTTCTTATAATAATCTATGGTGAAGGTGTAGCGGTCGTGGTCGAAGCCCATGTCGATACCGGCGTTCACCTGCGAGGTGGTTTCCCACTTGATGTCCGAGGACACGGGGCCGCGCCAACTAGTCAGCGCCGAGCCGGAGGTCATCGAGCCGCCGAAGGGGTAGTTGGCGGTGCTGAGCATGGCGATCGAGCGATAGGAGCCGATGCCCTGGTTGCCCGTCTCGCCGTAACTCACCCTGAACTTGAGGTTGCTGAAGATGCCGAGTTCCTTGATGAACTGCTCTTCGGAGGCCTTCCAGGCGAGGGCGCCGGAGAGGAAGGTCGCCCATTTGTTGCCCACGGCGAATTTGGACGAACCGTCGGTTCGGACGCTGGCCGTGAGGAGGTAGCGGCCCATCAGCGTGTAGTTCACACGCGCGAGGAAGGAGGCCAGGGTCATATAGCCGGTGTCGCTGGTGATGGTGGCCTTGTCCAGGGCGCGCGAGAGATCGTTGTCTTTCGTCTGGTCGTCCGGGAAGTTCATCAGGTTCATCGTGTACTGCTTCCACGAACTCTTTTCGGCGGTGAATCCGGCCACGGCGTTGACCGCGTGGATGTCTGCGAAAAGGTGGTCGTAGGTGAACAGCGATTCACTGGTGATGCTGCTCCATGTGCTTCCGCTTCGGCTGGCCTGGCCGTTGCGCGGAGCGCGGCCTTCGTAGGAGTGGCGGTCGTAGAACGCGCCGCGCTCCTGGTCGCTGTAGCCCAGGCCGAGGTTCTGGCGGAAGCGCAGACCGGGAAGGATATTGATCTCCAGATACGAGCTGTCGTAGAAGTTGATTCCGGAGAGGTGGTCCTTGGTGTTTTTCACGTAGGCCGCCGGGTTCGCGGCGAGCCAGTTGAGGTCGTCCGCCGTGGTCGTGTCCATATCCGGGCCGTAGACCGGCGGGAAGACGATGGCCGAACGGATGATGCCGGTGTTGTAGGAGAGGGTGTTCGCGAAGTCGGTCTCGGACTTTGTGAAACTGAGGTTGGTGCCTATCTCCATCCAGCCGGTGACATGCTTGCCTATGCTCGCGCGCAGCGAGTAGCGCTCGTAGCCGGAGTTGCGGATGATACCGTCCTGCTTGGCGTAGTTGCCCGAATAGGCATAGAAGCCTTTGTCATTGCCGCCGCTCACGCTGAGGTTGTAGTCCGTGGACAGCGAGGTGTGGAAGATTTCTTCCTGCCAGTTGGAGGCTCCGATCTCGAATGAGTTGCCGTATTCGTCGTAGTAGAAGCCGGGCTTGCGGAAGTCTTCGGGAGCGGGGGAGTAGACGCCGGCCGCGTAGTTGGGGTGTCCGTCGGCGAAGTTGGGGTACGACCAGCGGCCGGCGTACTGGTAGGTGTCGTACATCGCGCCTTCGTAGTAGGTGCTGTTGTCGTACTGCTCGTTGATGTAACTGGCGTAGGTGGCGGCATCCAGCACGGGGATTATGCGGACCACTTTGGCAAGGGACGTGGTGGCGCTGAGTTCGACCCTCGGCTTCTCCGTGCGTCCACGCTTGGTGGTGATGATCACCACTCCGTTGGCGCCGCGGGAGCCGTAGATGGCGGTGGCGGATGCGTCCTTGAGCACCTCCATGCTCTCTATGTCGTGCGGGTTGATGAAACTGAGCGGGTTGGACGACTGCTCGGAGGTGAGGGCGGTGTTCGAAGGAGTACTGCCCGTTTCGAGCGGAATTCCGTCCACGATGAACAGCGGCTGCGAACTGGTGGTGAAGGAGTTGGCTCCACGCACGAGGATGCTCATTCCTCCGCCGGGGGCGCCGTCGCTCTGCTGGACCTGCACGCCGGCGATTTTGCCCTGCATGCCGTGGGCGATATCGATCGAGCCGCCCTTCATCAGGTCTTCGGATTTGAGTTGGCTCACGGCGCCGGAGAGGTCGCTCTTTTTCACGGTGCCGTAGCCTATGACCACAACTTCGTCCAGATACTGCGAGTCTTCGTGGAGCACCACGTCGATCACGCTGCGGCCGCCAACGGGGATTTCCACATTGGCATAACCGATCGAAGAAAGCACGAGGATGGCGCCGTCTTTCACGTCCAGGGCATAGTGGCCGTCCAGGTCCGTGATCGCTCCGTTGTAGGTGCCTTTTTCGAGCACGCTGGCGCCGATGACCGGCTGACCGGAGTCGTCCGTGACGGTGCCGTGGACGTTGCGGGTCTGCGGCTGCGTTTGGGCTTGGGCTTGCGTTTGGGCGAACAGCCCGGTCGCCGCGCCCAGCGCCAGCAGGAAGGTTACCAGTTTAAGGTTCATTTCAGAATGCTACTTTGTTGGACTCTTCACCAAGAATGTTATAAACTGCAATCTGGTAGGAGTCTGTCGCCTTGCCCGTTTTGTCCTGGAAAGAGTTCGGGCTTTGTTTGGGGGTTATCTGAAGTTTGATGTACAATTGGGAGTTTTTGTAGATGGCATAGCCATCCGCGTTATCTTTAGTGGGGAGAATCCACGTCAGGGTGACTCCGGAGCCTACTTCTTTGGTCGCCGAGCTGACCGCTTTAGGCGTGGGGCAGGCGGGGAGGGTGCCGTTCTTCACATATTCCTTGTAGGCCGCGTGGTGTTCCGCGCGGACAATGTTCGGGCTTTGATAATGAGGGTACGCGAAGCAGATTATATTTGTGACGAACTTGTCCACTGCCTCGATCTGCTGCGTGATTCTGGTGAGCGGAGCGCTGGCGAAATGGCTGCCGTCGGAGAGGTTAAACTGCTCGAAAGTCTCCACGTTGCCCCAGAGTTGGAGCCCCTCGACTGTCGCCACCGCTTCCTTATATTGGTAGAACCAGCCCTTGACGTTCGCCACGGTCATCGTGCTTGCGCCCACGCAGTCCTGCGGCGCAAGAATGTCTCCATTTCTGAAGTGCATCTTCGGAAGGACGTCTTGCCAGAATTTGCCGTAATTGGCCGCAGAGCCAAGAGTGGGATTCGCGAAGGGGCTGAATAGAAGCGGCATGTCTGCGGGAAGCGCATCCAGGATGACGTTGATGGCGTCCACGAATAGTTGCTTCGCGTTGTCCGTGTTCCAGTTGAGGTTGTCAATTTCCCAATCCCAGTACCAGCCGTAAAGGGTGCCTTTGTAGTCTGCCTGGTAACTGTTCAAGATTTGGCTAATGACGGTTTTACCCTCGTCCATTCTGGCCATCAGCCACGTGCGGTTGCGGCCTGATTCCCACCATCCGCTGTGGTAGTTGGGTCCGACGAAGACTTTGATGCCGTATTTTTTCGCGCTCTTGAGGCATTTGCCCAGAGATGCCAGGTCGGCCGCGTTGTCGCCGTCCTTGATGGGGGTGTAGATCAGGTAATTCATTCCGGCTTCCTTCAGGACATCCATCTCGGAATCCCACCTGGCATCGTCCCAATAGGCTGTGTACCAGTGCTGAAGGAACGCGCCGTCGATTGTGGGCACCTTTGCCGTGGTTGTGGTGTCGGTGGGGGTGGTGGTTGTGTCTTTGGGATGGGTAGTGGAAGTCGTGTCTTTCTGATTGGGGTCTGGCTCCGGTTTATCTGTTCCAGGAGTCCCGCAACAAGCCGCCAAAACGGCAGCAAACGCTATTGCAGTTAATAGTTTGAGTGTCTTCATGGTTATGTAACCTCAAATTTAGTAATAATTTTTTGCGTATTATATTTTTTGCCGTATATTTGCAGTCCCGTTTTTCGGGAACATATTGCGGAAATAGCTCAGTTGGTAGAGCGCAACCTTGCCAAGGTTGAGGTCGCGGGTCCGAGCCCCGTTTTCCGCTCAAAACGATGAATGACAGCCTTCATGGCTGTCATTCGGCGTTTTATGTGGTTCGCGTTCTGTAGACCCGCGACCTCAACAGACCCCCCCCCCACCGGGGCATGCCGCCTCCGCTTTTCTCCTCTAACCGTGCGTACTGGCGCTGAAATGATACCCGCAAGGCTATTCCAGCGCAAAGGAGATCATAACGTCGCCGAAGCGGCCGGTGACGAAGTCGGCTTCCTGGAAGAAACTGGCGCTTAACTGGCCGCGCCAGACGATGTCGTCCTTTTCGTTGTAGGGGATATCCACATCGAATCCGTAACTGCGGGATCTGACTTTTACGGTGGCGGAACACTTCCAGGATGTCTGGGTCCCGCCGTCGTCTTCGGTTATCAGAAACGCGAGGTTCTCCAACTGATTCGTGAAATCGGTCATAATGATGCCGTTGTAGGGTATCTCTTCGCCGAGTTGCTTTCGCTTAACGACCACCATAAAGTCCGTCACGCTGGGGTAGTAGAGACGCATCTCCGCTTCGGTGGTGGCGTGGAAACCGTTCACGGCTCCGCACTTGACGAAGAACTCGCTGCCTCCCCTGAACCAGGAGTCGTACTGGCGGAGCATAGTGAACGATCGGAGATACAGCATACGCGGCCCGGACTTAGTCTCAGACCCGTTAATAAGACATGGGGTCTTGGAGGTGCGCTCCACAGTCCCCTGGGGGTGCAGTGGGCTGCAAGCAGTACGGGCCGAAGGCGCGTACAGTTCCAGCGGGGTGTGTCCGGCGTCGTCGTTTTTATTGATTACCCACACGGGGTGTTCGCGGGCGATGTTCTCGTCCACATAGACTGAGTCCACCACGCGGAAGCCGTTCGGGTCGCGCCCTATCTTATATCCATAATTATATTCAGAGCCGTAGCCGGGGTCGAAGGTGATGATGGGCAGTTCTTCGCCGTCCCAGTCTTCGGAATAAGGCCAGTAGATCTGGAGTTCGGACTCCGACAGGGCGTTTAGGTACTCTTCCACATCCTGCGCGCCCGCTTTGGTGCCGCTTCCCAGGTACTCCGCTATCATATCCCGAAGCGGGCGCGCGTAACTCCCGGCTTTGGTCGGGCTGTCGCCCACCCCGCAGCCGGGCGCCTCCACGAGTTGTTTCATCGTGTATTCTTCGTCGTAGCCATTGCCGACTGAGGACGATGCGGCGTCCATCACTTCTTCCATTTGCTCCACGTCGATGGGCAGCGCAGAAAACATCCGGGCCAGAGACGATAAGTCGAATCCGGAAGAATCGGATTCTCCGAGCGAAGAACTATTGTCGGGCATATAAATAGACGGCCCGGATGCGTATTTGCTGCAAGATGAGATTGTTAGCGCCAAAAGGCAGGCGACTGAAAGTCTGATTAATGATGTTTTCATAGCAATAAAATGTTTGGTTCTGCAGCAAAGGGACAAAGAAATATTCATATAAAAAAGTGTTCACACGGTTAAGTGACGAAAATTTGTTTATCTTTGTAACCCGGTTAGTTCTAATCGGGATGTTTATCAACTTAGTCCGAAAAGATCAGGAGACCGCTCTTTATAAGCTCGTCTCCAAGGATTCTCTGAATGATTACTATATAATCGGCAGCGAAGGCTCCCGCCATCTTATGGCCTCTCCGGAGGTGATAGGCTACGACTGCTGCACCGCTCTGGTTACTCCTATGAAGGCCGCTCTCAAGGCTCTGGAGCCGGATCTCAAAAAAGCCGCTATTCTCACTATCCTTCGCGGTGGCCTGAATTACCCGCTCGAAGAATGCTGCCACTCCCTCGGAATCAAGGTGGACAACATCAACTTCCTCAGTTGCGAGCGCGTGATTCGTAACCACGTCATCGAAGGATTGGAGATTAAATACGACAAACTGCATCCGGAAAAGGATTGCACGCTGATGATCGGCGACATCCTCGCCAGCGGCGACACTATCCGCAAGTGCATGCAGCACACCGTGGAGGAGTTCGCGAAAGCGGGCGGCAGCATCCGCAGGATCATCTTCTTCACGATCGGCGGCACGAAGGCATTCACGCTCTTCGAAGAACTGTCGGCGATGATTCGGGAGAAATGGTCGGCGTTCGAGGGATTCGAATGCGTGTTCTTCGAAGGGGCGTTCACCGTCTACGAAGACAAGGGTGTCACGGGCGTGAATATCCCCATGATCGATTTCGGCTGGAAGGGCGGCTGCATCTCCCCCGAATTCCGCGAATACATACTCGACTACGAGTATGCTCCCGCACTGCTCGAAAAGTGCATTATCTACGACGGCGGGGCGCGGCGCTACGAGATCGGCGACCATTTCGAGGAGGTCATCGGCTATTGGGAAGATCTCCGCAAGGCCGCGCCCGCCGCTGACTACGATGCGTTCCTTGCCGAAAAGGTGGGCTACTCGCACGCCACTTACCCGGAATGGCTGGAAATCTGTGGCTATTCCGCTGATTGGAATCTTGAACCATTATATAATAAGGAGCAGAAGTACCTTTCTGACCTTCGCAAACATTCGCTGGAGGAAATCTGCGAAACACGTCTGCAACAACTTTTTAAAACCATAGAACAATGAGTAACAAAAACGATTTCGATTTCTCAAAATCGAGTGTGCCCTCCTCGTCACGCCGTGGCACGCTGACAATGTTCATGATTATGCTTGGCTTCACCTTCTTCTCCGCGAGTATGTGGGTAGGCCAGAACCTTGCTGCAGGTCTTGATTTCAAAGGCTTCATCGGCGCTCTGATTCTCGGTGGTGTTATCCTGGGAGCCTACACCGGCTCGCTCGGATACATCGGTGCCGAAAGCGGACTGTCGCTCGATCTTCTTGCACAGCGCAGCTTTGGCCGTAAGGGCAGCTGGCTGCCCAGCGCCATGATCAGTTTCACCCAGATGGGCTGGTTCGGCGTGGGTCTCGCGATGTTCGCAATCCCGGTCGCGAAGGAAATCCTCGGCCTTGAGGTCACTCCCGACTTTATGCCCTGGCAGGGTTACCTGCTGGTCGCTATCGCCGGTATCCTGATGACCGCCAGCGCCTACTACGGAATCAAGAGCCTCACGATTGTGAGTTACATCGCAGTCCCGCTCGTCGCCATCCTCGGTACTGTTGCTATGATCCTCGCTGTCAAGCATGGTGATACCGGTCTCATCGAGCAGTTTGCGAAGGGAACCAAGGACCTTGGAGTTATCGCAGGCGCCGGTCTGGTGATCGGAAGTTTCGTCTCCGGAGGTACGGCCACCCCGAACTTCACCCGCTTTGCGAAGAACGGAAAGATTGCAGCTATCGTCACAGTCTGCGCCTTCTTCCTCGGCAACTCGCTCATGTTCTTCTTCGGAGCAGTCTCCTCCATCTATGTCGGAGGTAACGATATCTTCGAGGTTATGCTCAACCTCAACCTCTTCTATGTCGCAGTCGCAGTGCTCGGCCTGAACATCTGGACCACCAACGACAACGCCCTTTACTCCACCGGTCTCGGTCTCGCCAACATCACCGGCGGTTCGAAGAAACTGATGGTTCTCATCTCCGGCGTTATCGGAACCGTTGCCGCGGTGTGGCTCTACTGGAACTTCTGCAGTTGGCTCAATGTCCTTAACTGCACCCTTCCTCCGGTGGGTATTATCCTGATCCTCGGCTACTTCCTTCACAGGAAAGAGTATCTTGACGACACTATCGCCATCCGCACGGTCGACTGGTTCGCAGTCGCTGGCGTCGTGGGCGGCGCAGTCGTGGCCAACCTCGTTCACTGGGGAATTCCGTCCATCAACGGAATGTGCACCGCTGCCGTCATCTACATCATCGGTCAGTTGATTTGCAAGAACAAATAGCAATAATAGGAGCTGGAGCGGGCTATTAGACGGGGGATGACACATCCCCCGAGCCCCCTGCGGCCTTTCCGCCTTTCCGTATTTGCCTTCGTCAAATACCCGGCCCGGCCGGTCGCCTGATGGCGACTTGTTACCTACCACTGAGCAAGTGACTACCAATTCGAGCATAGCTGTTATTGGCGGTGGCGCTGCGGGTTGCTTTTGCGCTATCGCGCTAAAGCGGCGGCTTCCTTGCGCGGCCGTGACGGTCTACGAGGCGGGGGCGCCCTCGCCAAGGTAGCCGTCACAGGAGGCGGCCGCTGCAATATCAGCAACACTTTCGAGAACGTCTCGTCGCTCTCCGAAGTTTATCCCCGCGGCGAGAAACTCGTCCGCCAGGCGTTCCGAGTTTTTTCTCCAGAGGACGCAAGAAGTTGGTGGGAAGCGGAAGGCGTGCGGCTAGTGGAAGAACCCGTGCGTTCTGAAGGCGACACCCCCGGCCGCCTTTTCCCCGTCTCTCAGGACGCGATGCAAGTTGTCCGAACACTTGAGAATTTGATACGCAAACTGGGTATCGAACTCAAATGCCACGCGAAGATTGAAAAGATTAGCCGCGAAGCAGACGGCTTCAGCCTAACCCTCGCGGGCGGCGACGCTATTCTCGCAGATAAAGTCGTAGTCACCACCGGCGGCGGGGCGCTCAACCTTCTCGAAGGATTGGGCATTGATATTATCCCGCCGGTTCCATCACTTTTCACACTTAAACTATCTGATTCCGGAATCAAAGAATTGACCGGAACCACTATTGAAAATGTAACCTTGTCCCTTGCCGGCACCAAGTTCCGCTCGCACGGCACTTTGCTCCTCACCGATTGGGGCGTCAGCGGTCCGGCCACTCTTCGTCTGTCTTCCTACGCTGCCCGCCACCTTGCAGATACCACGTACAAAGGGACGTTGCTTATTAATTGGCTAAGCGCCACAGAAGCAGAAATACGCGATTGGCTTTCTTCTGCAGCCGCGACGAACCCCGCGAAGCAAGTCGCGAGCGTCCATCCGGAAGGCCTTACCGCCCGCGCCTGGGAGCATATCCTCAGTCGTGCCGGCCTTCGCGAAGACATTCGCTGGGCAGAACTGGGATCTAAGGGCTTGAATCGTCTTGTCGCGGTGTTGACAGCCGACCCCTACGAGATAACGGGCCGCGCGAAGTTCAAAGAGGAGTTCGTCACCGCCGGCGGCGTGTCGATGTCCGCCGTGAACCCTTCCACCCTCGAATCGCGCCGGCACCCGGGTCTCTTCTTCGCCGGCGAAGTCCTGGACATCGACGCCCTCACCGGCGGCTTCAACCTCCAGGCTGCGTGGAGCACGGGTTATTTGGTGGCCCAAAATATCTAGCCAAGCTGTTGGATTATTATAGGATAGTATTACCTTTGCGATAGGGAGAGCAAATCCGAAATCTGCGTGGTCTATTCCATTAGCGTCGGTGAACTTTCCTTTTTTGAGTAATATTTAAACTATTTAAAACTTCATCTTCTTTTCAAAATCAGCATTTGAGATTAATCCTTTTTTCTTAATTTTGTACATTATAATGTACTTGTATTATGGTGGTCATTAGCACAGCGGAACTACGCAATAATTTGAAAAAGTATTTGGATCTCGCCCGTACCGAACGGGTGGTAATTCAACGTGGCAGAGACGAGTCATTCGTCCTTATCGCGCAGAATCATGCGCCCGAAGCGGATTTGGCAAGGGCTATTACCGTTGATGATGTCATTGAAAGAGTAAGAGAAGGATTAACCGAAATGTTTGAGAGGAAAGAAGCTGGGAAATCAGCTTGATATGAAAGTATTATTCCTCCCGGAAGTAGTAGACCAATTCCTCGAACTCGCCCAAATCCTTTACAACAAAGGATATCTTAATAGCAAGGATGCCGCGATAGAGTACTCAGAAAAGCTCTTTCGCGAAATACAAACCAAATTGCCTTTAAAGGTTAAGAAGGAAGCCCCAGCATATTATAAACGCTATGGCTCCGACATCCTATATTCTGCTTTCAGGCATAGTCGCCACACAACCTGGTATGTATTATACAGTGCCTATAATGTAGATGGCGATACTGTCTTTCTTGTTCGTCACCTCACTAACAATCATGTAATAGCCCATCGGCTAGGATTGGATCTGGGTTAATATAAGGTGCTGATATTATGGCGTTTAAATAAAATTTCCTACCTTTTTCAGTTAAAGACACCCACATACTATTTCTGAAGAAGGCAAGATATCTGAGGAGGCATTATATTCTGCGATAGATGATTTCCAAGCGATAAATA
Source organism: uncultured Bacteroidales bacterium (assembly GCA_905234485.1). Lineage (GTDB taxonomy): Bacteria > Bacteroidota > Bacteroidia > Bacteroidales > UBA932 > Cryptobacteroides. The sequence goes on along the minus strand of CAJOHV010000021.1, from coordinate 16,748 downwards.
AACGGTTTAATAAATTATAGCAATCATTCCGCCTTTTCTCATTTTTTTTGGGGCCGTGGGGGCTAACGTGCTTACTATTAGGCAGATACTTAAAAGAGGTCTCCCGAAAACGAGAGACCTCTTTTGGCTAAAACACTGCTGATTAAGGACTTAGCCCCCACGCTATTTTTGACTAACAGGCTCCAAGACGGCCATCTCGCAGGAGGCGCAGTCGAAGAGGAGGGGGAAGCGGCGGGAGTTGTTGACGAGGAAGAGGCTGCCGGTCTGTTTTGAGCCCTGGTGGACGGGGCAAAGACCGAGTTCGAACTTGATGCAGTACTTTGAGCGCATAAGCTCGCCCGGGAGGCGGCCGGTCTGAAGGGTCTCAGGGGCTATGACGGGGGCGCTGCCAGTGGTCAGGGGAATCGCGCGGACGGGCTGAGAATCGAGCTCGGCCGCAAGTTCGCGGCGAAGGCCGTTGAGGGCAGCGGCGCTGAGATGGGGGAATCCGCCGTCGGAATCGATAGAGGCGAGTGCGAAGCAGTAATGGTCTACGTGCTTCGAGAGCTGACCAGAAATAAGTGAGGCCGCGCGCTCGGAATCGCGGGCCGTTTCGCAATCCGAGACCGAGACAGAAGCCTGGCGACCGTCCTCGGAAGCCGCATCCACCGAGAGTGATGACCCGCTAGCCGCAACATTCAGCCCCACTCCTACAAACCTCCGGCAGGGATTTGCATCCAGGCTCTTTTCGAAGACGGTGGAGATGTTGCGCCAGAGAGTAACTCCGGGCTTCAGGCCTGCTACCGGCTTGCAAACAATCTTATTTCCCTGGCATACATCGCCCCTGAAACCGATTATTTCCCCGTCCGATACGAACGCGAAACCGTCGCCATTATGAAGATCCAGCGCCCTCGGGCCCACGGTAATCTCCATCCCCTGCGCCACCGGGCGGACTGACACGACGGCTCCGATTTCTTCACCCATGGACTTGGGCGCGTCCATCGAAGCCCACTTGCCGCGTTTGCCGTCCAGATACAATTCCGTGAACCCACGGTTGAATGTCTTCGAAAGATCCGGCGTGAAACCGCCATCCACACGGCCGAAGGACGCGCGCCGCAATAAGGCGGTATCGGGAGCCGTAGATGGGACGCCTGGATGGGGGCGGTTGTGCTCGGCAATCAATTTGTCCAACAGCAGCGAGTACTCCCGCACGGTATTGCGGACGAACGAGGCGTTCTTCAGACGGCCCTCTATCTTGAAAGAAGTAACGCCGGCGGCGATCAAATCGGCCAGCCGAGCAGAAAGATTCAAATCCTTCAGCGACAGCAGCGCCTTGTTGCGCATCAAAACGCGGCCGTCCTCGGTAACCAGGTCGTAGAGATTTCTGCAGGCCTGGATGCATTCGCCGCGGTCGCCGCTGCGAGATCCGTCGGTGAGGACCTCCGACATCGTGCACTGGCCGCTGTAGCATACGCACAGCGCTCCGTGCACGAAGCACTCGATCTCGCAGGGAACCGCCGCGGCGATCTCCCTAACGGTCGACAGAGGCAGTTCCCTTTCCAGAATAAGCCTGGAACATCCGGCGCGAGCAAACAACTGCGCGCGCTCCACCGAACGAATGGAGCACTGAGTTGAGGCGTGAAGAGGAATTCGGATATCCTCCCACAACCCTACGCGAGGGTCGCGGATGATGAAGGCATCAGCCCCGGCCTCCTGCGCCGCGAGCATCTGGCGATGGACCTCCTCCATCTCGCCGTCTCGCAGCAGGATATTAAATGTGACAAAAATCCTGCACCCGAACTTGTGCGCATACGCGCAGAGCCTGGCTATTTCCGAAACGGGATTGCCGGCGTCTTTGCGCGCCCCAAAGGAGGGCCCGGCGATATACACCGCATCGGCACCGCAGTCGATGGCCGCGATGCCGATGTCAGCATTTCTTGCCGGAGCAAGAAGTTCGAGAGATTTCATTTACTTGCCGAGAGCCTTGAGAGCTTTCTGGGCGTCGGCGCCGTAGGTCGGATCGTTCTCGACCATCTTGTAATACTCGGCGGCCTTCGCGTTGTTCTTCTGGCCCTGATAGAGGGTGGCGATGGTGAACTTCACCGCTGCGACATTGCCTGCGCCGGGTTTGAGTTCAACATACTTCTCGAAGTTGGCAATCGCCTTGTCTGCCTTGCTGAGGTTCTGGCTGGCGAGACCTGCGATGTAGCAGGCGTCTGCGTTCTCCAGATAGGCGTTGCTCTTTTCAGCCATCTCGATTGCCTCGGCGAACTTCTTCGCTTTGTTGGCGGCGTTGGCCTTCTTCAGGAAGATGCCGGAAAGCTGCTTGTTGGCTGCTTTCTCCTGGCCGAGCGAAGCGGCGAGTTCATAAGTCTCCACAGCCTTATCAGTGTTGCCGAGCTTGTCGTATGCCTGGCCCATGTAGAGGGCTGCCTTTGCGTTGGAAGGATCCACTGCGAGGGTCTGCTGGAAGGCCTCTGCTGCGGCTTCGTATTCCTTAGCCTTCAGGAGTTTGCTTCCCTTCTGGATGTATGCCTGAGGGATAAGGGCCTGGGCCTCGACCGAAGTGTTGTCTGCTCCGAGTTTGTCCGCGAGGGCCACAGTCGCCTGCAGTTTGCTCACAGCGCCTTCATAATCTCCTTCCTTCAGAGCGTCCTTTGCGATTGAAAGGCTGAGCGACGGCATGATGCTTTCGCAGTTGGCCACGATATCCGCGGCGCCTTCTGCTTCTCCGCAAGCGATAGCCAGATCATATGCTTTCTGGAAATACTCCATAGCGCCGGTTTTGTCGCCGAGGGCGATGGCTTCCGCGCCGTGGTTGTAAAGATCCGTTGCTTCATTGACGTCCTGCGCGAAGCCGATTGCAAGAGCGGCGAAAAGCGCGCAAACTGATACTAATACCTTCTTCATATCGTTAAATCTTTTGTTGCCGGTTGAAGGGCAAAATTAATAATTCTTTTCTACGACTCCAAACCCACCGGGGCGGTTTTTGCCTGAAGCCACCGGGCTACATCTTCATCAAGCAGCGTGCCAAGATTCTCGAACACGGTTCTGTGGTAGTCGTTCAGCCACTCAATCTCCCACTTGTCCAGAAGGCTCAAATCCAGGATGGACGTGTCGAAATGGCACATTGTGAGCGGCTCGAAACGAAGAAAATGGCCGAACTCGGAGGCGCCTGCGTCCACAGTCAGGACGAGGTTTTCGTGGCGCACGCCGTGCTTGCCTTCGCGGTAGAGACCGGGTTCGTCGGAGGTTATCATACCCTCCACCATAGGGGTGGGGTCGAGGTTCTGGCGTATCTGGTGCGGACCTTCGTGGACCCCGAGGAAGAAGCCGACCCCATGGCCGGTCCCATGCCCGAAGTTCATCAGGTTGCGCCATAGCGGCAGACGGGCGGCGGCATCGATCCGGCAGCCCGGCGTGCCGGCAGGGAAAACGGCGGCGGCGAGGTCGATATGGGCCTTCAGCACGAGCGTGTAGTCGCGTATCTCCTCCGGCGTGCATTCGCCCATGGGCACGGTGCGCGTGATGTCGGTTGTGCCGCTCAGATACTGGCCGCCCGAATCGCAGAGATACAGCCCGCGGGCTTCGATTACCGGCGAATCCACGCGCGGCGTCACGTAATGCGGCAGCGCGGCGCCTTTGCCGTAGGCAGAGATGGTCTCGAAACTGTCGCCCTGGTAGTCGTCGATTTCGGCGCGGTACTGCCCGAGTTTGACGGCCGCTTCCCACTCGGTCACGGTCTTGCCCGCTTCGATGCTCTTTTCGAGCCAGTAGAGGAATTTCTCCACGGCCACGCCGTCGCGTATGTGGGCCTCCCGGATCCATTCGATCTCCTGCGGATTTTTCTGCTCCTTGCGGCGCGCGACGGGACTCGGAGCTTCGAGGGCCCTGCCTCCGGCAGCCTCGCGAAGTTCCAGGCTGACCGTCGCGCTGTCCAGCCACAATCTTCCTTCGAAGGCAGACAGTTCAATGCCCACCTCAGAATAGGGCATCAGTTCTATTCCGTCGCCCTGGAGGGCGTCGAGAGTTTCTTCCGAGACGGGATCCTCAATGTCTTCCTTCAGCACAAACCATTTCGCAAAGTCCTGTCCCACAAGAAGATAAGAGATAACCATAGGGTTATACTCAATGTCCGAGGCGCGCACGTTCAGCATCCAGGCCACCTCGTCCAGCGCGCTCAGAAGGATGGCATCGGCTCCGCGCTCGGCGATTTCGCCGCGGAGCCACTCCATCTTCTCTTCGCGCGACTCTCCCGCCTGGATGCGGAATATTGGAGTCTGGGGAATTCCGGGACGGTCTTCCCACAATATGCTCAGCAGGTCGGGCACTCCCACCACGGTGAAGTTGTCGCGCAGTTCGTCTGCCGCGGCAGCGCTCGTGCAGAGCGAATCCACGGCGATCACCGCGCCCTCGCCAAGTTGGCTGCGAAGCCACTCCGGGATGAGTACTTGCTCGGGCACGCGTGTTTTGTGAAGGACCGCGCCCGTGCCTTCCAACTGGTCCACAGCCTGGATGAAGTAACGGGTGTCCGTCCATAGCCCGGCGTGATCAGCAGTGACCACCACGTCCCCCGCCTCGCCGGTGAACCCGGTGAGCCAGCGCACCTGCCTCCAGCGCTCGGCGGGATACTCGCTCTGGTGCGGATCGCCGCTCCAGATTATCACTGCGTCCCAGCCGCGTCCGCGCATCAGCGAGCGCAGGGCTTCAATTCGTTCTGCGTAGATATTCATTTTTTACCGTTTATGTGGTCGGCGGCCGCGCAGAGAGCCTCGTAGAACTCTTCTCCGTAGACCGAAAGAATTATTTTCTTTAAGAATTGATACACGCGAATATTTTTTTCACGCCCGAGCCGGAAAGCATCTTTGCAGATATGCCATCTGTGAAGGTTGAGGGCCTGCCCTCCTCCGGTCAGCCGAGTCACCCTTATCGGATAGAGGCTGCAGGATATGGGTTTCGTGAGTCCTTTGCACTCTATAGCGCAGAGGCAGTTGCCGTCGCCGGGGAAGTGGCAGAACGCGCACGCGCCCGACCCTTCGGCGAGCGGGGTCACCACATCGCCCTCGCGGTCAATCGAAAAGAACCCGTCCCGGGCAATGGCCGCCCTGCCGGCGTGGGTCATCAGTTCTTCGTACTCGGGGAAGGCGCGCTCCAGCGCTTCGATTTCATCTTCGCGCAGCGGCGCGCCGCTGTCCCCCTCGATGCAGCACGCACCTTTGCATTTCTGGTAATCGCAGGCGAAATACTCGGTGACGACCTCCTCGGACACGAGGATGTCGCCTATTTGAATAATGGTTCCGAAAAGGTCTCCGTGCATTATTTCACCACATATTCGACGACTCCGGAGGAGATGATTTCCTCGAGGATTTCCCGTACGTCGTCCATATCGATCCTGTCTATGCTTCTGGAATAGAGGGAAATAAGGTCTTTGCCCTCGCTGTAGCGGTAGAGGCAGTACTTAATCATGCCTTCCGAGGTGGCGAGTTCGCGGGCAACATTGTTCCGCACGATTTCCTTGTAGGCCTTGAACTCGGCATTGCTCACGGAGAAATACATAAGGTCGCTGAACTCAGCCCTGATGTCACGGACTGCGGCCAGAGGCCCGGACGGTTCGACCCCTTCGGGGAGCCCGTCCGCGGCGCACGGCCGGCAGGTAATATACAACGTCATCCGCTCCACCGGCGTCAGGTCCATCTTTCCGCTTACCTCAGCGTACATTCCCAGCGGGGCAAGCCTGCGAGCCAACTGCTTCTTCACGGCCTCCTGGGCAATCAAGAAAGCATAGTAGTTATCGATGGTTGCCGGGAAGAGCCCCGTGGCGGCAAGGTTAACGCTATGGTCGTCGCCGTCCACCATATGGGTGCTGCGTCCACTATGGAGATCGTAACTGACAGGCTCGCGCAACGAGTAGATGCGCGTAGTCTTGAAGTTGCCTATGTATTTGGTGAGCGCCTGGAGCAGATTCTCCTCGCTGATGTTGCCGGTGAAAATGAATATTCCGTCCGCGGCGTTGCTGAAACGGGCTGTGAGGTATTCCGCCACCCTTTCAGGCAAATCTTCGCGTATGTTGCGGCCGGAACTCTTTTCCAGAAACATATAATCCGGGCAGATCAGGCTGTCCATAACTGCTGTGACCGGCGAGTGCACCGATTCGCTCCTAATGATGGCCGATTTGCGGAAATAGTCAAAAGTGGCATCGTCGGATTCGTGTTCGTAGCCGATTTTGATGAGCGCCTTGAGCACTGATTCTATATCTTCTTTCTGCGCTTTTCCGAAAATGCGCATATCCTCCAGGGTAAGGTTGCCACTCATCTCGATTCCATCGGCAAGCAGCATTTCCCTGAAGTCGTAGGTGGGAATCCCGGCCACACGGCCGAGGCCGAGAGCGTCTGTTAGATAAGCGCTTTCTCCAGGGTGAATATCCCTGACTGAAGACGCGCCCCCGCGTGCGGCGAAGCAGAAATTGAAACCGTCCGCCGAGCGGTCGGGTTTGAAGATGACCTTGATGCCGTTGCTGAAGGTCCAGAGTTTACCTCCGGAGACAGGGTCGATGGTGGTGTTGGCCAGTTTGACGCCTCTGACCACGGGAGTTTTCAGTACTTCGTCCAGTATCGGATAGTGCTTCAATTGCGCTCCGCCTTCGGTCTCCTCCCATTCGTCGCCGAGGAAGGCGTGGGCGAAGTTATTGAACAGTTCCAGTTCGCGTTTCGGGGTGATCTTACGACCCTTGAAGAAGTTGCGTATAATGTCCTGCGACGCCAGGTTGGTGCCGAAGCGAGCCGCGGACACACAGCGCTGCACATAGAACGCATTGCTCTTGCCGGGTTTCAGCCCGGTGTCCACAAGCCTCGCCAGCGAGATGCGCTTGGCCTTGTCGAACTCCGCCAGCGTCACGTTGCCTTTCGAGATGTCTGCGAACACTCCCCCTATCGCTTTCAGCGTCTCCGCTCTCAGGCTGTCGGCCACATAGACCTTCAGTTCATTGAGCCGGGCGTCCATGTAGCAGGGAATATTCCTGGCTTGAAGTTCGTGGCGTATGCGGTCCGTGATTATGTAACTCATCTCGCGCCCCAGCAGTTCGGCCACGAGCGGCACGGGCGTGTTCGCCTGGTCGCGGGTGACGCTGCCCGGGCGGAACTGGAACTCGATCGGGCCCGAGCCTGCGTCGTTGACGGTCAGCACGGCGCTTTGTTTCGGGATATTCGGCCGTGGTCCCGGGGTGATGCGGGGGATCGTCAGCCCGAGCGTGTGCAGCGTGTTTTTGTAGACCGTCCGGTCTATGTCGCCGCTGATCACTATCGCCTGCTCGCCGTCCGAAAGGCGCATCAGGTCGAGCATCAGCAGGAGGGTGCTGTCGGCAGTGGCCTTCGAACTTATGTCCACGTCCGGGAAATGGAAGGTGCGGGCGTTCTTCGAGATTTCGACATAGCCCTTGGAGGTGTAGGGGACGCCGCTGCGGGCTAGGAAGTCCTTCGGGCTGAGGTGTTCGAGCTGCGCCAACGCTTCGCGGGTCTGGTCCACGTCGGTCTGGTTCTCCTGCACGAGCGCGAAGTCCGCCCGGCCTTTGGTGGCCGGATTGGCCACGAGATAATACACGATACCGTTCGGCAGGGCACCGGTCGTGACTTCCTCGGCCTGCTTAAGCTTCGGGAGACCCTGGGCCTGCAGGCTGATTGGAATCACGGCTAGAAGTATTGCCGCTATGTATCGTGCAATTCTCATTAATTGGTGTCTTCAGGTTTGCCCTATTTATACCGTATCGGGTTCGTGTTGATTTCAGTCGATATTATGTTAACATCCTTGACGGACTTGCCGATGATGTCCTTCAGCAGGTCTATCGTGCATTTCTCGCTCTGGTAATGCCCCAGTTCGGCAAGAAGCATACCGCCGTTCTCGAAATAATCGTGGTAGTGGAACTCGCCGCTGATGAAGCAGTCGGCTCCCTTTTCGAGCGCCGTTTGCATCAGAAACGCCCCCGCCCCGCCGCATAGAGCGACCTTCTTGACGGAGGCCGGCTGAGCATTTTCAGCCCCCTTGCTATCCTGGCCGGTGTCGCTGTGCCTCAGGCATTCCACTCCGAAAACTTCTTTCAACATATTCAGGAACGCTTCGCGCTCGATTGGTTCGGGAAGCTCGCCGATCACGCCGCTTCCGGCCGGGGCTTGCGAACAGTTTGCACCTTTCTCGCCGCAACTTTCCCCGTCAACCCATCTAGGCTCCAACCACTCGAGTTTTTTCAACCCAATCAGTTCCGCGATTGTATAATTCACGCCTCCCGGAGCATTATCCAGGCTGGTGTGCGCGGAGTAAATCGTGATGCCGTTGCTGAGGGCTTTCGTGACGCATCTCTGCTGGTAAGTCACGTCGCTCACCTGCTTCAAGGCGTGGAACAGAAGGGGATGGTGCGAGACTATCATCGAGCATCCCTTGCTGATGGCCTCCTCCACAATCTCCTCCGTCACATCCAGGCACACGAGCACTCCCTTGAGTTCATCCTCAGGGAATCCCACCTGCAGGCCCGAATTGTCCCATTCGTCCTGAAACTTCAGCGGCGCCACCGCCTCTATCGCATTTATAATGTCTTTGACTTTTCTCATAGCCCACTAATATACAAATTTTTCTGCGCCGTTTTTCTATTGCCATCACACACCTTATATCAGTTCGGAGATGATGCTGTCCGCGACGAACCAGTGGTCTTCTGCGATGCGGACATGGTCGTCGATGACATCCAGACCTTCGGGACGGTGTTCAAGGGGATAGTCTTCGGAGAAAAATACGCCCGGGGCGAAGGTGCCGTCTGCGCGGTGGAGGGTTTCGATCGGGACGCCCTTCGCGGTGCGGAGGCCGAGCATTATGCGCTCTTCGCGTATCTCCTCGGGCGTGAGCACTTCGTGCGAGGGGGTCCAGCCGCTCAGGGCTTCGGAGTTCCAACTGCGGATTTCGGTTCCACGGTCGATGGTCAGCGAGTGCGCGCCGGGGCCGAGGCCGACGTAGGGCCGGCGGGTCCAGTAGGCCGAGTTGTGCACGGCCTCCCTCCCGGCGCGCGCCCAGTTCGAGATTTCGTAATGGCGGTAACCGGCTTCGCGCAGCCTGTCGCAAATCAGCTGGTACTGCGCAGCGCACTGCTCGTCCGGAAGCTCTTCGTACTTGCCGTTCTCAATATCTTTTGCGAGCAGCGAACCCTCTTCGATCGAAAGTTGGTAGGCTGAGATATGTTCCGGCCCTATGGCGATGATACCGTCCAGGGTCGCGGAGAGCATCTCGTCAGTGAGGCCGTTGATTCCGAAAATGATGTCCAGGCTTATATTCTCGATCCCGCCCTCCCGGAGCATGTGGAAGGCCTCGATCGCGGCGGCGCTGTCGTGGCGCCGGCCCATCCAGCGGAGCATACCGTCGTCCAGCGACTGTACCCCCATGCTCACGCGGTTCACCCCGACCTCGCGCAGATTGCGGATAAAGCCCATTCCCCTGCCGACTATGTCGTCTGGGTTCACCTCAACGGTGAATTCCTCATACGGTCCTTCGGGGAGGGCCTTCATCAGGTCGAAAAAAAAGCGGAGGGGCATCACCGACGGCGTGCCTCCTCCGATGTAGAGGGTCTTGACTCCTAATGTGTTGATAATCTCTCCGCGGCGCAGTCTTGCTTCCGCGCAAAGTTCGTCGATGTACTCGTCGAACTCTTCCGGTCCCTTTCCGGGGCAGATTTCCGAATAGAAATCGCAGTACCTGCAGAAACTCTTGCAGAAGGGGACGTGGACGTAGATCATTAGCGGAGCACAAGTTCGGTGGTGCCGAGCAGACCGGAAACGGAGTAGACATCCACAGTGTAAACGCCCTTCTCATACTGAGGAATATCGTTCACGTAGATGATCATATCCACCTCTGAGCCTTCGTAGTCCACCTCGCGCGATGCGGTCGCGGCCACAGCCTCGCCGCCGAACGCGAATGAAGCGTCAGTGCCGTCCAGCAGCAGATTGCCTTCCGGATCCTTAACCCTGAGGTAAACGGTCATAGGGCCCCTTTTGGCGAGGTCGTTTTCCACCAGGCTGAGTTCCACTGCGAGCCTGCGCACGCGGCTGCTGCGGTCCGTGACCTTGTCCGAACCGTTGTAGGCCTTGCAGACTATGCCGCGAGCCTTGACCACGGAGCCGGTCGCCACCTTGGAAGAAAGGTCTTTGTTCTGGGCCTCGAGTTCCTGGTTCTTTCCGGTCGCCTCGGCGAGAGTCTTCTTCGTGGAGGACAATTCGGCCGAAAGTTTCTGGTTCTGCTGGTTGAGGGAATCGATCTGCACGAGATAATTGCGCATAATCGAACGGAGGGTTCCGAGCTCCTTCTCATACTGGCGCATCTTTGCCCTGTTAGTGGCCTCGGTGCTCTTGATACGGCTCACCAGCACGGCGACTTCCTCACGGGAAGAATCCAACTGGCTGTTGATGAAATCATAGTCGGACGAGAGGTCCGCGAACTCCTTCTGGAGAGTCTCGATACGCTCAGAGAGGTCTGCCTTGTCAGCCTCAAGCTCCTTGACCATTTTGTAGTCGCGGGTGCCGACGATTGCGAGGGCCGCGGCCAGTCCGACTGCTACTATTGCGAGAGCGACAACGGCAAATCCGTTGCTCTTCTTCTTTTCCGCCTTTTCACGTTCAAGTCTTGCGATAGGATCTTCTTTTTCCATATTGTATACAGTTATTTGATTCTAAAATGCCCCCAAAGTTACAAATTTTGTGCTCAACTGCTATATTTGCAGTATGAAGTATCTTATACGCTCACTCAAATATTTTCTCCATCTGACGATATTGCTTGTCGTCTTCGTCGCGGCAATCTATTTCATCACGGCCAAAGGCGCGCCGCTGGAGTCTATGCTGAAGAACGGCTACAACTCCATCTGGTCTATGCTCGGCATAGTCGCAGTATTCGCCGCGGTCTACCCCAAGTTCGGCTATGGCAAGCGCCGCATCCGCGCGAAAGGCTCGACAGACGAGATACTCCCCAAGATAGAGGCCCATATGAACGACCGTGGCTACGTGCTCGTCAGCCGCGACGCCGAAGACAACCTGGTATTCCGCCAGGCGTCATTCATCAGTAGATTATTCAAGATGTTCGAGGATAAGGTCTACTTCACCCGCGCTCTCAGCGGCTACGAAATGGAAGGCCGCCTGAAGGACATCGTCAGGCTAGACACGGCCTTTTACCAGATCTTCGAGGAGACGGACGAATAGCTCGCGTTCGCCCTCGGAGAGGAATCGGGCCTCGATGGGCAGGTAGAATAGCCTCTTTCGCACATCTTCGCTCAGCAGCCGGCAGTCCTTAAGACGCTGGCTGTCTTTTTCCGTGGTGAAGAAGCACGCGAACGGGTGTTGGAGCATCGCTTCGTTGAACTTGCGGATGTCCTTTTCGCTGAAGCGGTGATGGTCCCGGAAGGAGAATACTTCCTGAAGGGAGTAGCCTGCGGCCAAATGGTCGACGAACTGCCGGTTTCGGGCGATTCCGCATATCGCGACCGCGCGATCCGACCGCGGCCAGGAGGCCTCCGCGCCTTCGAAAACGGGGGCGGGTTTCATATACTCCACCGTGCTGAAAAGAACCGGAATCTTATCCCCGGCTGGGGTGTATGCAATATGCTCCGCCGCTTCGTAACCGCTCATATGGAGATTGTCCTGCGCATAGCAACCTTTTTCGTAGTCGCTCATAGCGGCAGGGCACTTCGTCACCACAATTATGTCCGCCTTGAAGATGCGCTCCGGGAGGTCGCGCAGCCGCCCGAAGGGCAGCAATGAATCCTTGAAGACCGGGCGCCCATAGTCCACCAGAACTATATTCAGAGAAGCCTTAAGCCGACGATACTGGTAGGCATCGTCCAGAATGATGGCGTCCACCGAAGAGCCGATCCTGTTGCAGCCTTCGATGCGGTCTTCGTCCACCACGACCTTCACGCCGGGGAACTTTCGGGCAATCTGGAGAGGTTCGTCGCCGTAAAGAGAGGCGTCGCCGGAAGGGTCTACCTCCAGGTAGCCCTTGGTGCGACGCCCGTAGCCGCGCGAGAGCACGGCGAGCTGACGGCCCGCGAGTTCGCGGAGGATCAGCTCGGTGAGCGGCGTCTTGCCGGTGCCGCCGACCGTGACGTTGCCCACGCAGATCGTGGGCACGCCGGCCTCGGCGCACGGCCTCCTGCCGCGGTCGTAAGCGCGGTGGCGAAGCTTGAGTATAGTCCTATAGATCAGCATATCGTTCTTCTATCTCGTCCAGTATCGAATACAGTTCCGGCACATCCAGGGTCGTGACCATTCTGATGCGGGTGTCCTTGAAATCCGGCAGGCCCCTGAAGTAGCAAGAAAGATGCCTGCGCATTTCGTACACGCCGCGCGGTTCGCCTTTCAGATCCAGCGACAGCCCCAGATGCCTGCGCGCTATGGCCACTTTCTCGCGGACGGTCGGTTCGGGCAGCAGTTCGCCCGTGTCCAGATAGTGCCTTATGTCCCTGAATATCCACGGCCTGCCGTAGGTCGCCCGCGCGACCATGATGCCGTCCACGCCGAACTTATCGAACGCTTCCTTCGCCTTTTCGGGGGAGTCGATGTCGCCGTTGCCGATGATGGGGATGTGCATGCGCGGGTTGTTCTTCACCTCGCCGATCAGCGTCCAGTCCGCCTTGCCTTTGTAGAGTTGGCAACGCGTGCGGCCGTGGATGGTCAGCGCTTGAATGCCCACGTCCTGCAGCCTCTCTGCCAGTTCCACTATGATCTTCGAACTGTCGTCCCAGCCCAGACGCGTCTTCACTGTCACTGGCTTGCCGACTGCTTCCACCACGGCTTTCGTGATGGCCACCATTTTGTCCGGCTCGCGCATCATCCCGGAGCCCGCGCCGCGGCCGGCGATCTTGGTCACGGGGCAGCCGAAGTTGATGTCGATGAAGTCAGCCCCGTGACCGCCCGCAATCTCCGCGGCGCGGTCGGCCATTTGCGCGGCCTTCACCATGGATTCGGGAATATGCCCATAGATCTGTATGCCCACCGGCGCTTCTTCCTCCAGCGTGCGCATCTTCTCGATCGCTTTGTGCGCATCGCGGATGAGCCCGTCGGAAGGGATGAACTCGGTGTAGACCGCGGCCGCTCCTTGCTCGCGACAGAGGATGCGGAAACTCGCGTCCGTGACGTCCTCCATCGGCGCGAGCACCACCGGCCGCTCACCCAAATCTATGTTACCTATCTTCATCTATTATAAAAAATCCCACTCCAGGTGTGGCCTTGAGTGGGAATAAATGTCAGCCCGCAGGCCTTAAATAAAGTTCGGAGCCTGAATCGCAGCGTTCACTGCGGTGGCGACGAACATGAGGCAGATGATGGCTGCCACGATGACGCCGATAACCTTGATCCTCTTGAACCAGATCTTGCCATCCCAGCCTATGGTCTGGAACATGCTCCAGAAGCCATGGGTGAGGTGCAGGAACAGAGCGACGAACCAGAGAAGGTATCCGCAGAGTATCCAGGGACGGCCGAATGTCAGGCAGAGAAGCAGGTAAGGATTGTTCTCGTAGACACCGATTCCGAACATCTCGGGAAGTTGCATATGGGCCCAGAAATCAGTGAGGTGGAATCCTATGCATCCGAGGATGACGATACCCAGGACAAGCATATTCTTCGAAGACCAGGAATCGACCTTCGCCTTGCTGGCGACTTCATAGCGCTTGTATCCGCCGCGGGCCTTCATGTTGATGATGGTCAGCCAGATACCGTAGCCGATGTGGATGACGAATCCGAGGGCGAGGATGGGGACCATAATGCTGATGACGGGGGTGCTCATAAAGTCGCATCCGAGTTTGAAGAGTCCGTCGCCGGCCGTGAAGAGTTTTTCGTCCGCGGCTGCGATACCGAACTTGCCGGTGAAGCTGTCGATCACGGAGAAGAAGTTAATTGTTGCGTGCAGAAGCAGGAACACAATCAGGAACGCGCCGCTGATGGCCTGGATGAATTTTCTTCCGATGGAAGAGTTAAGCATGAACATAGTATGTTGTCCTTTTATTGTTTATCTTTGTAAGTCTTGCAAATATAACTAAATTTGCTCTATGTACAAAAGAGTGCTTCTCAAACTTAGCGGCGAGAGTCTCGGCGGTCCGTCGGGCAAGGGTCTCGACGAAAGCCGTATCGCCGCCTACGCAGATCAGATCGTTAAAGCAGTCCTCAGCGGACACGAAGTCGCGATAGTGAACGGCGGCGGAAACATCTTCCGCGGCCTGCAGGGCATGGGCAAGGGCTTCGACAGAGTGGACGGAGACAAGATGGGTATGCTCGCCACCGTCATTAACTCCATGGCGCTGGCCCAGTTCATCCGCGCCCGCGGCGTGCGTGCCGAAGTCTTCACGGCGACCCCCATGGAGCCGATCGCGCGCTACTACGTCCGCGATGCGGCGGTGAAGGTGCTGGAAGAGGGCGGCGTGGCCCTTATCGCCGGCGGAACCGGTAACCCGTTCTTCACCACGGACAGCGGCGCAGCCCTCCGTGCGCTCGAACTTGGAGCGGACGCACTGCTCAAGGGGACCAGGGTGGATGGCGTGTACACGGCCGACCCTGAAAAAGACCCTGCAGCCGTCAAGTACGAAGAACTCACGTTCGATAAGGCGCTCGCGGACCATCTGAAGGTGATGGATGCGACCGCGTTCGCGCTCTGCGAGCAGGGAGATGTGCCCATCGTGGTGTTCGACATAGACTCCGAAGGCGCGCTGCAGTCGCTGCTCGAAGGGAAGAAGGTCGGCACGATAGTCCATAAGTAAAACCATATAATTATATAGAATATGTTGTCAGCAATCGAAAAGGATATTATCTCCGGCGCTGAGAAAAAGATGCAGGACGCGGTGGCGTTCCTCGAGGCGAGCCTTAAAGACTACAGGGTGGGCAAGGCCAACCCTTCGGTCTTCAATAAAGTTTTGGTGAACTACTACGGCACGATGACCCCGATCCCGCAGGTCGGCGCCGTTTCCGCTCCGGACGCGAAGACGCTGGTGATCCAGCCGTGGGACCGTTCGCTCATCCCCGCCGTGGAAAAAGCGATCATCGACTCCAACATAGGCCTGACCCCGTCGAACAACGGCGAAGTCATCCGCTGCACCGTCCCCGCCCTCACTGAAGAGCGCCGCAAGGACCTCGTCAAGAAGGCCAAAGGAGAAGGTGAAAACGCCAAAGTCGTCATCCGCAACACAAGGCGCGACGCCATGGACGCTCTGAAGAAGGCCCAGAAAGCCGGAACCATCAGCGAAGACGCAGAAAAGGAGGCAGAAGACGAAGTGCAGAAAGTAACGGACAAGAAGGTGAAAGAGATCGACGCTCTGGTAGCCGCGAAGGAAAAAGACATCCTGACCGTCTAGTTTTTGTTATTTCGAAAATATTTTATACCTTTGCGACCCCTATAAACGTAGGGATCGCATTTTTTATAAAGTATTAACTGTTTAAGATCAAGACAATGGACACACTCAGCTACAAGACCGTCTCGCTCAACAAAGCGACCGTCGACAAGAAGTGGGTGGTTATTGACGCGACAGATCTCGCTCTTGGTCGTCTTTCAGCAAGGGTTGCCCTTATCCTCCGCGGTAAGAACAAGCCCGGCTTCACCCCCAACGTGGACTGCGGTGACAACGTCATCGTCGTCAACGCTGAGAAGGTGGCCCTCAAGGGAAAGAAGATGACCAACAGGGTCTACACACGCTACACCGGATATCCGGGAGGACAGCGTTTCACGACCCCCAAGGAGATTCTCGCGAAGAGACCCGCCGAACTCGTCAGGAGAGCAGTCAAGGGTATGCTCCCCAAGACCCGTCTTGGTGCACAGCAGCTCCGTAACCTGCACGTTTACGCAGGTCCCGAGCATCCGCACCAGGCTCAGAACCCTACCGAAATCAAGTTAAACGAAATCTAATCAGAGTAAATGGAACAGACACACGCCCTTGGAAGACGTAAAGCAGCTGTTGCTCGCGTTTACATCTCTGCAGGTGCAGGCAATGTTACGATCAACGATCGTCCCCTCGAGGATTACTTCAAGCAGGACGCCCTCCGTTACATTGTGAACCAGCCGTTCACCGTTACTGAGACTGAAGGTAAGTTTGACACCAAGATCACCATCGTTGGTGGTGGCATCAAGGGTCAGGCTGAAGCAATCCGCCTCGGTATCGCCCGCGCACTTTGCGAGATCGACAAGGAAGCCTATCGTCCCGCTCTTAAGGCTGCAGGATTCCTCACCCGCGACGCCCGTGAGGTTGAGCGTAAGAAACCCGGCCAGCCCAGCGCACGCGCACGCTTCCAGTTCAGTAAACGTTAGTATAACAGAACTGTTTTCACAAAGCACAGTTGCGGTTATTGTAAACTATCCCCTTTGGGAGGTTGCCGCACTGCGGAAAATCGCCTGGACCGACCAGGTCGTTACCAGGAGATTGATGAAAAGAGAAAATTAAAAGAAACAACAAAATGTCAAGAACAAATTTCCAAGAATTGCTTGATGCAGGTGCTCACTTCGGACATCTTGCCCGTAAGTGGAACCCTAAAATGGCTCCCTATATCTTCGATCAGAAGAACGGAATCCACATCATCGACCTGCACAAGACAGTCGTCAAGATCGACGAGGCTGCCGAAGAGATGAAAGAGCTCGCAAAGTCGGGCCGCAAGATCCTCTTCGTCGCCACCAAAAAGCAGGCTAAGGAAATCGTTTCCGAGAAAGCCGCTGCAGTAGGCATGCCGTACATCACCGAGCGTTGGGCCGGTGGTATGCTTACCAACTTCCCCACC
>CAJOHV010000020.1:25107-75361 GCA_905234485.1 uncultured Bacteroidales bacterium | reverse complement strand
CACTGCTGAGCTGTCCTTCACGGATGCGATGTCGATTCCCACCTCGGGGGCTGCTACAACCTCGTCCACATGAGAGAGATCCTCAGGAACTGCGGTGCAAGAATAAACGGCAATCGCCGCACAGACAAGCGCTGCAATATAATTAAATAACTTTTTCATCTCGCTTAAATATTATTGTTTAGTAAGAGTGAAAGGATCATATCCCCAGTTACTGTTAGCGCCGGTGCTCACAATGTAACCCCACATTCCATACTCTCCACTGGAGAATCCGGTTTCGGTCCTGGTTAAAGTAATGCTTGAAACATCGTAATAGATGTTCTCTGCGTCGCAGGCAAATATTTTAAGCGGCTGTCCGTTTGAATATTTGTAGCCAGAGTCGATAGGGAGGGCAATTGTAATAGTGGAGAGGTCTTTGGAAACCTGACCAACAACATCAATTGATCCACTATTGCCAAGCCATGCCCTAAGTCCGGGGAACATGTCAGGGAAGTGAACAACCGTGACATCTTTTGGATCCTTGACGATCTCCGTTGTCTCGGTAACGGTTCCGTCAGTAATGGTGTACTTGCCAAGGATAGCAGCCAGAGGGTGATCCTGGTCGTTGATGGTGAACTCACATACGCGTTCTCCACCAATCTTTACATCGTTCGAACTGAGAAGATTGATGATAACCTTCTTGTCTCCGGTATATCCGTCTTCTCCATGAATGGGAATAAGGTCCAGTTCGATGTAGGCCGTGAGAGCGCCATCCGCAAAAGTGAGAACTGCGCTTGGATCTACGAGATTGAAGTGAACACCAGCTTGAGCTGTTGACGCAGTATCAATCTCATAGGTAACAGTAGTAGCAATTGCTTCGAGAGCGCCGATAGATACAGGGATCTGCACACGTCCTGCATCTTCGGATGCGGACATAGCAGACTTGTTAAAGGCGGCGAAAGCGTCAGTAGCGGCGAACTTGGGGAGTTCGTTGGAGGCGGCCAGTACGAGGGCTACGCCAGCAATAATAATTCTGTTCAATTTCATAGCTTTTCCTCCTTAATTGTTATAACCGTCATTCTGGATCAGGTTGGGATTCACGGTAAGCTCGCGGTTTGCGATAGGCATGGCCCACCTGTAATCTCCAGCCGGGATATTGGTAGGGATGGAAGTTCCCGAGACATCGGTACGGGTCATAGGACGGCCTGTACGGGCAAGGTCAAACCAGAGATGTGCTTCCCATGCGAATTCCTTGGCCTGCTCGAGATAAACGTTTGCAAGAGTGGCAGAAAGAGGAGTCGCACCGCGGTTGTTCGCGATAGTTGCAAGGTCTGTAACTGCGCTTGCTCCGGTGACAGTA
The DNA here is from genome assembly GCA_905234485.1 of uncultured Bacteroidales bacterium. Taxonomy (GTDB): domain Bacteria; phylum Bacteroidota; class Bacteroidia; order Bacteroidales; family UBA932; genus Cryptobacteroides. Next base: position 74,025 of record CAJOHV010000020.1, on the reverse strand, counting down.
ACGCCGGGGTGGAGCAGAGCTTCTGCACGGTTCAGGTACATCTCGGAAAGACGAAGGATGATGATGTTGTTGGCATCAATGCTTCCTACACCTTTACCGAAATACTTCATCGTGAAGAGTCCGTTCCCGTCCGGATCAGACTGTACGAGAGTCTTGCGGGCGTCACCGGCTTCATAAAGGTTGAGGAGGTCGGCGGAAGCGCCGCAGTCGCCATAACCAAGATAGGTGGTCATAGCCCACACGTTCTCGTTACCTGTTCCATAGCTCTGAGTCTGGTTGGTCCAAACCTCAAAGATGACCTCTCCGCCCTTACGGGTGTCTTCGCGCCATACGCAGTCGTCACCGTCGGCCACCTGAGCGGCAGTCCACATGGTGTACTTGCCGGAATTGATAACCTTGGTCGCGTAATCGGCCGCCTCCTGCCACTTCTCCATATAGAGATAGACGCGGCTGAGGAGAGCCTGGATGGCGTAGATGGAAACCTTGGAAGCATCGTTGTTGCCACCACTGCGGACATACGCAGGATCAATTGCGGCCTCTGCATCCAGAAGGTCCTGTTCGATCTGGGCGAAGGTTTCAACCAGGGTTGCGCGCTTGGGTTTAGCCTCTGCGTCAACGGTAAGGATGACGGGAACACCGAGTTTGGCAGACTCTGCCGTGAGGGTGTTGTTGTAAGGCTGTGCGTAGGTGCGCACAAGGTCGAAGTGAGCAAGAGCGCGGAGGAACAGACATTCAGCCTTGAGATTATTCTTCTGCTGATCCGTTGCTTCGATTCCTGCATCGTCAAGATGTTCCAGAACTGAGTTTACACTGAGAATCACATAATATGCAGTTCCCCACAGCGGCTTGGTGCCAGTCTGTGTGTAATGGACAGCATACTCATCTGTATAACGACCGGAAATGTACTGGGACAGGTTGGTCCAGCGTTTTCCGTTCATAGTCTGCATTTCATTAGAGAGAATGAAATCGGCTCCATACCAGTTGTTGGAAGCAAGCGGACCGTAGGCGCCGGCAGTAGCCGCGTCAAGTCCTTCGAAAGTGGACAACGTGAGAACATCACTTTGAGACTGCTTGGGGGCTTCCTCAAGAAAATCTTTGGAGCAACCGGAAAGGGCAAGTGCTGCAAGAGCAACAATGATAATATATTTCTTCATATCTCTTTCCATTTTAGAAGGTTAACTCAATACCTCCAACAACAGACTTGGTAAGAGGATAGGCGCCGGCGGTGATACCAGTAACACCCTGCTCGGGATCCCAGAAGTCAACATCGTTGAAGCAATAAAGGTTGAGTCCGCTCACATATATCCTCATGTTGTTGATGTGGAACTTCTTGGATATATTCTGAGGGATAGTGTAAGAGAGGGTGATATCCTTTACGCGAAGGTAGCTCGCATCCTGGAGCCAGCGGTCGTTGTACCAGTCGTCGGAACCGGAAGTGTTGCCTGCAACGGGCTTGGGGTTCACTCCGGTGTCGCCGGGCTTGCGCCAATAGTTGTAAGCCGATGCGAACTGGTTCATATCCATCTGTGCACCGTCTGAGTGCAGATAGTGGTTCTCGTTCCAGATAAGCACCTGATGTCCGGTCTTGAACTCGAAGAATGCCGAAGCGGAGAAGCCCTTCCACTGGAGGACAGTGTTGAAGCCACCCACAAACTTGGGCTCAGGAGAGCCGGCATAATACTGGCGTGCTTTTGCGTAGGTGTTCGTCAGAGAACCGTCCTCGGCAACCCACAGAGGTTCACCATTCGAAGGATTCACTCCGTAGTAGTCATAAAGGAACCATGTGTACATGCCCTTGCCAACCACCTGCTGCGTAATGGTTCCGATATGATCGTCACCACCGAGGTCGAGGATGGTAGTCTTGTTGTAAGCTACGTTACCGCCAATAGACCAGAGGAAGTCAGGCTTTGCGATGATATCGTAATTCATCTGGAATTCGACACCCTCGTTCTTCATGGAACCGACATTGGTGAAAATGCTGCTGAAACCAGTCGTCTGGGGAATCTGCTTGGTCAGGAGAAGGTCCTTGGTGGTGCGGCGGTAAACGTCGATGCTTCCGGTAAGGGCGTTCTTGAACAGACCAAAGTCGACACCGGCATTCCAGGTGAGGTTGCGCTCCCATGAGAGCCTCTTGTTCTCAAGCTGCGAAGGGAGGTAACCGGAAATACCGTTGTAAATGGCAGAGCCGTACAGACCGTAGGCCTGATAAGGGCTGATACCGTTATTACCATTGACACCATAGCTCAGACGGAACTTGAGGAGGTCGAGACCGTTCACATCCTTGAGGAAAGCCTCATTGGAAGCGTTCCATGATGCGGAAGCAGACCAGAAAGTACCCCACTTATTTTCGGCGCCGAAGAGCGATGAACCGTCCTCACGGATATTTGCCTGGAGGAAGTAGCGGTTGTCGTAGTTGTAGTCGAAGATTCCGAAGAATGAAAGCATTGTCTCATTCGATTCGCTGTATTGAATCTCCGAAACCGACTGGTCGATAGAGCTGTTGAAGTAAGGCATGGAAGGATCGGCATTCGGATAGTATAATTCGTAGGAGACGCCCTTGTACCTCATAGCCTCCTGACCAACGACAGCCCTCACGGAGTGATATCCGCCGAAAATGTTCGCATATGTGGCGGTGTTGGAGGTCGTGAGCTGGAGAATCCTCTGGATGCCTTCGTCCAACTGGTCAGCATACCTGGGAGTATGCGACAGACGGCTGTAGTAGTGACGTCCGTTGGTGAAGAAGCTCTCGAGGGAGTTCCTGGTCTCGATGTCGAGATTCTTGACAGGAGTCCAACGGAGGGTGGCAGTACCATTGATATGCCAGGTCTCGTCGTACTTGTCGTCATATTCTGCGGATGCGCGGGCGTTCTCACCGGAGTTCACAGCTGAGTTGGTGAGGAACAGTCCGTTCTCATCATGGGTGGGCTCCCAGGGAAGCCATCCTTCACCAGACCACAGAGGGTTGGCGGAATAGAGGCTCTGCATAGGAACGTCACTCTGCTTGCTGTAGGCGAGGTTGAACCTCGTGCCCATCTCAAGGTTGTCGAGGAGTTTGTAGGAAGTGTTGACACGGCCCTGGAGCTTGTTGAAGTCCACACCATAGAAAACACCCTCGCTCTTCTGATATGAGAACGAAGAATAGTACTTCGCCCTGGAGTTGCCGCCGCGTGCGCCAATCTCATATTCCTGGAGGTTGCCCAGGCGGGTGAAGTCGTTGATTGCATTGTAGATGTTTCCGTTCAGGATGGAGAGCGGACGGTAGTAAGCACAAGTCGGGTCGTCAGGATCCATACCTGCGTTGATGACCGCATCCCTCTGATACTCAAGGAGCTCGGAAGCGTTCATCATTCGGAATCCGCTGTCGCTCTGGAGCCAGTTGATACCGTACTTCGCACGTGCGGTGAACTGTGCGGCGCCCTCCTTTCCACTCTTGGTGGTGACGAGGATAACACCGTTACCTGCGCGGGAACCGTAAGCGGCTGCAGCTGCGGCATCCTTCAGAACCGTGATGGACTCGATGTCGTTAGGGTTCAGAGAGGTAAGAGCACTGCTGGATGAGGCGTTACCGTTGAAAGACATGGACCCTGTAATGACAGGAATACCGTCGACAACCCAAAGCGGCGCGTTGGAGGCGTTGATGGAGCCGTTACCGCGGATTCGGATCTGGGTGAGGGCACCAGGCTGGCCGGATGCTGCAGACACGGACACACCGGCGAGTTTACCGGAAAGTGCGTTATCCACAGACACGATCGGGGTCGATGCGAGGGTCTCTCCCTTCACGGATGAAACGGATCCGGTAACAGCTTCCTTACGGACGGCACCGTATGCCACGAACACAACTTCAGTCAGCGAGATGGCGTCGGTCTCAAGGATGATGTTCACCATTGATCTTCCACCAACTGCAACTTCGGCCGTCTTGTAGCCAAGGCAGCTGACAACCAGAGTTCCGTTGGCAGGAACGCTTATCGAGTAAGCGCCCTGAGCGTCGGTCATAGAATAGACGGATACGCTTCCCTTAAGCTGCACTGCAGCTCCGGAAACCGGAGATCCATCCTGCTCTGAAACCAATCCCGTGACCTCGATATTCTGAGCGAATGCGATCGCCGGGAAGAGAATCAATGCTACGACCGTGAAAAAAGAATAGAACTTTTTCATTGGCTGTAATTTTAATTAAACATAAAATAATAGTCGTCGTATTTTTACTACTAACTAATCTAACAGCGCGCCCCAAAATGGGGCATGAAATGATGCAAATCGGGCACAAGATAGGAACTTTTTTTCGAACGGCAAAATACTATAAGGGGTGCCCTTATTGATTATCTTGCACTCTGGCGGGGTTTTGGCGGACTATTTGCGCCGTTTGTCCGAGAAATGCTTTCAAATCGAAATCCAGGGGCCCCGATTTCTTAAAAAATAAAACCTTAAAAAATTTTTTAAATATTTTTAAGATGGCCTCGCGAAGTGCGCGCTCTAGCGCTTGTAGCCTTCGAGATTGGCTTTGACGTCTTCCCAGCGGTAGTAGGGCCCGGTGACGGGTTCGAGTCCGCGGAGAAGGCGTTCTTTTTCCTGGTAGAGGAACTTCACCAGCACATCACCCTTCTTGTTGCGGTAGAAGATCATCTGCAGGTTGCTGGCCATGGGGATTTCCCAGAAGCCGAGCCACTTGTCGCAGATGTCTTCGCCGGCGAGGCGTTCGCCCACTCCTTCAACTCCGAGATAACTCACGAGGGCGAGGAGAGGGTAGTCGTGGCCGAAGCGCAGGTCGGCGACGCAAGAGCCGTTGGCGATGGCATCGTCCGCCTTGGCGACGATGTCATCCACGGACGGTTTTGCGATCGCGCAGCGCGCTTCGCCTGCATCGGCCGAGTTGCACTGGCCGGTGTAGAGGCTGATGTTCTTGCGGGCCCAACGGAGATAGATGGCGTCGAAAGGCAGGAAGCGGAAGAGGTTCTCCTCTATGTCGAAGTCTTCCGCGATATCTGCTGTGTAGAACACGGCGTCGGTGAGTTTGCGGGGGCTGCCTGAGAATGCCTGCGCCGCGACCGGATCCGTGAACAGCGCTGAGAGCACTCCGAGGGTGTCGTCGGGGACGTCCTTCAGGGTTTCAAGCGCATTTTTATATGCCTGGCGGGTAATGTCCCTTGCATCTTTGTCGTTGGGGCTGATGTATTCCATTATCCTTTCTCCAGTGTCCAGGCTTATCTGCAGTTTCGGATTGAGACTCATGAGGGAGTTCGTGAATGCTCCCATACTCACTATGCAGCGTGGTACCGTGCTGGACACGGCGCGTATCTTCTGCGCGCCTTTGAACACCTGGGGGTAGCGCGTGTACATACGTTTGGCGATGGCGGCGTGCTCCCTTACCCCGCGGGGCGTGAGACGGCCGTCCATGCCGTTGTAGGACGCGAGCACCTTGCGGGCAGCGACCAGCAGCGAGTCGCCCCCCGGGGTAAGGAGGCCAGCCGCCTCACCCTGCTCCAGAATGCCGATCAGGTATTTGTAGGTATCTCCGCCCCAGGCCGAACGGGAACCGTGACGTCCGTAGTGGCTGATGTAGAAGGGCTTGTAGCCTTTCGGCGCCGGTGTGTCGCTCAGAGCAAAAAATTCGTAGGAATTGTGGTTGTTCGCCGCGCGGGTGTTGTCCTCCATGATGGCCTTCACCGCCGCCTCGCTCCTATGCGGGGTCTGCGCCAGTGCCACCGCACTCAGCGTCGCCAAAACAAATAAAAACAGGTACTTTTTCATATTATATAGTTTGTTTTTCTTCTTTTTCACTCCTCTCGCGCACTATTTCGCCGCCCTGTGCCCAAAACCTGGTCTTTTCGGGCATGGGTCAGTCGAGGATTATCAGCAGGGGGGCGGGGTGGTTGAATTGGAGCGAGACTTCGTCGGCGGTGGCGCGGTTGAGCGTGGCCTTCCACCAGTTGTCGAAGACAACGTCGTCCAGAGGCCACTCCAGGCCGCGCGACTTTACGTTCAGCGACTGGTCGCAGGTGAAAAATGAAACCGCGCGCCCTTCGCCGAGCGACAGCGAACAACTGTCCCCGACCACAAACGCAGTGCTGTGGTCCGAAACCATCTGCACATTCACTCCGCGGGCGGACAATGCGAACGACTTCTCATACTCCATCAGCAGCGACAAATTGCCCACGGTGTGCGCCTCCCTCTTGCCGGTCGCTCCGAGTATCGTTATCTCCGTCACGTCCGGGTACTTCTCCAGCACATACTTCATCGCCTTCGTCAGGTCGTTGTCGTCCTGCTCTGCGACACGCACGACCTCCCCGCCGAACTGTCGCAGCGCCGCTTTCGGCACGGAATCCATATCTCCCACCACCGCGACCGGTTGCACGCCGTGCTTCAGAGCCGCAGCAAGCGCGCTGTCGCAACATACGATCGCGTCCGCCTGACCTATTATATATATAGGATATGCCTTCCGCGGAAACTCTCCCGCCGCCAAAATAACTATGTTCATATTACAAAGTTATTATTATCTTTGAAAAGTTATGTTACGTAAAACCAGAATCATATTGGCGGCGCTTTTCATTGTCGGAATAACGCTGCTGTTCACGGGGATAGGCACCGATTGGTGGGTCTGGATGGCAGATCTCCAGTTCCTTCCGGCAGTGATGGGCCTGAACTTCGCGGTGATAGCGGCCGTGCTCGCTCTCACTTTGGCCGTGGGCCGAATCTACTGCTCGGTAATCTGCCCCCTCGGCGTGTTCCAGGATATAGTCATCTGGCTCAGACGCCTCTATGCGAAAGTCTTCAAGAAAGCCTACGCCCGCAGAAAGAAATCCTCCGCCAAGAAGTTTACATATTCTAAAGAGCGCAAGTGGCTTCGCTACGGCGTGTTGGCTGCAATAGTAATATGTATCGCTGCCGGAATTCAGGGGGTGGTCCTGCTCGTGGCACCATACTCCGCATACGGTAGGATGGTGACCGTGGCCGCAGGCCAATCACTCGCTTGGCCATTGATAGCGGTGGCGGCGGTGACATTCGTCGGCCTGGTGGTGCTGAGTTGGCTGCACGGTCGCGCGTGGTGCTCGAACATCTGTCCGGTGGGAAGCGTTCTCGGAATGGTCAGCCGCCACGCGATGTTCAGGATAGGCATCGATCAGGAGAAGTGTGTCGCGTGCCGCAAGTGTGAGCGCGAATGCCGTGCCGCCTGCATCGACATAGAAGGCGGGAAGGTGATCGACCACTCGCGCTGCGTGGACTGCTTCGATTGCATCGGAGTCTGCGACGCGGGAGGCATCAAGTTGCGCTGGGCGTGGGGGAATCCTTCGGAAAAGGCGGAGGCGGCTGCCCCCTCGACCGTGGACACGGATAGTTCGAACGGCCGAAGAGACTTCATCGAGAAAGCGAGCGTGATTGCAGGAGCGGCGGTGCTGACGGGCATCGAGTCGAAGGCGCAGATGCACGGCGGGTTTGCCGCGATTGCCCCGAAGCATGATCCGGAGCGCGAGACGCCGCTGGTGCCGCCGGGGGCTGTGAGCGTGAAGAGGTTCTATGAGCGCTGCACCGGCTGCCAACTGTGTGTGAGCAACTGCCCGAACGGTGTGCTGAAGACCAGCACGGACCTCGCGCATCTGCTGCAACCGCATATGAGTTACGCGGACGGCTACTGTCGCCCCGAGTGCAACATCTGCGGAACCGTGTGCCCCGCCGGCGCGATCGAACCGCTCGCGAAGTTCGAGAAACTCACGGTCAGTTGGGGCGTGGCCCATGTCTACCATAAGGATTGCCTCCAACGGCAGGGCGTTGACTGCGGGAACTGCGTCAGGCATTGCCCCGTGGGCGCGATAAGGATGGTGACGAACCGCCATGGACGGGAAGTGCCCGTCGTGGACGAAGAATTATGCATCGGATGCGGAGCGTGCGAGAACCTCTGCCCAGTGCGCCCGATAAGCGCGGTGAGGGTGAACGGCCGCGATAAACATGTCAGACACAATGGATAGAAGATCGTTTTTGAAGGTATCGGGCCTCGCTGCAGCTTCGGTCGGACTGGCCGGCTGCGCGCCCAAACAGCGCTCCGCGGCCGAGGACAAGCAGGCGCTCGGCCCCGAACATATGGCCCAAAACTTCCCAGGAATCGGCCTTCTGGGCTTCGGCGCGATGCGCTGGCCCCTGCTGGACGACGAGTCAGGAGAGATCGATCAGGAAGCAGTGAACGAGATGGTGGACTACGCGATGGCGCACGGCGTGAACTACTACGACACTGCGCCGGTTTACCTGCGCGGCAAGAGTGAACGCGCGACAGCCATCGCGTTGCTGAGGTATCCGCGCGACAGTTATTTCATCGCTACGAAGTGCTCGAACTTCCGCGGCCCCTACTCCTTCGAGCAGGGCAGGGACCTCTATCTTAAGTCCTTTGAGAACTTCGAGACGGACCATATCGACTACTATCTGCTGCATTCGATCAGCGGCTACGCGGCTCTGAAGGCGCGCTTCCTGGACACGGGCTTGTTGGACTACTTCCTGAAGGAGCGCGAAGCCGGCCGCATACGAAACCTCGGTTTCTCGTTCCACGGCCCGGGCGAAGGCTTCGATGAACTGGTGGCGCTGCACGACAAGTACCATTGGGACTTCGTGCAGATTCAGATGAACTACAGCGACTGGAAACACGCCACGCGCGATGTGGACGCAGTGCATATGTACGACAAACTCACGGAGTTGAATATCCCTATCGTGCTGATGGAGCCCCTGCTCGGCGGCCGCCTGGCCTCACAGCCCGCGCCCATCACGGATATGCTCAAAGCCGAAAGGCCGGACAAGTCGGTGGCTTCGTGGGCGTTCAGGTTCGTGGGAAGTTTCCCTCAGATTATGTGCGTGCTGAGCGGTATGACCAGGATGGAACACCTGAAAGACAATCTGGAAACTTATCTGGATTTCGAGCCCCTCTCGGAGGCGGAGTTCCGTCTGCTGGAAGAAGTGGCGATCAGGATGAACGAATACCCGCAGGTGAATTGCACGGACTGCAAGTACTGTATGCCTTGCCCTTACGGCATCGACATCCCCGGTATTTTCAGGTTCTATAACGACAACGTCCGCGCGGGAACTTATGTGGTCAGTTCCGAGCAGAAAAACTATGCGAAGGCCCGCAAGAAATACTTGCTGGAATACAACAAGGCCATTCCGACATTACGCCAGGCCGACCATTGCATAGGTTGCGGCGAATGTTTGTCCGCCTGCCCCCAGCGGATCGACATTCCGACCCAACTTCGCCGAATCGACGAATACATCGAAGCCCTGAAGCAGGAAAAACTATAATTACATTCGCCGCCAGCTTGTCGGCTTTGCAGTTTATCTAGTTACAACTCAAGCCACCAGACAAGGCCGAGGTTGAGGGTGTAGTAGCCGGGGTCGTAGAGGGAACGGTCTGTCATGTGGTCTGCGTACCACTTGTCCTTAAGGCGGCCCTTGAGAGGGGCTTCGTAACTGACGCGGACGCTGAATTTGTCAAAGACAATATCTGCTCCGACTGTCTTGTTGAGCCATCCAAGTTTTCCGATGCTCTCCACGTTGTCGCTTAGCGTAATCAGCGGGAAGGCGTCGGTTCCGTCGATGCAGAAACCGACATAGGCTTTGGCGCCGCCATACAGGCGAAGTTGCATGTCGTCAGTGATGTGCATGCTGAAAGTGGGCATTAGTCCCACGTTCCAACTCATGTGCATCGCGATGTCGTTATCCCATTTTCCCATGGCGAAGTTGAAGCCCAGCCACTGAATATTAAGGGCCAGTGGACCCCACAATGCCCACTGGAAGTCGGATTCATATTTGAAACCGTGAAGGGCGGAGGCGTTGACGGGAGCGCCGGGGGCGGTATTTCCGTTGGGATCCTTCCACTGCATGTTGGTGTAGCCGAACGCGATGCTCATCGCATTTTCGCAGTAGAACATATTGGACAACTTGTCCTTGCTCTGGTTGAGGTCGTATGTGGCGTAGTTGCGATTTTGTGCAAACCCCGCGAGCGATGCGCCCAGAAGGGCGATAATCAAAACAAATCTTTTCATGGTCATACGGGGTTTAGAGCGTGGCGTTTCCTGCTGCGAAAGACATCTTGCCGAAGAACTTTGTGCGCCGGCATTTTGAGAATCCTAGTTTTGTCTGGCTGCCGTTCCTGTCGACATTGATTGTTCCTGAATATATGGTTCTGCGGTATTTGTCGAGCGAATGGCTCTGTTTGACATCTATCCCGACAATGCGGTCGCCGATGCGAAGTCCGCTCTTCTTCACCACGTCTGAGTTCTTGTCCAGACCGACGACCACGGCGTCGGCGTCGAGCACGATGCCGAAGTCGTAAAGAGGAATGTCATCGTAGAAATATCTCGTGCAGGAACTGGAAGTTTTCTCCTGGGCCACGGTCTTGATCGGCCATTGGACCCATGTGACGGCGGCTTCGTAGAGCTGGTCGACATTAGCCTCAGTTTGCTCGCGGTAGTTGTATTTGAGTTGCCAGATCAGTGGCAAGGTCTTCTCGCCCAGCCTTTTGGTTTCCATGAAGTTGACTTCCAGGTAGGCCTGGGTCGAAGCAGTCTTCTGGGTGTAGCCCCCGGAGGTTACGGTTTCGTATTTGTTCTTCGTGACAGAGCCGAGGTACGTGCCTTTGTAACCGTAGATCGGGGTGCTGGTGCTTCCGGTCTGGACCTGCTCGCGAGTCTCGGGGACATAGGTATAGTCGATACTCTGGTTGGCGTCCTTGATGATGGTGAAGACCACATCCGGGTTCTCGGTGTCGCGCTTCAAGCCATTGTCCTCGAGTTTTTTCTGAATGGTTTCGAAGAGTTCTTTGTCTGCGAGAACATCGTCAGACGAGAAGTAGTAATCGTAGGTCTTGAAGGTTCTCCAGGCGACTTCTTTGTCCATTCGGACCTTAAAGCGGTCGGACATTGTGTTATAGGGCTTTGTTGTCCATTTGCAGGAGAAGGGGTTGAATCCGCCGGCAGTCATCCATGCAGGGATAGTGGAATAACCCAATGTGGCCTCATACACACCAGTACCGACGTGGTCGAGGGTCAGGGTGTGGCGTCCCGGCGATGCCAGTGCGTCATTGAATCGATCTTCGCTCCAGCCGCGGGCGTTCTGGCCGTCCACCGCAAGAACGCGCGAGCCAAGATAGATGGCGCTGTCCCAGGGGGTCCAGAATAACACATTGTCGGTCGTTGACGGATCGTCGAGAAGAGAGATGATATAACTGCGGGCATCGCGGGAAGTCTTATCTCCCCAGTAAGGAGTGATGCTGCCGCCCCATGTGATAGTGAGATAGTCTGCATCCCACCATCTGATTCGCGCTGCTCCGATGACGGGCGTGTTCCCGGCGGCGGAGGCTGTCAGCGAGCCTGCCGCGAAGAACAGAGCGATGAACAATAATCTTAGAGTCTTCATATCCGGTGTCGGTTATGGACTCAAAGATAGTTATTGTGAAGTCTCCGCTTGTGGCGGATTCCGCCACAAACTAGTAGCGATTATAGTGGATCTTTTCGGGTTTCCACTTGTCTTTGGGGGTGGGATTATCGGCGGGGAAGCCGATGGCGATGACGCATAGAGTGCTGAGGTCTTCGGGGATTCCGAGGGCTTCTTTCACGATTGCGCCGCGGTCGTCCTTGGCGGCGGTCCAGACTGCGCCAAGGCCCAGCGCGTGCGCGGCGAGGAGGATGTTCTCAGTGGCGGCCGAGCAGTCGTCCACCCAGAAGATGTTCTCACGCTCGTTGCCTTCCCAGTCCAGCCATTTGGTCTTGCCGCAGACGACGATTGCGAGCGGCGCCTGCTGGAGCATCTTCGCATATCGGAGTTTGCCGGCCAGTTTGTCGAGCGTGTCGCGGTCGCTCAGCACCACAAACTCCCACGGCTGCGCGTTCATCGCTGTGGGCGCCGCCATGCCCGCGCGGAGCATCTGCTCGACCACCTCGGCCGGCACGGGCTCGCTCGTGAACTGACGGACCGAGGTCCTGGTCATAATGTTGTCGAATACTGCTTTCTGCGCCGCCTCTTTCGAGGCCTGCGCGCCATTCGTGCACGCTGTCGCTGCCATAAGCAAAATGCTGATTGCCAATAAGAAACGTTTCATGCTCAAATATACTGAAAAATCGTGAGGGATGAGGCTTTTTTGTCGTTATCCCTCATCAAATCGTTGAGGGATGAGCCCTTTTCCCGCCGGATTGCCCTGATTTCCCTTGTTTGGCGGGTTTTCGGGGTGTTTTCCCGCCTGGGCGCTCTGTTTTCCCTTGTTCGGCGGGTTTTTTGGGTTTTTCCCGCCGGATTGCCCTGTTTTCCCTTATTCGGCGGGGTTTCGCAGAGATGAAGCACACCTACCCCCGCCAGAATGGCTTCTAAGGCCTATGCTTGTGCTTCACACCCCGAAATCGCCCCCTGAAGCACGCCGACCCCTCTCACAGTGCCTTCTGGGCGGGGTGCCCGTGCTTCATCCTTGCGGATTTGGTTGCGGGCGGGCTATCGGGGCTAGTGCCTGGGGTATAGCCGGGGCTGACGCCAGAGCGGGAGAGGGGCGCGAAGGCTTGGGCCAACGGGGCGTCGCTCTCGGGTCGCCTGGCGGGAAGGCTTGAAGGCCATCCTCGCCATGATTCCCGGCTCCGCCCCTCTCTAGAGTTTTTGATTCAGACGCGGAAAGGTGCAACCAATTCGAGTGACAACTCACGCCTCGAGCGACCAGGGGCGGCATACATCTAATCAACGTCTTCTGCCGGGCTGCCGCCCAAGCCCGAAACCTACAGGTTGCGAGTTTAAGCGAGCAACCGGTCTACCAAGGGGCGAGGCTTGGTTATGCCGAGCCCCGACACCGGACAATACCGTTAAATAAGCCCGAAGCAAAGTCACAATCGCGCAAGCTGAGCCGCCCCGACGAGCTCGGCGCAGCGCGATCCTGCTGTTTTGTGTTTAGTTATGTTTAATACAGTTTGGATTTAGGGATAAATCAACCATCTTTGTGCTGACCAGGAATTGATAACGAAGCGGTGCAGCAGATCAAGACGGCCATCCTGCGCAGTCAGGCGAAAGCCTTGGCGGGCGTCAACCAGGAGCAGTTGGCCTTGTACTACGGCATTGGGCGCTACATCTCGAAGAACTCCCGTGGCGGGTTCTGGGGGAAGGACGCAATTGCGACTGATGAAACCATTTTGGCAGATGCGTCTGCCAAAAGTGAGATAGCCGGTAATTTGGCAGTTGCGACTGCCAAATTAAACGCAGACGACCAACTGATGGTGTTTCCGATAGCAAACGTCCCTGTTGCGGCCTTCTTTAGCATAGGCTTTACACATCATACCACCATCCTCTCCAAGGTCAAGACCCAGGAGGAACGCTACTTCTACATCCAGCTCTGTCACGACCGCAGCCTGACTGTGGATGAGCTGGAGCAGCTGATAGCTGCCGGGGCCTACGCCCATCGCGGGAATATTGGAAATCGAAGGGGTGGGGGCAAAAGGGCGAAAAGTTTTGCGATTCACGAATAATTTCACTAATATTGCACGCTTTTTTGCGGGATGGTCCCGCGAGCGTATTTTATTAACAATAAAACTTTTGCACAATGGCTGAGTATTTAATGCCTGAGAAAAAGCAAGAGATTTTCGCGAAGTACGGGAAGTCTAATAAGGACACCGGCTCTCCTGAGAGTCAAGTTGCACTATTTTCCTACCGTATCGCTCATCTTACCGAGCACGTGAAGAAGAATAAGAAGGACGTCGTCACCCGCCGTTCTCTCCTTCGTCTCGTCGGTAAGCGCCGTCAGGTTCTGGACTACCTCCAGAAGGTTGATATCGAGAGGTACAGAAGCATTATCAAGGAGTTGGGTCTCCGTCGATAATCATCATAGGAAAACAGGGGTGGTGCCCAGGCGGCGCCGCCCCTTTTTGGACGAATTCAAAAGCCCGGAAGGTCCGGGTACGAAGCAATATTTTAGACGCAATTAGAATGAATGTAATCAACAAGAAGATCGAACTCGCGGACGGCCGCGTGATTGAGATCGAAACCGGCAAACTGGCCAAGCAGGCCGCCGGATCCGCTGTCGTGAAGATGGGTGGCACTATGCTTCTCGCCACCGTGACAGCCGCTACGGAAGTGAAGGAAGGCACGGACTTTATGCCCCTCACCGTAGACTACAAAGAAAAGTATTATTCCGCAGGACGCTTCCCCGGCGGATTTATGAAAAGGGAAGGCAAGTCGAGCGACTATGAAATCCTCATAAGCCGCCTGATTGACCGCCCCATCAGGCCTCTCTGGCCGGATGATTTCCACCTGGAAGTGTTCGTGAACGTTACCCTTATCTCTGCTGAGAAAGACATCCAGCCGGATGCCCTCGCAGGTCTTGCGGCGTCATGCGCCCTCGCCACCAGCGACCTCCCGTTCGGAGGCCCCATCGGCGAGGTCCGCGTCTGCCGCATCGACGGCCAGTTCGTGATCAACCCTACATTCTCCGAGATGGAGAAGGCTGACCTCGAACTCATGGTCGCTGCAACAGAAGAGAACATTATGATGGTCGAGGGTGAAATGAAAGAGGTCAGCGAGCACGATATGCTCGAGGCCATCAAGTTCGCCCACGAAGAGATCAAGAAGCACTGCCGTGTGCAGAAAGAACTCATGCACGAACTCGGAACTGACGTCAACAAGAGGGATTATCCCCACGACGAGCAGGACGAGGAACTCCGCGCAGCGGTTAAGGATTTCTGCTATCCCAAGTGCTACGCTCTCGCAAAGGCCGCAAAGCCCAAGCACGAGCGTGAGGACGGTTTCAAGGCCATCCTCGACGAGTTTATCGCCACTATCCCCGAGCCCGCAAACCTCGAGGAAAAGCCGGCCTATGACCTGAAGGTCGTTCTTGCCAGCCGCTACTACCACGATGTGGAGAAAGAGGCTATGCGCAACATGATCCTGGACGAAGGCATCCGCCTGGACGGCCGCTCGACCGCTGAGGTCCGCCCGATCTGGTGCGAGGTCGACTATCTGCCGTGCGCCCACGGCTCCGCCATCTTCACCCGCGGCGAGACCCAGTCCCTCGCGACCGTCACGCTCGGCACCAAGATGGATATGAAGGAGATGGACGAAGTCCTCATCCAGGACGACCAGCAGTTCGTGCTGCACTACAACTTCCCTCCGTTCGCAACGGGTGAGGCCAAGCCTCAGAGGGGAGTCGGTCGTCGTGAGATCGGCCATGGAAACCTGGCGATGCGCGCTCTCAAACCCGTCATCCCTATGTCGCCCGAGAACCCCTACGCCGTCCGCGTGGTCTCCGACATCCTCGAGTCCAACGGCTCATCGTCCATGGCTTCGGTCTGCGGCGGTTGCCTCGCGCTCATGGACGCCGGCGTGAAGATCAAGAAGATGGTGGCAGGTGTGGCTATGGGCCTCATCACTGACGCAGAGCGCCCGAACGAGCGCTATGCCATCCTCACCGACATCCTCGGCGACGAGGATCACCTCGGCGACATGGACTTCAAGGTCACCGGTACTGCCGACGGCATCACCGCGACCCAGATGGATATCAAGGTGGACGGTCTTTCATATGCAGTCCTTGAGCAGGCTCTCGAACAGGCTCGTCAGGGCCGCCTGCACATCATGGGCGAGATGAAGAAGACCATCAGCGAGCCTCGCGAAGACTACAAGCCGTTCGTGCCTCGCATCCAGCAGCTCATCGTCGCTTCCGAGTTCATCGGAGCCATCATCGGCAAGGGCGGCGAGACCATCCAGAAGATTCAGAAAGAAACTGGCGCCACCATCAATATCGACGAAGAACCCAACCCGAACGGAGAGGGAACAGTCGGTGTGGTGGACATCGCTTCCAACGACGCAGAGGCTATGCAGAAGGCTCTCGATTGGATCAAGGGCATCTGCGCAGTTCCCGAGGCTGGACAGGTCTACCACGGAAAGGTCGTGTCGATCCTCGAGTTCGGCGCTTTCGTGGAGATCCTCCCCGGCAAGGAAGGCCTGCTGCACGTCAGCGAGATCGCATGGACCAAGACCGACAAGGTTGAGGACGTGCTGAAGGTCGGCGACGAAGTGGACGTGAAACTCCTCGAGATCGACGCTAAGACCGGCAAGATGCGCCTCTCCATGCGCGCTCTCACCGAGAAGCCCGAAGGCTATGTGGAGCCGAAGCCCCGCGAGCGCGGACCGCGCCGCGATGGTGGAGACCGTAAGGGTGGCTCGGACCGCAGGGATCGCGGTGAGCGCGGAGATCGTGGCCCTCGCCGCGACGGTGACCGCCGCGACGACCGTCGTCACGATGACCGCGGACCCCGCCGCTCCTTCGGCCCTCGCCACGAAGACGCCCCCGCTCCCAGCGCAGAGGACTTCCGCGAGCCCGCAGAAGAAGTTTTCTAGTTGAACCTTAGTGCGCCCGTGAGACTAGCGGCGCTAGTGTGGCGCGCAACACCCTGATTATCAGGATAATACCGAAAGTCGACTCCGTGTTTTGCGGAGTCGACTTTTAGTAACTGTCTATGTCTCAGCGCTTTATCCGCCACGCGAAATGCACATTATTTGACCACTTGAATTAGGGGCACGCCGAGGGCGCAGGAGATTTCAGCGATAGAACGAAGGGTGAGGTTCGGGAATCCAGTGGTCCAACGGGACACCACAGCGTCGCTCTTGCCCAATTTTCGGGCAAGGTCGCGTTGAGTCATATCCTTTTCCTTTAGTATCTCGTCAATTCTGGCGATGATATCTGCGGACAACTGCACCTCGGTCATTATTTCCTTTGATACGGCTTCCACCTTTTGGTCGAACCATTCCTGCTTGTTTCGCATATAATTATATTTCAAATGTGATATCTTCTATCCCTTCTAGTTGCTTCTCTTCATCTGTCACAAATTTACAAAAGTTTAACATAAATGCTAAATATTTCCCGAAGAAAAAATCATAGTTCTCATTCAGGTTAGGACAAATATAGGAAAACTATTTGGAAAGGGAAGCGCTTCTGGATACATTAGGCTCGGGGTCTCGGCCTCTTCTTTTTTCACGAGACATTTTACCAAATTTTGATTATTAATTTTTGGTAAAATGGGAGAGGCGGTGTATATTAGCGGAAAAGAAATGAGATATGACAGCAGGAAAGAATATTAATCCGTTTTTCACGTACACCGATATCCCTGATGAGTTCTTTTGTGGTAGGGATGCGGAAACCGAGAAGATAATTAAGCATATCCAGAATGGCAGCAACATAGTGCTGAAGTCACCCAGAAGGCTTGGTAAATCAAGCCTTATAAAGCATTTGTTCAAGCAAAAGGAAATCAGCAAGGAGTATAATACTCTTTACGTAGATATTTATGGAACAAAGAATGCCAGCGATTTTCAGTCGGAGTTTGCCGGTAGTTTATTGAGCTCTCCTTTTGCCAAAGGAACCAGATTGAAGAAAAGGGCGGAATCTCTACTTAACGGTGGGTATGTGGAGTTGGGCGCAGTCGACCCCATCAGCGGTGAAGTAAAATTGCCAAGATTAGGATTCTCTCCGTCGGAGATTTCGATTATGTCTCTTCGTGAGATGTTCGACTTTCTCTCTAAAACCAAGAAGCCGAATCTGATCGTATTCGATGAATTTCAACAGATTCAAGAGTACCCGGAGCGAATGGCTGCAATTCTGAGGTCCTTTGTTCAGGAAAGCGCAAACTCTCACTATATCTTTTCGGGCAGTTCCCGGCATATGCTGACCACGATGTTCCAAATATCCAACCAGCCGTTCTACAAAAGCGCAGTATCGATGGATTTGGATATCATACCGATGCAGACATATATTGACTTTTGCTCAAGGATGTTCGCTCGTGGACATAAGAAGATTGAAGAAGATGCAGTGCGGTTCACATATTCACTTTTCTCGGGAGAAACATACTTGATGCAGTTATTGATGAAGGAATTATATTCAATGATGCCGGCCGGATCGACGGCCGACATAGATGATGTGAAAGAGGCTCTGTTGGCAATCCTCGAGACCAAAGACATCGATTATAAGGAACTTATCGACAGACTGGATAACCAAAAGGAGCGTCGCGCTCTATTCTGCATCGCGGCAGAAGGAATAGGCAAAGAACTCACGTCTTCATGGATGATGAAGAAATATAATTTGGATAACGCATCCGTAGTTCAGAACGCCTTGAATAATCTAGGTGAAGAAAGGATGAATATAATTGCGAGATTGTGCAAGGGAACTTATGTGCTTCAGGACAGGTTATTTGAATTATGGATTGCTTACAAGAGCGGTTTCCTGGATCGCAAATTCGAGGCTGTCCCCGAACGCTTCATCGAACAGCGCGAAATCGACAACGCGCTGCGTTTGCTGGATTCGTAGGGAGTTCTAATCGCTGTTTGCGGGAAGACTCTGAAGGTCAAGATTGCCCCGGGGGATTTGATAGATTTCGTCGGCGCGGAACTGTATCCGCTGTAAGAAAGAATCAGGTAAATTGTACTGCAGTGAGGTTGGCGGCAAATGCTTTTACGCCAGCCTCAATTTTTTCCACCGTCTTCTTGGAGGGCTTGCTCTGACCGTGAAGATAATGGCCCAACTGTTTTTGGTTGATGCCAGTAATGCGCTCCAATCCGGCCAGCGAAAAAGCCTCGCAGTATTCAGCCAAAAAACTAGCGGTATCATAGTAAAAGAGATAGCTTATCTCCTCGAATTTCTTACCAATACTGGCATAGTAATCCCGAATCCCGGCATATGACAATTTGAAATCGTCTATCGCTTCCTGAACCGTCACACCTTCACCCGTACAGCCATAGTCTAACCCGGCTTCTTCCATATAAGCGGAGAATCCGAATTCGGCTTTTTCTATAAAGACTTTTACTTTTTTCATTTCTTCAATTATCTCAAATCAGCATCCTTTAATATCTGTCTTAGTGTACCCCTGGGGACTTCTTGAGTCCCGTGATTACTGAACAGCCATACTTTCGAAGCTTTCGTTCAAGTTCGGTGTACTTCATTGCAAAAGTAGAAATTTTTCTATTAATAACAAATGATTCTCTGCTATTATAGCGTATTATTTTATCGCTTAGTCGGCAAGTGACGAAAATCGTAGAAAAATAAATTTTTCGGTGTGAGATAAGAAAAACTTCTTATACTCCTCGCGATGGTGCAGAGCCTAAACTTATACGCCCAAAGGAATCCATTTTCTCTGTTTGACCAGGAGAGGTCGCTCGCGACCCACTTCGTTGATTTTACCAAAATTTAATAATTTGATTTTGGTAAAAAGAGGGGATTTTATATCTTTGTCTCGGTAACTGAAACACGATATGAAACGCTTTTTCTCCATAGTCGCGGCGCTCTCGCTTGTTTGCTGGGCCTGCAATCCTACAGAGGAGCAGCCTCAGCAGCCAGACGAACGGAACCTTCTCAGTAGGCAACGTAGGCCTCAAGGACGGTTACTACAATGTCGAGTTCAACCGCGGCACAAAGATGCTTACGGTTACCGCAGCTGAGTAATTTAGTTGCTGATTGATTCTAAGTTGCTTTGCCCGCCAGGGCAAAGCAACTTTTTTTAGAACTCCCTCCGGACGGGATAAGTTTCGCGAAGATGTTCGAAGGCGGTCAGGTCTGCTTTCAGGGCGTCGCTGTCGCGGGTGACGTCGTAAGATGCGTCGGTTGCGGGAGGCAGGATTACCGAGAAATCAAGAAGTCCCGGAATCCCGAGCTGTCTGGCGATGAAGCGTACGGCGGCGGTGGTGCCGGCGGCTTTGCCGTCAAGGCTGTAGCCGGCGATGTGCGGAGTCGCGATCTCGACGAGTTCGGCGAGGTCGGGGTCGATGTCGGGTTCGTTTTCCCAGACATCGAGGACGGCGGCTTTTATCTGATGCGATTTCAGGGCTTTCTTTAGGGCTTCGCCGTCGACAACCTCGCCGCGGGAGGTGTTGATCAGAATCTGATCAGGGCGCATCGAAGCGAGCCTTGAGGCATCAAACAGATGACGCGTTTCTTCCGTCAGGGGGACGTGGAGAGTGATGATGTTCGACTTGGCGATGATTTCATCCAGGGAGACGAAGGAGGCGGGGCCTTCGGCGGCGGCGCGGGGCGGGTCGTTCAGGAGGACGCGCATACCGAGGGACTGCGCCGCGCGAGCGACCTTGGTGCCGACGTGGCCCACGCCCACGATGCCCAACGTCATCCCGCGCAGGTCGAAGCCGTGGTTGGTCGCGAGCGCCAGCAGGGCGGAGGCGATGTACTGCGCCACGGAGCCGGAGTTGCAGCCGGGGGCGTTGGCCCAGGCGATGCCGTGCGATTCGCACCATGCCGTGTCGATATGGTCATAGCCGATCGTGGCGCTGGCGATTATGCGGACGGAGGAACCTTCGAGCAGGGCGCGGCCGCAGCGCGTGCGGGTGCGGGTCACGATTGCGTCAGCATCGCGAACGTCCGCCGCGCAGATCGCCGCGCCCGGCAGATAAACCACTTCGGCGTAGGGCTCGAACACCCCGCGAAGGAAGGGAATCTTGTCGTCGCAGACTATTTTCATAGAGCCGTAATCTCCCTGTCCAGAACTGCAATTCGGTTGGTTATGCCCAACTTCATTCTGTCGACGGCCTCCTGGAAGGTCATGCGTTCGTCGTAGTTGATCCAGATTTCGTTGGAGGGCCACATCGCTTGGTTGACCGCTTCCGACTCTCGGATGAGGTCGGCCTGGGCGTCAACGAAGTCCGGGAGAGTCTCGAACTTGGGCTTCAGTTCAGCCCAACGCTGCTTCAGGCGAGTCTTGAACTCGGTGTTTTCAAGCAACTTGTTATACCACAGACTATATTTCAGACCCAGAGACTGCTCGGTGGGGATGAAAGTGTACCAGTCGAAATCCCACACCGGTCCCGCGTACATCTTGTCCTTGCGCCAGTGGAAGAAGCAACTCTTCGGGTGGTTGGGCTCTAAGTTGAAGGTGAGTTCGTGCACCAGATACCAGTCGCAGAAACTGTCTATATCCACATACTTCAGCGATCCGGACGAGATGCCGTCCGTCATGCTCTTCAGTTTCTTTTTCGCCGCTGTGACCACCGTGCTGAACTTCCCGTTGGGGTAGTTGTCGCGGTCGGGGTACTTTATCTCCACGGGCGCGCCGTAACTCCAGGTGTTTGCACAGAAGGTGGCATCGTCCTCGAAGTCGACCTCGTCAAAGTCAGAGATGTCGAATGAATAGAGGTATTCCGCTTCGAACTTGGAGCCTTCCACGTTGATCTTTTCGCACAGCCAGTAGAGCCCTTGATGAACTCCGTCCATATAGAGTTCCACGAAACGGCCGCTCGGTGTCCAGTCTATCGATGTCATACGCGCCGCCTCGAACGCCACCACATTCCTTAGAAGAGTTCTGTCGATATAGTTGGCCAGCAGCACCCATTTGCGGCTCTTGCCCGTGCCGAAGAAATCGGCTTTGTCGTAGAGTTTGAGCGCATAAGGCTTCTTGGGGTTCCACCATGTGCTGTTGCCGCGTCCGCGTATTTTGAGATTATTCGAACTATAAAGGGTCTTGCCCATGTCGTCGATAATCGCGATGGAGACTTTTTCAAGCCATTCATTCTTGCTGTTCACGCCCACTTTGTTCGGGGTGTTGATAGACACGATAGGGATTGAAGTCATATCGGCCGGGATTATCGTCCCCGTGGGGGTGACCGGCGTCTGCGGCTCGTCTGGTTTGTCTATGCTATGGGCCGGCGTGTCGTCAGGCGTGATCACGACAGTCTCCGGTTCGCAGGACATTAGAATGAGTCCCACGACCGCGGCGATGCCGAAAATGCGCCTCCAAGCGAGCATAGTTTTGCAAAGATATTATTTTTTCGGTTGAGGTCCCATTTTAAGCACGAGTTCACCTCCCTGGCGCAGTTCCTCGAACGGAATGAACATCCAGTTCGGATCCAGCGCGGCGCCGTTGAACTCGGCGCTCTGCACGTAGATGTTGGCGGGGGAGTTGTTCTCTGCGCGAACCACGAGGGCGCGGCCGCCGCCGAGGTCGACGGTGGCGGAGCGGACTGCCGGGCTGCCCACAGCCCAGTCCCCGCCCGCCGGGTCGACCTGGTACAGGCCGAGCGCGGACAGGATGTACCACGCGCTCATCTGGCCGCAGTCTTCGTTGCCGCAGACTCCGCTTTCGTCGTCGAAGTACAGTTCGTCCATAATCTTCCTCGCCAGCTTGGCGCATTCGTTTTGCCCGCCGGGCAGCCAGTTGTACATATACACTATATGGTGGCTGGGTTCATTGCCGTGCGCATACTGCCCAATCATACCTGTCATATCCGGCACGGAGCCGTCGATGTCTCCTTCCGCCACGAACAGCGCGTCCAGTTTCTCCCTGAAGCGCTCGGGTCCGCCGAATTTGGCAATCAGGCCGGGCACGTCGTGCGGCACCAGGAAGGTGTACTGCCAGCCGTTGCCCTCCACATAGTCGGTGGCATTGTCCGCAATGAACGGGTTGAGCGGTTCACGGAACTTGCCGCGGAGTGTGCGGCCGCGAAGGAACCCGCTCGCGGGGTCGAAGTAGCGTTCGTAGGCCTTGCTGCGCCACTGATAGCGCTCGAAGACGGCAGTGTCGCCCGCCGCGAGCGCCACCTTCGCGACCGCCGCGTCCGCGATTGCGTACTCCAGCGACTTCGCGAGACCCCAGTCTTCGGGGCTCTTGTCGTAGGGAATATAGCCGTACTGTTTATGCGCCGCGAGGCCGCGCTCGTCCAGTTCTGAACTCGTGAGCATGGCTTCGAAGGCCGCGGCAGAATCGTCGGCATAGCCTTTCAGCACGAGGTCGCCCAGCGCAATCACACCAGGATTACCCACCATACAATCGGTCTCATTGCCGTCCAGATGCCACACCGGCAGTTTGCCCTGGCCGCGGAAAATATTGAGGAAGGTATCCGCGAGCGAGCGCGAAAAGTCCGGGTCCATGAGCGTGGTCAGCGGCACCTCCGCGCGATAAGTGTCCCACAAAGAAAGTATCGTATACTGGTCGCGGTCCGAATGGTGCACGAGGCCGTCCGCCCCGCGGAATCTTCCGTCCACATCGCTGTACAGCGCCGGGAAGATCAGAGAGTGGTAGAGCGCCGTGTAGAAGATCTTCTCCTGCCCTTCGTCCATAGGCTCGATGAGGATAGTCCCCAGCGCCTTGTTCCATTTCGCGTCCGCCGCTTTAACTGTGCGGGAGAAATCCCAGCCGGGCAGTTCCTCGCGCATATTCAACCACGCTCCCTCGCTGCTCACTGAGGAAAGCGCCACCTTCACCATCAGCCGTTTGTGCCTGCGGGTATCGAAACGCAGCACCGTCTTGCCGCCGTCCTCTTCCCGCGCTGCAATCGGCTCGCTGAACTCGGCCGCGAAATGCCAGACGTGGTCCTTGGCCCAGCCCGTGGAGCGGCGGTATCCCTCGATCCGTCGGTCGTCGAGCACCGTGAGCGCGCAGTCGGCGACGCGGTCCCAGCCTATTCCCGTCTGCAGGTCCACGAGCACCGCTCCCTCGCGGCCGCTGAACGCATATTCATGCATGCCCACCCGCTCGGTCGCGGAAAGGCGAACGTTGATCCCGTAATCCGGAAGTGACACCGTGTATTCGGCCGGGCTGACCTTCTCGAGCGCATGGTCCAGTCGCGCGTAGATATGACCCTCGGTCCTCTTCGGGTTTGCAGGGTCGAAGGGCATCAGGAGTATATCTCCACGATCCCCGATTCCTGTCCCTGAAAGATGCGTGTGGCTGAAACCTATCACCAGAGTATCCGAAATATGATACCCCGAGCACCAATCCCACTCATTCTTTATCTGCTGTGGCCCCAGCGTTACCATACCCCTCGGCACACTCGCCCCCACAAACACATGCCCATGCCCCCCGCTTCCAATCATCGGGTCAACTTTTTCCGTCAGACTTGCCGGTTTTGCACAACCTGTCAGTCCTCCCACCAACAAAGGCAGAACACCGGCGAGAATCACCCCCGCCCCAATTATTCCAGATATCTTTCCTTTCATATCTCCAAATTTAAACAAAAACGCGAAACTTAGCCCCTTTTTGACCTTAAGCTTAGCCAAATCTTCGAAGCTTACAACCATTTTGGGGCTAAGCTTCGGCGGAAAGAAGTTGAAGGGCCTCGTCGAGGGTGATGGCGTCGGAAATTGTGTAACCACCGTTGCCAGTGCGTCGCAGGGAACTGAGGAACGCGCCCGACCCAAAAGCCTCGCCGAGGTCTCGCGCCAGGGCCCTGATGTATGTCCCCTTCGAGCACTCCATGTCAATCATCGCAGTGGGAAGGTGATAACCGCTGATGTCCGCCACCCTGATCCTGCCCTTTCCGTCATCCACAAAAGGTGTCTGTGTGCAAATACCACCGTTTTCGCACACCGACCTGTCATTTTGGGCACTCTCGTGTGCAATAACGCCCATTTTTGCACACGGCCCGTCGGGGCTGAATCCCACGAGATTGATGTCGTAGATGGTGATGCGATTTGCCTGGAGGATTCCGGTGTCTTCTACGGGGAGGCCTTGCTTGAAGAGTTTGCGGGCGGTTTCGTAGACACGGACACCGTCCACGGATTTCGCGCTGAAAAGGGGAGCGACCTGGTCCTGTTCGCCGAGGAAGGTTTTCAGCGCGGCGCGGACGGACTCTTCGCTTACGCCGTCCACGGAGTATTCGCGGTCGATGGGTTTCTCCAAGTCGTAGGAGGGAGTCGTTGCACCGAAGGACACGCCGGCAAGGTACCGCTTGCGGGAGCGCTGGAGTCGGGTCGCCGGGCCGATGCACACCAGCAGTATCCCCGTCGCAAGCGGGTCCAACGTGCCGGCGTGCCCCACCTTCAGGTTCTTCTTCCCGAAATGCCTAACAGCCGCGTACTTCACCTTGCGGATAACATCCGCCGAAGTCCACCGATACGGCTTGTCAATCGGGAGAACGATCCCCTCCGGATAGTCCTCGATGTTTCGCGACAGTTTCTCCATTGTCAAACTTGGGGTATCCCCGCAGAGATACTGGAAAAATCAGTGTACAGGAATCTTGTCGATTCGTCTCTGATGACGTCCTCCCTCAAACGGGGTGTCGAGCCAGGTGCGGACAATGGCGGCGGCCATACGGTAAGAGATGAAGCGCGCGGGCATGACGAGCACGTTCGCGTTGTTGTGCTGCTTGACCAGCGCACCGATCGCCGTGCTCCAGGCCAGCCCCGCGCGCACACCCTGATGTTTGTTCAGGGTGATGGCCATTCCGTTACCCGTTCCGCAAAGCGCTATGCCCAGATCCACAGAACCTTTTTCCACTGCCGAAGCCAGAGGATGCGCCACATCGGTGTAGTCCATACTCTCGGTCGTGTCCGTTCCGAAATTCACCACCTCGATACCTCGCTTCTGAAGCATCTTGATCAACTTCGCCTTGTACTCCACCCCCGCATGATCACTGCAAATACCTATTTTCATAATGACAATAATTGACCGTGTTTCGTAACTTCTTGAATATCAAATAATTATTGAAAATGATGTACCTCCGATTACTTACATCGTTTTGTATAACAACCTGATTACCAGTAACTTGCAAAACACGGGGGTCTCACTTGATTGCTGAACCTAGATTAGTCAAGCGCCTTAAAGCCTCTTCGTGTCCTATGCAGGAGAGAATTTCGTGGATTCCAAGGCCTGAGCCGCTGCCGGTAAGAGCGAGCCTGATGCAGTTCATCACTTTGCCCATAGGCCATTCGCGCTCGCGGATATATTCTTCCAGATCGGCGCCGGACTCCAAGGCCTCGAGGGCCATCGCGTAATTCTCCGGAGTGCCGAACTTCGCGAGATCCTTCTCCACATACTCTGTAGGTGCAACGAACAGATATGGCGCGGCGGTCCAGAGATCCGCGACGAAGGTCGCGCGATCTTTGATCACGCCGACGACCTTCACCACATAATCGTGAGGAGCAGTTACTCCGTGCGCGGCAAGCACCGGCTCATAAAGCAAAGCCAGTTCCTCGTCGCTCTTCATCCTCAAATACTCCTTATTATACCATTTGGCCTTTTCGGGATTGAACTTAGCGCCGCTCTTGCTGACATGCTCAAGCGAGAACGCGTCAATCAGTTCCTGCATAGACATAATCTCCCTTTCGTCGCCGGGATTCCAGCCCAGGAAGGCAAGCAGGTTGACGAAGGCCTCGGGGAAGTAGCCGTCCTCACGGTAACCGCGGTAGGTTTCGCCGTCCGAGTTAACCCAGTTGAGGGGGAACACGGGGAAGCCCATCTTGTCGCCGTCACGCTTCGAGAGTTTTCCGTTGCCCACGGGCTTCAGCAGCAGTGGAAGGTGCGCAAAACGCGGGCGCTCCCAGCCGAAAGCCTCATACAAAAGATAATGCAGAGGCAGCGAAGGCAGCCACTCCTCGCCGCGGATTACCTCGGTGATCTCCATCAGGTGGTCGTCCACAATATTGGCGAGGTGATAGGTGGGAAGTTCATCGGCTTTTTTCCAGAGAACTTTGTCGTCCAAAGTGGCGCTGGACACCTCCACGTGGCCGCGGATAAGATCGTCCATTACCACAATCCTGTCCTCCGGCATCTTGAAACGGATAGTCCAGTCGCCGGTCTCCTCAAGCAAACGGGTGACTTCGTCGGAAGGCAGAGTCAGCGAGTTCCGTAGCGACACACGGGTTTCATAATTATAAATGAAAGTCTGACCGTTAGCCTCAGCGGCAGCCCTGCGAGCAGCCAGATCTTCCGAAGAATCGAAAGCATAATATGCCCAGCCCTTTGCAACCAGTTCCTCAGCATAAGCGCGATAGATGGCGCGCCTCTCGGACTGCCTGTAAGGTGCGTGGGGGTGCTTCTCAGATGCGACAGAAACCACCTGCCCATTGGAATCAACTCCCTCGTCCGGAACTATTCCGCACCAGTTCAGGGCCTCGATGATGTACTGCTCGGCGCCGGGAACGAACCTCTGAGAGTCCGTGTCCTCGATCCTCAAAATGAAATCTCCGCCGTGCTGCTTCGCATACAAATAATTATACAAAGCGGTACGCACACCGCCCATATGAAGCGGGCCGGTGGGCGAGGGCGCGAATCTTACTCTTGTCCTTTTCATTGCTGTATCCTCCTGATTGCGGCTTTCTCTTCATATTCCCTGATGGTGGCCTCGTTGTCTGTCAGCAACGCCGGCGCGGCCTCGGGGTTGAAGTCGAACTTCGGTTTCACCGTGGTGCTGAATCCGATGTGGGTCGTGATCTCGCCGAGCGGCAGCGCCTCCCCGGCCGCGCCGGAAGTCTTGTCGTAGACATAGTCGCTGTCGATGGAGATGATGCTTCCCAGGTCGATGTCCGGTCCGAGGATTGCTCCGAGTTTGAAGCCGGTGGCGATGGCGGTGATGTGGATCGTGTCGCCGATCTCCGGATCGTCGTCCCAGATGAGTCCGTGCTTGAAGTTGTTGCCTCCGCCGGTGTACTCGGCTATTTTCTTGTTGATTTCGTCGAGTTGGTTCATCTTCAGACCCTGATCGTTGTTGCCGGCCGTGATGTTCACGAGCACGTTCTTCGCGGTCTTAAGATCGTAGTCGTTCAGCAGCGGCGACTCGAAGGCTTCCTTCACGGCATCGTCGATCCTGTTCGGGCCGCTGCCGGTGCCGCAGCCCATCAGGGCCATTCCACTGCCGCGCATCATAGTCTGCACATCCTCGAAGTCCACATTGATGTAGCCGGGCTTCTTGATGATCTCGATGATGCTTCGCACTGCGGTGGCAAGCACTTCGTCCGCCTTCGGGAACGCATTCTGGATGAGTTCGTCGCCGAAGTACTGGTAGAGTTTCTCGTTGTTGATTATGATGAGGCTGTCCACATTCTTCTCCAGTTCGTGGATGCCGTCTATCGCGCGGGAGAGCACCTCGCGGCCTTCGTTGCGGAAGGGGAGGGTGACCACACCCACGGTGAGGATGCCCTGGTCCTTCGCCATCTTCGCTATGACGGGAGTGGCGCCCGTGCCGGTGCCGCCGCCCATACCTGCGGTGATGAAGAGCATCTTCGTGTTCGGGTCGAGTATCTTCCGGGCTATCTCGTCCTGGCTCTCCAGCGCGGCGTTACGACCCTTGGTGGGGTTGGTGCCGGCGCCAAGACCGAGGCCGAGTTGGATCTTCATAGGCACATTGCAGCGGCCGAGGGCCTGCGCGTCAGTGTTGCACACCACGAAACTACAGCCCTGGATATGCCTGTTGTACATATAGTTGACTGCGTTGCAGCCGCCGCCTCCCACTCCGAGAACTTTGATGATAGTGTCTGACGTGGGCCAATCTTTGGGGGCAATG
This sequence comes from uncultured Bacteroidales bacterium, assembly GCA_905234485.1. Classification (GTDB taxonomy): domain Bacteria; phylum Bacteroidota; class Bacteroidia; order Bacteroidales; family UBA932; genus Cryptobacteroides. Next base: position 45,825 of record CAJOHV010000020.1, on the reverse strand, counting down.
ATGATGTTATCTTCTTCGAGCATTGTGTTGTCCTCCTACTCTTTAGATCCAATATTTTCGTCGAAAAGACTTCCCGTTACTTCGGTCAGGCCGGCCGTGAGCCTTTTGAGAATACTGATTCTCTTAGGCTTCTGCGACTTCGGGTCGGTCTTCGGGGTGATCGGTTGCTCCTTCGGCTCTTCAGCCACGGGGTCGAACACCGTGTCTACGGGTTCCGGTTCGGGTTCCGGCTCCGGTTCCGGCTGGGCAGGAACATCTTCTTCCTTCAGGATAGCGCAGTTGATATAGTCCTTATCCTTGCAGATGGAGATGAGGGCGAGTTGCGACACGCCCGCGAGCGTACAGATGTCTTTGCAGCCGTCCGTGCTGATGCCGCTGACGTGGGGGAAACCGACACGGGCGGGCAGGCCGGAAATATCTGTGAACAGCGCACTGGCGCTGAGTAGTTCGGCGCCGCCTCCGGTGAGGACGATGCCGCCGCGCAGGCTGTCGGCATAGCCGCTCTTGCCGATCAGGAAGAGCGCGGCATTCGCGATCTCCCTCATACGGCTGCCGATGATTTCCGCCAGATACTTCACGGGAAGTTGCTGGGTCTCGCCGGTGCGCTTGTCGTGGATCTGGATGATCTTCTCGCCGAGCGACTGCAGACGGTCCGGCATGCAGGAACCGAACCCGAGTTTGATGTTTTCGGCCAGAGCCTCCTGGATGCCGCACTCGAGGTGGATGTCGCTCGTCACGGAATTGCCTCCGAACGGGAACGAATCGAAGAAACGCAGCACTCCGCGGTGGTACACGCTCACCGAAGTCACGCCGGCGCCGATCTCCACGAGCGCCACTCCGTGCTCTTTCTCATCGCTGGTGAGCACGGTCTCCGCCACCGCCTCCGCGAGGAAATACTTGCGCGAAGCGATGCCGAGTTCGTTCATCACCTTGTCTATGTTGGCGATGGGCTTCTTGGCTCCGTAGAACACCTTGTACATACCCTCGAACTTCGCTGCGGTCACACCCACAACGTCGGATTCGGCGGCCTGGAACAGATCCTCGGTGGAGTACGACTGGGCCACTGCGCCGTAGATCATATTCTCCTGCTTGATGCCGCTCTGGAACTTCTCGAGAGCGAGTTCCTTCAGACCGGTCACCTCTTCTTCGGAGATGAAACTTTCGGCGTCGGTGCGTTTGACGGACTGGTCCACGTCTTTGGTCATCACCTTCCAGCGAGGGAAGGCGGTCACCACTTCGTGGATGTTGATTTCCAGCGCCTCCTCTGCATCACGTATGAGTTTGTTGAGGGGTTCGCACACCTGCTTAGGGTTGAAGATCGTGCCGCGGCGAATGCCTTTGGACTCTGCTTCTGCATAGTGGACGACTTCCACAACGCCGTCCACGATGTTGCTCACTGAGAGCGAGATCTTCGACACTCCCAGGTCCACTGCCGCTATAAATCTTTTCTGCATATTATTTGACCTTTATATTTTACGTTCACAGTATGGTAGGGATCGGCCGCGCGCAGCGGGGCGATGGTGCCGAAGTACTTCTCCATCGCCGCGAACTTGCGGCCGCTCTCCTTGAAATCGCCGTAGATGATGCGTAGCCCCTCGCCCAGGAGGACGAAGTCGCCGTTGCTGTCCACGGCATAGCCCCCGATGCGCTCGCGCCAGACGCTGCTGCCCGAAATCTTGCGCACCAGCGAGATGGTCTGCGAGAGCCACTCGGGGTCGAAGCCCAGTTTGGGGTCGCACGAAATTACGGGCACCTCCGCCACATAGTCGCCGCTCAACGGGAAGATGTTTCCGTAGCGATCCGTGTAGTAACCATTGCCTTTGTGCTCGAAACGCAGCACGGGGTCACGCTGGTAGACCACTGCGTGCAGCATGCCGTCGTCCGTGATCCAGACCTCCGCCTTGCGCACGGGCGCCTTCTTCTCCAGCATCTGCTCTATGCTCTCCAGGTTCACGTCTTCGAGCCTCTGGCCCACATAGATACCGTAGAAGTTGTCGATTGAAGCGCGAATCTCGTCTTCGCTGATGAATTTGTGCGGGCCCGGCACACTGACCTGCAGTTCCTTGCAGGAGATGCCGTGCCGCTCCGTCTTCGACACGTAAAGCAGCGCTCCCATCCCGGCGAAGAACACCAGGAAGAAGAGAACTGACAGCACTATCGAGACGGCTTTTTTCATACGCGCTTCCTTAAAATGTCAGCGATGGGCTCCACGAGCCTGTCGATATTTCCTGCGCCGAATGTCACGAGAACATTTACATCGTGACTATCGACCCATGACAATAGTTCGTTATACTTCAAGAGGGTCTTTTCCGGCGACGTGACCTCGTTAAAGATAATCTCCGAAGTGACTCCAGGGATAGGCTCCTCGCGGGCGGGGTAGATGTCCAGCAGCACAACCTCGTCGCACAGGCTTAACGCGCGTGCGAACTCGGGCGCGAAATCGCGTGTGCGAGTATAAAGGTGCGGCTGGAAAATCGCCGTGAGTTTGCGTCCGGGGAAGATGTCGCGCACGGTGCGGATCGAAGCCTCGAGTTCCGCCGGGTGGTGCGCATAATCGTCGAGGAAAGTCAGAGACGGCGTGTTCACGTACTCCTCCAGCCTGCGGTGCGCGCCGAGGTATGTGCCTATCGCGCTGCGTATCGCGTCGGGCGCGGTCCCATGGCAGAGGCAAATCGCCGCCGCGGCCACCGAGTTCTCGACATTCAGTTTGCCGAGGGTGCCGGTGCGGATGTCCTTAATCTCGCCCCAAGGGTGCACGAGGTCGAAGGTGTAGTGCCCGTCCGGGCCGAGCCTGAGATTGGCGGCGTGGAAGTCCGCGCGCGGATCGTCGAGCGAGTAGGAGTACATCTTCGCGGCAGTGACGTCCGGACCAAGCGGCAGCCCGATCTTGTGGATCAACGCCTCACTCACTTGCGATGCGAACTGACGGTAGGCCTCCTGCACGTGCTCCAAATCTCCATATATATCGAGATGGTCAGCGTCCATCGCCGTAATCGCCGCTATCGCTGGGTGCAGCCTGAGGAACGACCGGTCGAATTCGTCCGCCTCGGCCACCGCCACGGGGTTGCGGCTCATCAGCATATTCGTGCCGTAGTTGCGCGACACGCCGCCGAGGAACGCCGAGCAGCCTTCGCCGCTCGCCGTGAGGATGTGCGCGACCAGCGTGGATGTGGTCGTCTTGCCGTGGGTGCCCGCCACAGCGAGGCACTTTTGACCGGCCGTGATCTCGCCGAGGATCTGCGAGCGCTTGACCACATTGTAGCCGCCCGCGCACACGGCCTTCATCTCTCCGAGGTCGTCGGGGATGGCGGGCGTGTAGACCACGAGCGTGTCCTCTATGTCAGTCGGAATCAGGTCCGGCCTGTCCTCGTAGTGCACGGGGATGCCCTCCGCTTCAAGTTCGCGGGTCAGATCGCTTGGGGTCTTGTCGTAGCCGGCCACCGCGTAACCCTGGAACTTGAACCAGCGAGCCAGAGCGCTCATACCGATTCCTCCTATTCCTATAAAGTAAACCTTCTTCATACAAGTTTATATGCTTCGTCCACAATCAGCGCCGCCGCGTCCGGAAGCGCCATCTTCAAAGCGTTCGCACCTATCTCATCGAGCCTCTTCGCGTCGTGGATCAGGTCCATGGCGAGCGGCATCAGTTTCTCGGCCGCCTCGGCGTCTTTGACTATCTCGGCCGCCTCTTTGCGCACGAGCGCCATCGCGTTGTGCGTCTGATGGTCCTCAGCCACGTTAGGCGAGGGCACGAACACGCACGGCTTTCCGGCCACGCAGATCTCGGACACGCTGCTGGCGCCGCTGCGCGACACAATCAGGTCCGCCGCCGCATAGGCGAGGTCCATCCTGTCGATGAAAGCGCTCCAATGCACGTTGGGCAGGTTGCGGCCCTCCATGAACGCACGGACGTCCGGCTCGTAGTACTTGCCGCACTGCCAGATGACTTCCACGTCTTCTCCTCCCGGGCAGCCCGCCTCAATCCACTTCTTCATCGTTTTGTTCAGAGTGCCGCAGCCGAGGCTGCCGCCGATTACGAGCAACTGGCGCTTCGCGCCGTCCAGCTCGTAATGGCCGATTGCCTCGGCCCTCATTTCCGGCGTCGCCTTCTTGATGGACGAGCGGATGGGGTTACCGGTGAGGACTATCTTTTCGGCGGGGAAGAACTTCTCCATTCCTTCGTAGGCCACACAGATGCATCCGACTTTGTCGCCGAGCATTTTGTTGGTGAGGCCGGCGAAGCCGTTCTGCTCCTGGATGAGCGAAGGCACGCGAAGGCGTGTGGCAGCGAAGAGCAGGGGCGCGCTGGCGTAGCCGCCCACTCCCACGGCGATGTCCGGCTTGAAAGTGCGTATGAGTTTTCGCGCCCTGGCATTGCTGATGAGGATCTTGAAGGGCACCTGGATATCGTTCCAGATGTTCTTCAGGGTCAGGCGGCGTTGCAGGCCGCAGATGGGCAGACCCACAATCTTATAACCGGCGGCGGGGACTTTTTCCATCTCCATCTTGCCGTTGGCTCCCACAAACAGAATCTCCGTCTCAGTATTCACTTCCTTGAAACGGTTGGCGATGCTGATGGCAGGGAAGATGTGGCCTCCCGTGCCGCCGCCGCTGATAATTACCCGAAGTTTCCTATACGCTGTCATATATGTCTTCGTTTTCGTCTTCTATTTCTTCGTCCAGGTCCAGTTCGCCGCTGTCGAACGAATCGAGGTCGGCAAGGCTGGCCTCCACGGAGTCGTGAAGGTCGATGAGCGGGGTCGCCTTCTTGGTCTCAGTCTCAATCTTGCGGTTGGAAATCCTGCTGATGGAGAGGATGATTCCGAACGCAAGGCTGAAGCAGAGGAAGGCGGACGCGCCGTGGCTTAGGAGCGGCAGCGTCTGGCCCGTGACGAGTCCCACGTCCGCATTCACTATAACGTGTATCATAGCCTGGCCGGAGATGAGCAGCACCAGGCCCATCACCGCGCATTTTGCAAAGAGGTTGCTGCCGCAGTTGCGCACTATCAGCACCCCTCGCGCGATGAGTGATATGTAGAGGATCATCACGGCCATGCCTCCCAGCCAGCCGTATTCTTCCAGGATGAAACTGAACATATAGTCCTCGGACATATCGGGCACCACATAGCGCTGCGTGCTCTGACCGGGGCCCTTTCCGAGGAAGCGGCCCTGCTGGATGGCTATCTTGGCACTGTAGGGCTGGCGGAGTTTGTCCAGCACTCCCTGCCTTTCAGTGGTGTTGGAGGCGATATGGTACTCCTTGACGTCCTTGGTGGTGGTGTGGAAGAGTCGGGTGGGGAAGAGGGCGATACGCTGGAACATCACGTGGTCTGTGTGCTTGGTGATGCTATAGACCGTGAAAATGCCAAGGAAAAAGACTATGCCCACCGCGCCCGCGATGAAGATTTCCTTCACTTCGCCGGTGCCGATTGCGATGGTCAGCACGAGCACGAGGGCTATCATCAAGGCTGCGGTGTTCGAACCCTTGACCATAACCATTCCTGCGATAATGATAGTGGGGATATAGAGGAAAATCAGTTTCTTCACACCCCTCTTCTTCAGCCAGTGCAGATGGTCCAGTTCGGCGAGTTTATCGAGCAGTTTGAAGTTGTCCCTCTTGATGGCGTCCACACCCCAGGCGATGTACATAATCATCGCCACCTTCGCAATCTCGAAGACATGGATCTGGATGCCCTTCACCCTGAGGAAACGCACTGCGCCGTTGATTTCGGGAGCCTCGATGAATTTGCCCACGCCGCCTATCAGAAGCAGGAAAACAAATCCGAACGCCACGAAGAAGCCCAGCCCCGAGACCTTCCTGAAGAACTCTATGCTCCTTATCTGATAACAGACGAAGATAAGCACGAGCGCGATGCCCACTATCATCAGGTGGTCCATCACTATGTCAATGCGGTCGGTGTTGGGGGTGACAAGGCGCGACGAACTCGAGAATATGCACACGATCGAGAAGAGGATGAGCATCAGCACGATGATCAGCACCACCTTGTCGCCGGCGAAATTCTCAATGAAGTTCCAGATTTTCTTTCCCTTGCCGCTCATACTAGAGGTTCCTTACTGCTTCCTTGAATTTTTCTCCACGGTCTTCGTAGCAGGTGAAAAGATCAAAACTCGCGCAGCAGGGGCTGAGGAGCACCACGTCTCCCGCCTCGGCGAACGCGGCCGATGCCTTCACTGCTTCCTCGGCGGACAGGGTGTCGACCATCTTGTCGGTTCCCACTATCGCCTCGAATGCTTCGTGGAATTTCTTGTTGTCTACTCCCAGACATACGATGGCCTTCACCTTCTCCTTCACGAGGGGCTTCAGCACTTCGTAGTCGTTGCCCTTGTCAGTTCCGCCCACAATCCACACGACTGGCTTATGCTGGCAGTCGAGCGCATACCAGGCAGCGTCCACGTTGGTGGCCTTGCTGTCGTTGATGTAGAGCACGTCCTTGACTTCCAGCACGGGCTCGAGCCTGTGCTCGATGGGCTGGAAGGTGCGGAGGCTCTTTCGGATGACATCGTTGCGTATGCCCGCGGCCTTCGCGGCCAGCGCCGCCGCCATCGAGTTGTAGATATTGTGCTTGCCGCCGAGCGCGAGTTCGCTCAGGTAGATTTCGCTCTCGTCTTCGCCGACTCGCATCACTATCTTCTGCCCTTCGAGGTAGGCGCCCTGCTCCACTTCGTGCGTCTGCGACATAGGGAGCATCCGCGCCTGGAGGACTATCTTGCTCAAATGGTCGATGGTGATCTTGTCGTCCGAATCGAATATGAAGCAGTCTTCCGGACGGAGGTTGCGCGTGATACGGAACTTCGAGCGGACGTAGTTCTCCATATTGTAGTCGTAGCGATCCAGGTGGTCGGGAGTGATGTTGGTGATGATGGCGATGTCCGGGCGGAAATCATAGCAGCCGTCCAATTGGAAACTGCTGATCTCGAGCACGTAGTAGTCGTGCTGCTCGGTGGCCACCTGAAGAGCGTAACTCTTGCCGATGTTGCCGCCGAGGCCCACGTTGAGGCCGGCCTCCTTCAGGAGGTAGTAGATGATGCTGGTAGTGGTGGTCTTGCCGTTCGAACCGGTGATGCAGATCTTCTTGGCGGTGTCGTAGCGCGCCGCGAACTCGATCTCGGAGATGACGTGGATACCCTTGTCCCTGAGGGCGCGCACCATGGGCGCAGTCTCCGGGATGCCCGGGCTCTTCACCACCTCGTCCGCGTCCAGCACCTTCTCGGGGGTGTGGCCGCCTTCTTCATAGGCGATCTGCCAGTTGTCCATCAGCGCTTTGTAGTCGTCTTTCAGTTTGCCGTTGTCTGACAGAAAGACGTCGAAGCCTTTGACTTTCGCGAGGACCGCGGCTCCCACGCCGCTCTCTGCTCCTCCTAGTACTACTATTCTTCCCATACTACCTGATCTTCAATAATGCCAAAGTTCCCACAGCCAGAACGATTCCTACGAGCCAGAAGCGCACTACGATACGCGGCTCGGGGATGTTCTGTTTCTGGAAATGGTGATGGAGCGGCGCCATCAGGAACAGCCTGCGGCCCTCTCCGTACTTGCGTTTAGTATATCTGAAATGCCCCCTCTGAAGGATTACGGACAGGCTTTCCATCAGGAAAATGCCGCAGAGGATGGGCAGAAGCAACTCTTTGCGGATGAGCACTGCGCTCACACCGATTACTCCTCCTATCATCAGGCTTCCCGTGTCGCCCATAAAGACCTGGGCGGGGAAGGTGTTGAACCAGAGGAAGCCCACGAGCGCCCCCACGAACGCCGCCATAAACACGGCGGTCTCGCCGGAACCCGGGATGTACATAATGTTGAGGTAGCCTGCGTCGATGACGTTGCCGCCCAGCCACGCCAGGATACCTATCACCACTCCGACTATCGCGGATGTGCCCGCTGACAGGCCGTCCATGCCGTCGGTGAGGTTGGCGCCGTTCGAGCACGCGAGGATGATGAAGATGATCACCAGCGCATAGAGCGCCCACCTGCAGTACCATCCGAACGCTCCCTTGAAGGGGATGAGGTATTTGTAGTCGAATTCGTGGCTCTTCACGAACGGGATGGTGGTCTTGGTGCTCTTGATAACATCTTCGGAGACATAGCGGCCATGGTCCACTTCGCCCGTGGGCACGCCGGCCTCCGAGATATGCTCGGTCTGCTCAACCTCCTGGCGGACTACGATGTTGGGGCTGAAGCACACTGTGCCGGCGATCATGATGCCGAGCAGGAACTGGCCGATGAGTTTTTTGCCTTCGCTCAGGCCTTCCTTGTTGTGCTTGAACACCTTGATGTAGTCGTCCGCGAAGCCGAGGCCGCCGCACCAGATGGTGGTGAGGATGAGAAGTTGCACATACACATTGCTGAGGTCGCAGACGAGCAGCACTGCGACCAGCAGGGCCACGATGATGATGACGCCGCCCATGGTGGGGGTGCCGGCCTTGCTCATCTGGCCTTCGAGGCCGAGGTTGCGCACGGTCTCGCCGATCTGCCTCTTCTGCAGCCATTTGATCACCCTCTTTCCGAAGAAGTAGGCCACGACGATGGCGATTACGTTGGCGAGGATGGCCCTGAACGAGAAGTAGGTCATCAGTCCCTGTCCGGGGATATCGTACTTTTTAAGCAGTTCGAAAAGGTAGTACAGCATCTCTTAGAGTTGTTTGAATATTTCAGCGACCACTTCGTGCTCGTCGAAGTGGACTTTTTCGGTTCCTTCCACCTGGTATGTTTCGTGGCCCTTGCCTGCGAGCAGGATGGTCGAAGGGCTCTGCGACATCGTTATCGCGGCTCGGATGGCCTCGGCGCGGTCCGCTATGCAGAGGGCTTTGAGGCGGCCCTTCGGCGAGAAGCCGGTGGCGATTTCGGCCATGATGTCTTCCGTCTTTTCGGTGCGGCTGTTGTCGGCCGTCACGAAGATGCGGTCCGCATACTGCTCCGCTATCGCGGCCATCTCCGGACGCTTCGTGCGGTCGCGGTCGCCGCCGCAGCCGAACACACACACCAGTTCGCGTCCCGGCTCCACCTGACGGAGGGTCTTGAGGACATTCTCCAGCGCATCAGGGGTGTGGGCGTAGTCTATAACCACCGTTTTCCCCTGTGGTCCCTGCAGCGTCTCGAGACGCCCGGGGGCCGATTGGAGCTTGCTGATCCCGACTAGGGTTTCGTCTTTGCCCGCGCCGAGGGCAAGCGCCGCGCTGTAGATAGCGAGAATGTTGTATGCGTTGTGTTCGCCCACGAGGCGTGTCCACACTTCGGTGCCGTCGATCTTCAGGAGCATGCCGTCTATGCTCTGCTCCATGATTCTGGCAGTGTGGTCCGCGCCGCTGCGGGTGGAATAAGTCACGATGTCGGCCTTGGTATTCTGCACCATCACGAGGCCGTGTTTGTCGTCGATGTTGGTGATTGCCGTGGCTCCCTTCGGCAGGTTGTCGAAGAAGAGTTTCTTGCAGCGGAGGTATTCGGCCACCGTTTTGTGGTAGTCCAGATGGTCGTGGGTCAGGTTCGAGAAGATGCCCACATTGAAATCCAGGAAGTCCGTGCGGTGCTGCTCCACTCCGATGGAACTGACCTCCATGAAGCAGTATTCGCAGCCCTTCGCGACCATCTCCGCCATCAGGGCGTTGATGGTGACGGGGTCCGCCGTGGTGTTGGCGGTCTCGGATTTCTCCGAGCCCACATAGTTGGCGATAGTGGAAAGCAGTCCGCACTCGTAGCCCATTGCCCTGAACAGGTTGTAGAGCAGGGTGACGGTGGTCGTCTTGCCGTTGGTGCCGGTGATTCCCACCAGTTTCAGGGCACGGGAAGGGTGGCCGAAGAAGCGGTCGGCGAGCGCGGCGAGGCCTTCGCGGCCGGTTTCAACGGCCGCGACTGCGCCTCTGCCGAGCGCGTCGCCGACGAAACTTCGGCCATCCAGGGCCGTGCCTCCCACGGCTATGAACAACGATCCTTCTGCGGCTTTTCTGGAGTCGCAGCAAACGCTTGTGATCTCGGTGTCGGGAGTTCCGGAGAGTATCTTGGCGTCAAGGCCTTGGATCAGTTTGGACAGTTTCATTCCAGTATGGATCTATGTTATATATTTCCTTTATAAAGTCTCTCACCACGCTCGCGGGGATGACTCCTCCGGCGAACTCTTTCTTCGATATCTTCGAGAACACGACGCAGATAACGGTGTACTGCGGGTCTTCGGCGGGGAAGAAGCCCACGAACGTTCCCTGCTGCTTGCGTGCGCCGTCGGGCTGCACATATCTGCCGTTGGTGAACACGTCCGCCGTGCCGGTCTTGCCGGCCACCTTCACCTTGTCCGCTATGTAGGAGAGCCTCCAGGCCGTGCCTCTGAATTTGTAGTCTTCGTCGTTCACGGTGACGTGGCAGAGAGCCTGGGTGAGCATCTTCGCAGTTTCTGGCTTGCAGATGCTGGAGTTCAGCACAGAAGGGCCGAGTTTCTCCACTATCTTTCCGTTGTCCTCGATGTCTTCCACGAGGTATGGCTTCATCATCTTTCCGCCGTTGGCGATGGCGTTGTAGTACGCTAGGATATGCATCGGCGTCACGCTCACGGTGTAGCCCATTCCTATCTGTCCGAGGTCGCTCTTTGCCCAACTCTTGTCCGTAGGGTACTTCAAGGTGGGGTTGGTTATCTGCTCGAAGACGTCGAAGTCGAACGACTTGCCGAGGTTGTAGGTGTGCAGTCTGCCGATGAAGTCTTCCGGCTTGTCCTTGAAGTTCTTGATGGCCAGATACCTGAACGCGTTGTTGGATGATATCTTCACGCAGTACCACAGCGGGATGTTGGTGGTGTGGTACTTGGCGATGTAGTCCTTGAGGTGCTTGTCGGCGGGGTAGTACTGCTTGTAGCCTTCCACCTGCACCATGCCGTCCTTGGCCGGCACCGTCTGGTCTATCGAGGTGACGATTCCGTCCTCGATGCAAGTCATCAGGGTGGTGATCTTGAATACCGAGCCCGGCTCGCCGCGGCGCATCACGGCCACATTTTCGTTCTCGCCGAACATGCCCGTGCCGCCGTCAGAGCGGGCGAGGTTGACCATGGAGCGTATAGCGCCAGTCTTGACGTCCATCAGCACGAAGCACGCCGCCTCCAGATCCTGCTCGGGCTCCACATATTTGCGCAGCAGTTTGTCTGCGATGTCCTGGTAGTCTATGTTGAGCGTGGTGCGAATGTCCAGTCCGTCGACGGCTTTCACATAGGTGCTGTCGTAGTCGCGGACGAAGCCGTTGTCCGTCTTCTTGATGTAGTAGCGGCCGGCTTTGCCGTGGAGGACATAGTTGTACTTGCCGTCGATGCCGCTGTAGTACGATCCGTCCACGTTCTCCGTGACGCTGCCGATCGTGCGCTTGGCGAGCGAGCCGTAGGGGTAGCGGCGCGTGGGCACACTCTCCCACCACACTCCGCCTTTGTAGCGACCGTCCTTTATGAGCGGGTACTGCTGGAGGAATTCGAGCTGCTCTTTCTCTATCGGCCGGCCTATCTTCATATAGCGGCTGCCCTGGTCGAAGGCGGCCCACAGGCGTTTGCGGAAGTAGTCCGGGCTATGCTGGGGGAAGAGGACCGACAGACCTTCGGCAAAGCCGGCTGCGTCGGTCTTCCAGACCCTGAGGCAGGAGTCGCGTTTCTCCTTCTTCATGAGGTCGTACTCGCCCTTGCGGACCCACGGGTCGATGTAGAGTTGGTAGCGGGGATACGACATGGCGATCGGCCGGCCGTCCACGGCGAGGATGCTGCCGCGCGTGGGCTCGAGTATCACCTTGCGAACCGGCTGAGTGAGTTTGTCCTCGATCTCGTGGTCCGGGTGCCAGAAGACTTTGAGATACAGGAATCGTCCCGCGAGGAATATCCCCACGAGAAGCATCAGAAGGTAGTACAGGTACAGCGCGTAGCTGATCCTGTCCCTCTTTCTGGTTTCCTGTTTAGTCTCTTCTGCCATTTATCTTGTCGTCATCCCCGACTTGCTCGGGGATCTATTTCAATACTATCGGCGGTTTCTCCGCTTCTTTAAGTGTTGACCCCAGTTCTTCGAGATGCTTTTCTGCGCCGCTCCTGCGGGTCAGCGAGGAGAGTTCGTAGGTGCGCCTCGCGATGGTGGCTTCCTGCTCCGCGATCACTGCCTTGCCTCGTTCGACCTTGGTCATCGTGTTGTCTATCAGCAGGCTGATCCAGATCGTGAAGGTTATGATCACGAACACGAGCACGATGTTGACGAAGTAGCGCCCGATCTTCAATCGGAGGAGAAATTCTCCCTCGAAGATGGCCTTGACGCTGTTCTTCAGCAACTGCCCGATGTCCGATAATTTAAAGCTTCGCTTCATTGCTTCGCAATTTTACTTTTTACCCCCGCTGCTTCGCAGCTGCCCCGGTGGGACATGCCGCCTTCGCTAACGCTTTCGGCGGGTGCCTTCCGGTCGTCGCATCGCTCCTCCCTCACGGCACGGCGGCTGATGCCGCCCTCGTCGCTTCGCTCCTCTAGCCTCTCATTCGTCCGTTGAGCAATGCGAAGTTTGGCGCTACGGGCACGGGTGTTGGTGGCGATTTCATCCTCTGCGGGGAGGATGGGTTTGCGGTTGACGGCCTCGAAGGGGCAGTTTGTGCGCCCGAACATGTCTTTTGCGGGTTCGCCCTCGATGTTTCCGGCCTTGATGAAATTTTTCACCATGCGGTCTTCGAGGGAGTGGTAGGTGATGACCACCAGCCTCCCGCCCGGCTTGAGCGCCAGGGCGGCGCCTTCCAGGAATTTCTCCAGGGAGCGCATTTCCTGATTCACTTCGATACGTAGCGCCTGGTAGACCTTCGCGAGGAATTTGTGCTCGGCGAAAGAAGGCAGGGCGGCTGCAATGGCATTGTCCAGGTCATCGGTGGTTTCGATAGCCTTCTGGGCACGGGCTTTTTCGATAAGCCTTGCGACCTTGCGGGCGTCTTCGACCTCACCGTAAATCCTAAGAATCCTTTCCAATTCTTCTTGCGTATAAGAATTGACAATGTCCGCTGCAGTCGTTGTTCCCTGCACATTCATTCGCATGTCGAGCGGAGCGCTATAGCGGAACGAGAAGCCTCTTTCCGCCGTATCGAACTGATGCGACGACACTCCCAGGTCTGCCAGGATGCCGTCGAACCCTCCCTTGGTTCCCACCAGGGAGTAGTTATAGATGAATCTGAAATCGTTGTGGATGAGTGTGAAACGCGGGTCGTCTATCGCGTTCGCGAGGGCGTCTTTGTCGCGGTCGAAGGAGATCAGGCGGCCTTCCGGGGCTAGCCTGCCGATGATTTCGCGGCTATGGCCCCCGCCTCCGAAGGTGGCGTCGGCATAGGTTCCGCGGACGTCCGTAACCAGGGCGTCTACGCTCTCCTTCAGCAGAACGGGTTTGTGGTACTCGGACATAGCGCTCAGCCTCTATTTAGAAAGGCTTTCCGCTATGGCAATGTAATTTTCGTCAGACAGACGTGAAGCGTCGAATTTCTCCTTCGCCCAAATCTCGATCTTGAAATCAATGCCAAAGAATACGACCTCTTTGTTCACACCGATTGCGTCAAGAAGATTCCGGGAGATTGAGATACGACCCAATTTCGAATCCGGTTCGACCACATCCCGGTCGCGCATATACTCCCTCCAGAACTGCACGTGCTTGGGGTTGAAGAAGTTGAGACCGTCTTTGACCTTCTCCGACTGCCGTGTCCACTCTTCGAAAGTGTACATCTCCAGGCAGTCATCGTAGATGCTCTTTTTCACTACGAATCTCATGTCTCCACCCACAGGCAGGCAGCCCTTCAGGGGCGCCGGGAGCACCAATCTGCCCCTGTCGTCCACTTTCGAGGTGTATTCGCCGATGAATGTGATCATAAAATAATTCTTATACGCAAGTGGCACAAAGATAGGAAAACTTTTCCATTTTATTCCCACTTTTTACATTTTTTTACCGCAGCCTCCCCGGAAGCGCGGATCGGCTGGTTTTTCCACCTTCCGGCGCCGAATTCCGTGTTTTTGGCGCGGATTTCGGCCCTTTGGCCAAGATGAAGCCAGACCACCCCTGCTAGAACGGTCTCTGAGGCCTCCAGTCTGGCTTCATAGGCCGATTTCGTCGTATGAAGCCAGCATACCCCCTTCCAGAGTATGCTATAAGGCATCTCGCCTGGCTTCATCTTGGCGAAACAGAACTAGAGGACGTGAGTAGTGACTGTTTACCTGCTAGTATTAGTATTTCCGCCAAGTAGCCTCAAGGGTTAACCCCTCCAGAAGATATTATGGGGCGAGTGATCGGGACGGCTAGGGCCTGTTTCGGCCTTTGGTGCAAAGCGCACCCCTACTAGAACATGGTGTGGGGCAAGTGGTCGGGACGGCTACTTGGCGAAAATGAGTGCGGAGGGCCTACCGGGGCTAGCGCCGGGGCGGGAGGGGAAGCGCGAAGGGTTAAAAGGTTGGTACGATTTTCGGCCTCTATCAACCCTTCGAAAAAATCGTCCCCGATTGTTTCTGACGCCGCGAGTGAAGCGTTACTGCGTAAAGAAGGTCCTACCCTTCGCGGGGAGCGAGCTGGCAGGGGGAATATATATTCCAGCGGTAGTGGAAGCCGGTAATGGGTATTCGGTCGGGACACCGCGCACTCGACTGGCGGTACTGAGGTGTGCGGGGGCCTTAGAGGAGCGGAGCGACGAAGTCGGCATCAGCCGACCGGCCGGGCCGGGTATTTTGGAGCGAAGCGAGAAAATACGGAAAGGCGAAAAGGCCGAAGGGGGTTAGGGGGAAGGAAGCTTCCCCCGTATGAGAAAAGTCGCCGGGGCCCGACACCAGTTAATACTACCGAATAATCGTCGGGCAAAGTACCCATCGCGCAAGCTGAGCCCCATCCAAGGCTCGGCGCAGCGCGATCGAGGGTAGGGGGTTGGTGTGTGAATTGGGCGGTTTTACACACCGAGGCGTACAAGACGGAAGAGTAAAAGTTGGATGGGAAATTCGTATATTTGTAGTGTTATGAATAAAGTATTGATTATTGCTATTGCGGCGATGTGCGTTGTTGCATGTGGACCGCGCAGAAACGCAAAGTCGCAGGAGGCTCAGAAAGAGGCTGAAAAATCAGAGAAAGTTGAACACTCTTGTTGTGGAAATCACGACGAGGCAGGATGTCCCGCTGGGGCTGTTCAGAAAGAGTGTGATCAGGCAGTCGGCGACGCTTGTCAGAAAGTAGAGGAGGCGTGCGAGAAAGTTGAACAAGCCTGCGAAAAGGCAGAACAGACTACCAAGAAAGCAGCAGAGACTGTCAAGAAAGAGAGCGAGAATGCCAAGAGCGAAGGGATGACAGTAGTCCCGCTCGGAAAGAAGGCGGATCCGAAGCCGATCAAGCCTGTTCCGAAACCGGTTAACAAATAGCAAGGGCCGAGATATTTGGAATTTCCAAAAATATCTCTACCTTTGCAATCCTCTCTAACACGGTGCGATTAGTTCAGTTGGTAGAGCACCAGATTGTGGTTCTGGTTGTCGTGGGTTCGAGCCCCACATCGCACCCGAAAAACCGGCCGCTCATTCGAGCGGCTTTTTTCGTGTGCGATGCGGGGCTAGCCCGATATCGAATGAGGGGGCGTACCCCCTCAAACTCCCCTGCCTATCGGCGCTTCGCGCCTCCAACCGTTGTTTTCGTACACCAGAGGGCCCTCTCATGTACCAAATGCATTGAAACAGCCGTTTCGCACACCAAATGCCGTTCTGGTGTACCGTTTTCGTTTCGTGTGCGATGCGGGGAGCTTGCTACCCTTGGCGAGTGAAGTCGGGGACGGGGACGGGGACGGAGCCGCCGTCGAGGGATTTGCGGGAGAGTTCGGTGATGCAGCACCACTCGGCGAGGTCGTAGACGTCCATGTCCAGAGGGAGGCCATGGTTCAGGCAGTAGATGATGCGGTAGTCCATCAGGAAGTCCATGCCGTCGTGGCCGCCGATTCGGCCGGCCATCTCTTCGACCTCGGGAGTGAGGAACGGGGCGCGGTACTCAGCCATCAGGGCGTCCAGTTCGGCGCCTTCGTAGGTCTTCGTGCCGGAGCCGTCGGGTAAGCGGAGGCAGATCTGGGGGGTGGGATATTTCCGCACGAAGCCGTCCGTGCCCACGAGCTGGTACCCACGGTCGTACGGGCGGGGAGTCATCACGTCGTGCTGCAGCAGGATCGTCTTTCCCCCGGCGGTGCGAAGCATCGTCGTGGTCAGGTCGCCATTGGCGAAGTCGGCCGCATCCTCGCCCGTCTGCTCCTTGAGGTGGCGGGGGCCGTTGAAGGGAGCCGTGTCCATGGAGACGAGCGTCAGCAGCCTGTCACCACGGTGGATCCCCAGCGCCTGGCAGACCGGGCCGAAACCGTGCGTGGGATAGAGGTCCCCACGGCAGTCGCGGTTCAGTTTCAGACGCCAGTTGTCCGGGCCCCAGCGGCCTTCGAGGTTGTGGTGGTAGGAGCCCTCGGCGTGGATCAGGGTGCCGAAAAGGCCGCGCCGGGCCATCTCCAAAGCGGTCAGCTCGAAGCGGTCGTAGCAACAGTTCTCAAGGATGGTGCAATGACGGCGCGTGCGCTCGGAAGTCTCCACAAGAGCCCAGCATTCGTCGATTGTCCGGGCGGACGGCACCTCCAGCGCCACGTGTTTGCCATGCTCCATCGCGTAAATGGCGATCTCCACGTGCGAACTCCAGTCTGTGCAGACATAGACCATGTCCACGGCGGGGGCTTCGCAAAGCGCGCGGTAGTCCGTGTATGCGGACAGGGTTTGCCCGGAATCAGGGATGTCTGCCAGCCGGGCGCTGACAAGGTCCGGGTCCAGGTCGCAGATTGCGGCGAGGTGACACCCGGGCACGAATGGAAGCCGCTGAACGGCTTCAGTTCCGCGCACGCCAAGACCGACTACGCCGATACCGACGTCCTGGATGGGCTCTGCGCGGAACTGAAACATATTCGTCCGGCTTTCCTTCATTACAACTGCGCAATGAATTTCTTCATGTAATCCATATTCGCGAGCGCGCTGCGCCACAGCGCCATCTGGTTGCGCGTGCGGACGAGGTTGTGCTCGGGATAACGGATCTTATAATAGGTGTCGCCGTTGATATAGTCGGCGAAGAAGCGGACCGCCTGCATGAACGGGAAGAGCAGAGCTCCGAACGGGAGGTTTTCCTTCTCCACCGGGGTGAGGAAGGTCGCGCCCTTGATATAGCCCTTCGTGAAGGCTTCGAAGATGTCCAGCCTGAAAGCGACTTTGTCTATGGCGGGGTCGTCCTCGGCCACGGTGTTCGCTGCGGTGCGCAGGAAGTCGCCGTAGTCTGAGAAGACGTAACTCGGCATCACGGTGTCCAGGTCGATAACGCAGAGGACGTTGCCCTCGGCGTCGAAGAGCATATTGCTGATCTTCGTGTCGCAATGGCAGATGCGCTTGGGAAGTTTACCCTCACGGTGCAACTGCTCGGCCATGCACATCTCGTCCACGTGGGCGCGGATCTCGGCCAGGATAGCCTGTACCTCGGGGTCTGCGAGCCTGCCGGCCTTGTCAGCGGCCACAGCCTCTTCGAGCTGGCGTGCGCGAAGCTCCATGTTGTGGAAGTCCGGAATCGTCTCTCCGATGGGCTCCTTGATGTCCGCGAGCATGGCCTCGAAGCGGCCGAAGTTCTCGCCGGCGTACTCCGAATACTCGGGAGTCACGGAATCATAGGTGAAGGAGTCCTTGATGAACACGGAGATTCTCCAATAGGTCTGTCCGTCGGTCCAGTAGGTCTTTTCGGAGTCCTTCAGGGGGATGAAGCGGAGAACCTTTCGGTCGATGTCCTTCTCTCCCTTCGCCTCGAGTTTGCGGCGGATGTGCGCCGTGACAGCTTCGAGGTTGTGCTGGAGAAGATCCACGTCAGTGAAGATCGCGTTGTTTATGCGCTGGAGGACGTAGTTGGGGGCGTCGCCCTCAGTCTTCACGATATAGGTGTCGTTAATCAGTCCGTTTCCCAGGGGTTTGATCTCAATGACCTTGCCCTCAAGACGGAATTGTCCTACTATTTCGTTTGTGTTCATATTATCCTAGAACTGATAGTTGATACCGATACCGAGCCAGAGACCGGCGTCCATACCTTCGGTGAAGCACTTCGCGAAGTCCACGGAAACGATGAAGTTCTGGTTCATGGCGATCTTCAGACCTGCACCGCCGCTGTAGATGAGCCTGCTGATCTTGGAAGGATCGTAGATAGGATCGGCGCTTCCTGTGAGAGCGTTGAACACGGGATCGTAAACCTTTCCGTCAGGAGCTGCTATGCTCTCCATCGCCGCGGCCTTATAAGGCTTGGTGATGATACCTGCATCGAAGAACGGGTTCACTGCGATGTAGAAGTACTGGTTTGCGAGGGTGAACTTCACGAGTTTGATGCGGAGTTCGGTGTTTGCCCATGCCATACCGTCTGCGAGGATACGATTCTCACGGAGACCGCGGATGGTGTTGCTGGAGCCGAAGCCCTCGGAGATCATGTTACGCTGGACAAGCAGAGGGTTGTTCTGAACCATGAACAGAGGGGTCTCTCCTGCGATGGTGTGCTGCAATGCGAGACGATATGCGAACACGGGGCGTCCGGCGGGGGTGAAGTCGATAGGAATGCTGATGTAGTGACGGAAATAGGCGCACAACTTCAGATACGGCTGGCCGATGAAATTACCGTTGAGGTAAGCCTCTGCCCAGATACCCTTGTTAGGAGCAGCCTCCATGTCACGGGTGTCGTACACCAGTCCGGCGTTGAACTCCAGAGAGATGCCGCCGTCCTTTTCAGCATCGGTGAGAACACCGGCGGTGCTGAGGAAGTTGTAGAGGGTGGCATTGGTGTCGTAGTACTGCTTGTTGCCGTTCACATCCACACCGTTATCCTTCATTGCACCGAGATTCCATTTCCAGAAGTTCATACCGGCTGCCCAGTTGAGGTTGTCGGTGAGTTTGCCCTGGAAGTTCGCGAGGATGCGGAGCATCTCACGGCTCATACCATAGTAATTGACATTGTTGGTGGTTCCGGGCATTACCATATTTCTGTTGCCCCAGACATGGTTGTCACCATAGTAATTCTCTGTGCCCTGAGTGGCGGCTGCGCCGTTGAAGCCCCAGAGGCTATACAGAGGGTCGTTCATGTACGTGACCGACGCGTTCACACGCATGTTCGGGATGAGGTACTTGGAGTCATACGCCAGGTACAGACGCATACGGTGGCTGTGCGTGAAGTACGAGCCTTCCCAACTGATTTTGTGAAGAGGATCCGGATAAGTGCCGCCGTCGCCATAGTAATAGACGTCGCCGAAAGCACCGGCCTGGAATCCGTTGTCAACCGAGAATGTAGCGGTAGGGAGTACACCGAAAGACCAACCGGTCTTCATTTCTTTCTCTTCCTCCTCTGCGAAAGCGCTGAGGCAAAGTGCCGCTGCAAAGAACACAGCAAGTAATTTTTTCATACAGTTATAGTTTTAGAATTAAAAATTCAAGTCCACAAATATAGCAAAAAATGCATATCTTGCCTCAACCAAACAATTGCAGTTATGAAACGCAAAAGGGCTATGCCCAGGCAGGGAATGCGATGTCCTTCCGCCTTCTGAGGCAACTCTACGACGGTTCCAATCTCATCTGCTCTCCGCTTAGCCTGCAGTATGCGCTGGCTATGACTGCAAACGGCGCATCGGGCGAAACGCTGCAGGAAATCATCGACTTCCTAGGCTATGGAGCCGAAGGCATCGACGCGCTCAACGCCTACTGTAAAACCCTGCTCGACCAACTTCAAACCATATCCTGGGCCGATATTGAGAACGGTTTGACCACGGACGCAAAAGTCAATGTGCGACTCCCCAAGTTCGATATCGAGAACAAATTCAACCTTATCGATCCCTTGAAAGAACTTGGCATCAAACGCGCATTCAATAGGGATGCCGCTGAACTAGGTTGTATGTTCGAGCCTAAGGAAGAAGCGTATCAATACTGGATAGGCCAGGTCATCCAGAAAGCCAGAGTCACCGTTGCTGAGTGGGGTGTCAAGGCGGCTGCGGTGACTGTGGTCGGAGTGTCTGGTGCGACCGCCGCCGAACCCGAACCAATCATCAAGGAGGTCAATTTCTACGCAGACCATCCCTTCGCCTACTTCATCGCTGAATCCACCTCCAACACCATTCTCTTCGAAGGCGTCTACACCGGCCGCTAATGGGCCGTGGCGGCTAAGTGCCCGATTTGCAAGAAGTTGCTAAAACACGACTCCGAGATTTTTGGAGTCGTGTTTTATGTAATTGGCTAATAATCAATGGGTTGCGTGCCACGCTATTAAGATAGGGCGGGGTACAGTTTTTCGTCGGAGAAGGAGTAGAAGGAGTCGTCGGAGATGATGATGTGGTCAAGGAGGCGGAGGTCCACGGCGGAGGCGGCGCGGGCGAGGGAGGCGGTGCGGGAGATGTCGGCGTGGGAGGGCTCCGGGTTGCCCGCGGGGTGGTTGTGCACGAGGATGAGGGAGCGGGCGCCGCGACTCAGCGCGAGCTGGACGATGGACCGGGGGTCCATAGGGACTTCGTCCGGGGACCCCTGGCCCACACGCTCGCGCGAGAACACGCGCACGCGCTTGTCCAGCAAGAGGACCCAGCACTCTTCGTGGCTGAGGCCTTTGAGGTAGGGTACCATCATATCATACACGGCGCGCGCGCCGGTGACGGGGCGGCCGGGGGACCCGGCCCGCTCGTCCGCGAAGCGGCGGCC